>CADEFX010000102.1 GCA_902826715.1 uncultured Hyphomicrobiales bacterium | reverse complement strand
AAGCGCGACTATGCCTCAGGCTCGCTTTGCCTCACGGCCCGGCCGCATTTCGGGCTCCACCTTACGATCGTTCAGAACGAAGCGCTTGCCCACGCCGTTGGGCGGACTGATGAGTCCTTCCGCTTCCATGCGTTCGATGAGGTCGGCCGCCCGGTTGTAGCCAATCGACATGCGGCGCTGCAGATAGCTCGTCGAGGCCTTCTGATCGCGTAGTACGATGATCGTTGCGCGCGCATAGAGATCGTCACCACCATCCAGCGCAGCCGTGTCGTCGTCATCATCGGCCGCTGCTGGGACGTCGGTGATGCCCGCCACGTAGTCCGGCACGCCTTGGCTACGCAAGTGCGCTGCCACCTGCTCAACCTCCTCATCGGAGACATATGGCCCGTGCACCCGGACAACTTGGCCCGAGCCGGTCGAGTACAGCATGTCGCCCTGGCCCAGGAGTTGCTCGGCGCCCTGCTCGTTCAGGATCGTGCGGCTGTCGACCTTCGAGGCGACCTTGAAGCTGATGCGTGTCGGGAAATTCGCCTTGATGGTGCCGGTGATGACGTCGACGCTCGGACGCTGCGTTGCCATGACGAGATGGATGCCTGCCGCGCGCGCCATCTGCGCGAGACGTTGCACAGCGCTTTCGACCTCCTTGCCGGCGACCATCATGAGATCCGCGAACTCGTCAACCACCACCACGATAAAGGGCATCGGCTCCAACTCGAGGCGGTCCTGCTCGAAGATGGCTTCGCCCGTATTGTCGTCGTACCCCGTCTGCACCGTGCGCGAGAGAACCTCGCCACGCTTCTTGGCATGACGTACGCGGTTGTTGAATATCTCGATGTTGCGCACGCCGAGGCGCGACATGCGCTTGTAGCGCTCTTCCATCTCGCTCACGACCCAGTTGAGCGCGGCCGCAGCCTTTTGCGGATCCGTCACCACCGGCGTCAGCAGATGTGGAACGCCATTGTACATGGACAATTCCAGCATCTTGGGATCGATCATCAGCAGGCGGCAGTCTTCCGGCGCCAGCCGGTACAGCAGCGACAGAATGAGCGAGTTCACGCCGACGGACTTGCCAGAGCCGGTCGTACCCGCCACCAGCAGATGCGGCATGCGGGCAAGGTCTGCGACCACGGGATCGCCGGCGATCGATTTGCCGAGCACGACGGGGAGCGCACCATCGGCGTTGCGCCAGGCATCCGATTCCAGCAGCTCGCGCAGCAGCACCGTCTCGCGCCGGGCATTGGGCAGCTCGATGCCGATGACGTTGCGACCCGGAACCGTGGCGACGCGCGTCGACTGCGCGCTCATCGAGCGGGCGATGTCATCGCTGAGGGCCACGACACGCGACGATTTGGTTCCCCGCGCCGGCTCCAGCTCGTACAGCGTCACAACCGGTCCGGGCTTGATGGCTTTGATCTCACCCTTCACGCCGAAGTCGCTCAGCACATCTTCGAGCACCTGCGCCTGGTCGCGCCGGGCAGCCTGGGACAATTCCGAACCCGGCCGGCTCGCCGATGGACGCTTCAACAGGTTCAATGACGGACGCCGGTGCGAGGCCTCGGCGGGACGGCGCGCGATCAGCCCTGCCATGGCCTCGGCAGGTTTGCGTTTGGCAATGGTGACGCCGATGGGCGCGAAGCGCTCGGCGATGGCCCGGCTATCGATGTCCGTCGCGGCATCGAAATCATTGGCCTCGGGATCGGCAGCCTCGGTGACAGGCGGCGAAGCCCTGCGCGTAATGAGAGCAGGCTCTGCAGCGACACCCTCTGGACCCGGCCAGCCGAGCTGCGGCTCCCGGCGAGCCGACAAGGCGCTATCCGGTGCCGGCCGCCGCGCGTCGGCCGCCTTGGCCGCCATGCCCGCCAGCCAGTTGGGCGCTTCGTCGTGTATAGGAGCGGATCGGACCCGCACGCGCTGACTGCGCTGCCACAACAACCCAAGCTCGCGCTGCGACACGCCGAGCACCATCCCGAAAAGACAGGCGGCGCCGGCGAACAGCAGAAGTCCGCCTAGAGCGCTGCCGCCCGTACCGAGAATGGTACTGAGCAAGCCGCCGACAAATCCGAACACAGCATCACCGAAAATGCCGCCGAGCCCGTTGTGCAAAGGCCAGCTTGCCGGCACTGGCAGGGACGAAAATGCAGCCGCAAGAGTTAGCAGCGAGAATGGGAGCAGCCCCGCACGAAGGCGCCAACTCGGCACTCGCTCGCGCAAGATCAGCTCTGCCGCCCAGCCGGCGCAGGCGAGAAAAGCGAAGATCGCCGCCAGACCCAAGGTCTGCAGCATCAGATCGGCAAGCACGGCCCCCGGTTGGCCCATCCAGTTGCGGGTGGCTGTGTTGGACGCGTGCGTGAAGCTTGGGTCGTGAACCGACCAGGACAGCAGACTCAGCCAGCCGACGGCCGCGAGACCCGCCAGCACGGCACCGGCGCTCCTGCCGGCCCACAGCAGTGCGCGCCCTTCCACGGCATCGGGAAGGAACGGCCTGCGCTCGTCAACTGAACTCCGGTACGCCATGTCCCCGAACGGCTGTTACGCCTTGACTGAAAGAACACGTTCGAGCGCCTCCCTGATGGTTGCCAGATCGTGAACGAGAGCCACGCGGACGTACTTCTCGCCCGGATTGACCCCGTTACGGTCGGCATGCGCCAGGTATGCGCCAGGCACAACCTTGACACCGCAATGTTTCCATAGGGTTACCGTTGCGTCGACGCCGTTCCCCAAATGGCTCATGTCGAGCCAAAGAAAAAACCCGCCCTGCGGCCGCCGGTAGCCGAACTTGCCCTTCAACAGCTCATCGCACAGGTCGAATTTGGCCTTGTAGGCCTGACGAATGACGGAGACGTGCTGCTCCTCGGACCACACGGCTACAGAAGCATGCTGCACGATCCCCGGCATCTGCGGCGCCGTCAGGTTGCGCACTTCGGCGAAAGTCTCGAGAAAATCGGCGTCGCCGGCCGCGAACCCCGAGCGCATACCCGGCAGGTTGGAACGCTTAGAGAGCGAGTTGAAGACGATCAGGTTCTTGTAGCGCTCGGGGGTCGCAGCGGCGACCTGCAGCCCACCTGTCGGCGCCTCGTGCGAGTAGATCTCCGAGTAGCACTCGTCGAAGAACAGCATGAAGTCGTACTTGCGCGCGAGCGCCAGCGCCCGGCGGACGTAGGCGGCACTCGCGACCGAGCCTTGCGGATTGGCGGGCGAGCACAGGTAAAACGCCACCGCGCGGCGCAGCACATCCTCGTCCTTCTCCAGCGCGTCGAGATCGGGCAGGTGTCCGGTCTCCTCCGTCGCGTTGAGAAGCACAGGCTCCGCATTCACCACGCAGGCCGCTCCCAGGTACGGCTGATAGAACGGATTGGGAATTAGGACGGCCGGCTTGCCCTCGACCCGCTTGCGGCCCGCCGCCGGGAGCATGGCGAAGAAAAGGCCTTCGCGCGAGCCGTTGATGGGATGCACCTCGCGCAGCGGATCGATCTTGCCGGCAATGCCGTAGCGCCGTTCGATCCATGTGCCGATGGCGCGCCGCAAATCCTCCGAGCCGCGGATCTGGGGATAGGTCGAGAGGAGCTGCCGCGCCTCCGACATGCGATCGATGACGAAGCCCGGCATTGTCTCGCGCGGATCGCCAGCGGTCATTTCGATCGGCTTGACATGTCCCGGCGGGATGCCGTCGAGCAAGCGCCGCGCGCGCGTGAACGCCGACAGGATGTGTCCCTGGACCATGGCTTCGAGCCCGGTCGAGGCAGTGCTGGCAGGCATCATGAGCGTTGGAGTCTCCCGATACGTTTAAATGACGTGAGCGCGTCAGTCTGTCAGCGCCTGCAGAACGAGCGCTCGCAGAAGTTGGCGATAGCGAAGGCGTATCATGCCGGGTGCCGCTGACATGAATACGGTTGTCAGATGCTCGGCCGGATCGATCCAGAAGTAAGTGCCGTAGACGCCCGACCAGTAGTAGTCGCCAGCAGACCCGAGAATTCCGGCAACGCCCGGCTGCCGCCGCACGGCAAAACCCAAGCCGAAGCCGTAGCCATTGCACGACGGGTCCATCGTCGTGATGCGATTGACGACCTCGGGCCCCAGATGGTCGGCCCGCATCAATTCCACAGTCTTGCGTCCGAGGATGCGGGTGTCGCCGAGCGCGCCGCCGTTGAGCAGCATCTGTGTGAAGCGCAAGTAGTCGGCGGCCGTCGACACGGCACCGCCGCCACCCGACTCCCACTTCATGACCTCGCCGGTGGCGTGGTGCACGGATTGAGGCTGGCCGGACAGCGGATCGTTCGGCAGCGCACGCGCATATCGTCCGGCATTTGATACGGGAATGACGAAACCGGTATCCGCCATGCCCAGCCGATCCCACAGCCGCTCCTTCAGGAACGCGCCGAGCGTTTTGCCCGACACGGCCTCGACGATGAGACCAAGAATGTCGGTGGAGAAGCCGTATTCCCACACGGCGCCCGGCTGGTACAACAGCGGTGCCTTGGTCAGCTCCTTGAGGAAGTCGTCCTTGCCGTATGCCACCGCCGCATTGATCGACGATCCGGGATAGAGCTTGTGCGCGGCGCTCGTGCCGCGATCGCGATAGGTCAGACCGGACGTATGCCGCAGCAGATCCTGCACCGTCATCTCGCGCGCGGCTGGCGCCGTCTCCAGCACGTCGGAGGTCGGCGACGTCGCAACCTTCATGCCGGCGAGTTGCGGCAGGAATTTAGCGGCCGGGTCCGTCAGCAGCAGCCGGCCCTCCTCATGCAGGATCATGATGGCGACAGACGTCATCGGCTTGGTCATGGACGCGATGGAGAAGATCGCATCCGCCCATAGCGAAGCGTTGGCCGCCTTGTCGCGATAGCCGATGCCCTCGAGAAACGCCAATTGGCCATGCCGCGCCACGCCCACCACGGCGCCCGGAATACGCTGCTCGGCAACCTCCCGCTCCAGCGCCTCGCGAATACGCCCGAGGCGACCGCTGTCAAACCCCAGGGCGCGCGGCTCGGCACGTGTCAAAAGGCCCGACGCAGCGGTCGTCGATTTGACAGTCATGGCGCTTCTCCTCGGTGCGGTATCCGACCCGTTTCGCGCGCCAAAATAGCCGATCAATCCGGCAACACAATGCGAGACGTCGGGGGAACGGCAGCCTCTGGAGGAGTTTAGCGGACCCGCCTGGGGTTCATGTACAGGTCCGCCTCTTGCTTCTCCAGCTTGGGCGTGTACTTGCCCGCGGCGACCTGGCGCGCAAGGCGCTTCATGTGCCGGCAGGTGTCCTGGTTGAAAATCAGCATGCCGCAGAACAGCTTGAGCACCATCAGCAGACGTGCATCAGCGTGCTCGCGCAGAACCTTTCCCTTCCACTTGCCGCCGATCGAGAACACCTTGCCGTCGAGCGTACCGATCGGCTGGTTGTGCTCGTTATAGAGCGTGTAGTCACCCGCCAGGTTGATGAGCGCCCGCTTCAGCCGGTAGAACTGCGGCCGGCCGTCCTCAATGAGGAAGAACGAGAAATTCTCCGGCAGCAACGGCCACTTGTTGGCCGACCGCTCCAGGTACACCATCTGCTCGCCGCCGCTGACGTTGATGGAGAACGCCGTCACCGGCAGTCCGCGTGCGCCGAGCGTCAGTTGCAGCGAACGGCCGATCATCAGATCCATGGTCGCGTGCCAATTCAGCCGCTCGCCGAACAGCTTGAACACGAGGCGCTTGTCCATGCCCATGTTCTTCTGCCAGAGGTCTTCGCGATAGCCGAGCACGCCCGTGCGCTGCCCGTCTTCGAGGATTTCGGCATAGATATCCATGTCGGATGTGAACTGCCGCGACTTCGCCCGATTGCGGCTGTGCTTGTAGATCCCGAATTCGATGGAGTTGAAGTTCGTGATCCAGACGTCGACCACGAAATTGTGCCACTGGTCCTTGCCTGAAAAGGCACGGGCGAGCCGGCCCTTTTTCGCCGGCACGGCCTTGGTGGATTCACTCCCAGCTCGCGCCAGCACCTCAGCCTTGGCCTCGCTCGCGGCTTCCGCGGCCGCCGACTCGGCTTCGGCCTCGAGCGCCGATGTCCTGCTTCCATCCGCCATGGCATGGGCTCCGCTTTGGGTAGGCCGCGAATCACTTGCCGGAAGCCTAGCAGGCCGGAGTCGACCACAGTCCGACATGCACGACTTTAGCGTTGGAAAAACTTGCCCGTTCTTGCGGGAACGGCTCGCCACGGCTCGCGTTGATTGAAAGCCTCACTGTGACAAAGGTCGCCCTATGATGAACCGCATGGCAATCCCCGCGTCCCTGGCAGCCGGCGCATTGTGCCTGGCGCTGATGACGTCCGGCGTGAATGCGCAAGGCTCCGGTGGCGGCAGTGGTGGCGGCGCCGGCGGTGCGACTTCGGGTGCCGGTGGGGCGGGAGCGGCCGGAAGTGCTGCAGCGCGCCGCTCTGGCAGCGGCACGACGACACGCGGAACCCCGGGCGGAACAGCAGGCGAGGCAACGCCGAATCCAGCTCTGAACTCCAATCCCTCCTTGCAGGGGCAAACGGCGGTTCCAACACCTGAAACAGGAAGCGGTCAGGTGGCAACCCCGGGTGCTGCGGGTACGAAGGGTGACGGCAATACGTCCGAGCAGGGAACCGTGGGGGCCCGTGCCGCCAACCGCGGCAACATGGCCGATCCCACACCCAACACGCAAAAGCAGGCGAACAGCCCTAACGATCAATCCCAAAACACTCGGGACCAGGCGTTGACCGGCGGCGGCTCTGCCCGCCGTGAGGGAGCGGCCGGGCACGACTTGCAAACGTGCATGAGGACTTGGGACAAGGGAACGCACATTGCAAAGGCGCGCTGGCGCCAGATTTGTGCGCGCACGCTGCGGGACCAGGAGATGGTCCGGCGACAGGCGGAAAGCTACGTTCCGAAGCGTTGACTACTCAAGGCCGAGATGGCTCGTGCGCGCGCAGCGCCGCCCTGATGATGTTCATGCCACAGTTGAGCCCTAAGATGGTCGTTGCGAGATACCGGCGCGACGGGGGTTGGGGGCATGGACGAGCGTTTGAACATCGCAAACTGGGTCGAGCAGCTTCACCACACCGTCAGCAATCCTCCGCCGGCTATCGTGGCATGGGTTCTTTCGGCGTTGCTGCTATTAGCCCTGCTCACGCTGGCTGCCCGTAACCGGAGGCTGCGATTGCAACTGTCCGGCCGCGGCAGCGCGGCGGAAACGAGAGCTTCCCTGCCCTCCAGTCCATTGCTTGCGGAGGCCGGCGCCGGCACGGACATCGAGCGAACGCCGATAGATCGGCTTCTGCCACGTCGCCCTTTGCCCCTTTATCCTCTCGCGCTCGCCATCTCAGCCGCGTTCTGGGCACTGGGCCTCGCTCTCGCCCCGGACAAAACCCGCTTTCTCCAGTCGCCCGAGTGGCACATCCAGCCGTTCTATCTCGCGGCGCATCTCATCGCCCTGCGGCTGTTCGTTCAGATTGTCGTCCGCAACTACCTGGCTGGCGCAGTTCACCTCGACATTTCGTCGGAGAGGGTCGCGGCCGGCATCCGCAGCGTTCTTGGCCTGCCAGGTATCCTGGCGGCGATCGCCATAGCCGTGCCGCTCTGCATTCTCGACTACCGCTACCTTCTGAGCGACCGCTACGAAATGCTTGGCGAGAACCAGCAGCTTCACGCCATCGACTACGTGATGTGGGGCATCTGGTGCGCGGAATGGCTGCTCAACGCCCTTATCTGGGTCACGCTTGCAGGCTTCCTGGCCTTGAGTTATCGCGCCCTTCGCACCTGCCGGTTCCGCGCGCCCATCGCCACAGTCGTGCAGCAGAAGCTGTACCGGCCGTTCCTGCAGATGAGCTCTCAGGGCGCGAGCGTCGTGCTGGTATTTGCCGGCGTCACGGCATTCTACATGTGGTACGCGGGCGGCACTCTATCGGACTTCATAGGTCTCGGTGTGACGGGCGCGCTGCTGGTGGCGGGCTTCATTCCGTCCTGGTTGGTGCTCAATGCCAAGGTAAAGCGCACCGTTAGGGAGGAGATCGAGGCCCTGCGGCGCAATCTGCCGGCGCCCGTTTCCGGAGAGAAAGTCTTGGGCGCAACCGCAGGTGACGGCTGCGCGCGCTCGGTCGAGGAACGGCTCGACGAGGTGGTGGCGATGATGCGGGCCTGGCACCTGGAGCGCCTGCAGCTCGATCTTGGGCGAACCGAAGCGCAAGCGCTGGCCGTGCGGCTGGCAGCGCCCGCAGCTACGGCAGGCTGGCAGCTCTACAGCAATTTGCAGGGCGTTCTCGGCAAGGCCGGCGGTATCCTGGGCTCGGTCTTTTCGTCCATTGGAAAACTGTTCATGTAGCGTCAGCTGCGGTGGCCGAAAATGGCGCTGCCCACGCGCACGTGCGTGGCGCCGAAGGCAATCGCTGTCTCGAAGTCCGCGCTCATGCCCATGCTGAGGCCCGCGAGCCCGAGGTCGCCCGCGAGCTGAGACAGAAACGCAAAGTGCACGCCGGCCTCTTCGTCCTGGGGCGGGATGCACATCAGCCCGGCGATGGCGAGCTTCAGCTCGTCCCGACAATAGGCCACGAACTGCGCCGCGTCCTTCGGCAGCACGCCGGCCTTCTGCGACTCCTCGCCGGTATTCACTTGGATGAACAGGTCCAGCCGCTTGCCGAGCCGCACCATCTCGTCGGCGACCGCCTTGGCGATCTTGGGCCTGTCGATGGAATGGATGGCGTCGAACAGCTCGACAGCCTCGCGCGCCTTGTTGGATTGCAGCGGGCCGATCAGGTGCAGCTCTACGTCCGGAAACTGTTGCCGCAGTGCCGGCCACTTGCCCTTCGCCTCCTGCACCCGGTTCTCGCCGAAGCACCGATGTCCGGCCTGCAGTGTCGGCAAGATGGCTGATGCCTCGAAGGTCTTCGACACGGCGATCAGCCGCACCGAGGACGCCTCCCGCTTGGCCGCGCCAGCGGCAGCCGCGATGCGCCCCTCTACTTCGCTAAGGCGCGTGCGGGCGATGTCGGTCTCGGTCATGGCGCTAGCTTCGGTTGTTAAGGCCGTACGCCCGCCTTCATCGCATGCCCCGCGGCCCTCTGCCCAAGGTTTTTCGCGCTCAAAACAAGGTCGCAGGAACCCTTGCTTGACCAGCCCGCCTCAATCGGGCTGATTACCGCCAAATCCGACCTATTCGAGATCACCACCCATGGCCACCGAACGCTACGACGCGCCCGCGAGAGAAAAGCACTGGCAACAGGTGTGGAACGAAAAAGGCACGTTCCGCACCAAGGACATCCGCACCAAGGACAAGAGCGGGAAACCCAAGCGTTACCAGCTCGAGATGTTCCCCTACCCGTCGGGGCGAGTCCACATGGGGCATGTGCGCAACTACACGCTGGGCGACGTCATGGCCCGCTACATGCGCGCCAAGGGCTTCAACGTGCTGCACCCCATGGGCTGGGACGCCTTCGGCCTGCCTGCCGAGAACGCCGCCATCGAGCGCAAGGTGCATCCGCGAAAGTGGACCTACGAGAACATCGACACCATGCGCAGCCAACTCAAGGCCATGGGGCTGTCGATCGACTGGGAGCGCGAGTTCGCGACCTGCGATCCCGCCTACTACGTGCACCAGCAGCGGCTGTTCCTGGACTTCCTGAAGAAGAAGGTGGATGGCGAGCCGCTGGCCTACCGAAAAACCGCCAAGGTCAATTGGGATCCGGTGGAGAACACCGTGCTCGCCAATGAGCAGGTCATCGACGGCCGTGGATGGCGCTCCGGCGCCGTGGTCGAGCAGCGTGACCTGACGCAGTGGTTTTTCAGAATCACTGCTTACGCCGAGGATTTGCTGCAGGCGCTGGACAAGCTGCAACCGACGTGGCCGGATTTCGTGTGCACCCAGCAGCGCAACTGGATCGGCAAGTCCACCGGCGCCAACATGAGGTTCGCGCTGGAAGGCCGCAAGCTGCCCAAGAAGCTGCAGGCGCTGGAGGTCTTCACGACGCGCCACGACACCATCTTCGGTGCGTCCTTCATGGCGATCTCGGCCGAGCATCCTTTGGCCGCGCACCTCGCGCAGAAGAACGAGGAGCTCGCCGCCTTCATCGTGGAATGCCGCAAGATCGGCACCACCGAGGAGGCCTTGGCGAAGGCCGAGAAGAAGGGCTGGGACACTGGCATCGTCGCGGTGCATCCGTTCCGGCCGGACGTGAAGCTGCCGGTCTACGTCGCCAACTTCATCGTCATGGGCTATGGAACCGGCGCCATCTTCGGCTGTCCGGCGCACGACCAGCGCGACCTTGATTTCGCGCGCAAATACGGGCGTCCCGTGGTGCCCGTGGTGCTGCCACCCGGTGCCGATGCGGCAACGTTCAACATCGGGTCCGAGGCCTACGTCGGCGAAGGAACGCTCATCAACTCGGAATTCCTAGACGGTTTGATGATCGAGGCGGCGAAGGACAAGATGGCCAGCCTGCTCGAAGATCGCGGCATCGGCGAGCGCAAGGTCAACTACCGCATGCGCGACTGGCTGCTGTCGCGCCAGCGTTACTGGGGTTGCCCGATCCCGGTCATCCACTGCGGGACGGACGGCATCGTGCCGGTGCCGGTCGAAGACCTGCCGGTGAAGCTGCCGGACGATGTGACCTTCGACCGCCCGGGCAACCCGCTCGATTATCATCCCGCCTGGAAGCACGTCACGTGTCCCAAGTGCGGCGGCGCAGCCGTGCGCGAGACCGACACCATGGACACGTTCGTCGACAGCTCCTGGTATCAGTTCCGCTTCACCGCGCCCAATGCACCGACGCCGACCGACAAGAAAGCCCTCAAATATTGGGCACCGGTGGACCAATATATCGGCGGCAAGGAGCACGCGGTGCTGCATCTTCTGTACGCGCGTTTTTTCACGCGCGGCATGAAGGCGACGAAGCACGTCACGTTTGATGAGCCGTTCACGTCCATGTTCACGCAAGGCATCGTCGTGCACGAGACCTACCGCAGCGAGAATGGCGACTGGTTGACCCCGGCCGAGATCACGATCGAGGGTGACGGCATCAACCGCAAAGCCACCTCGATCACCACCGGCCGGCCGGTCGAGATCGGTGCCATCGAGAAGATGTCGAAGTCGCGCAAGAACGTCGTCGATCCCGACGACATCATCGCCAGCTATGGCGCCGACACCGCCCGCCTGTTCATCGTCTCCGACAGCCCTCCGGATCGCGACATCATTTGGACCGACGGTGGCGTGGCTGGCGCCAGCCGTCAGGTGCAGCGCATCTGGCGCATCATTGACCAGGTCGTGGAGCGCAACGGCAAGCGCAACAGCAAGTCGCCCTCGTTCGGGCCCGAGGCTTTGGCTTTGAGGCGTGCGGCGCACAAGACCTTGAACGGCGTCGGCCAGAACATCGAGGCCCTGCGCTACAACGTGGCGGTGGCCCAGATCTACGAGTTGACCCATGCCCTGTCCGGCGCAATGGACAAGTCGGGCGAGGGCCTGGACTGGGCCATTCGCGAGGCCGGTGAATTTCTCGTGCAGGCCATCGGCCCGATGATGCCGCATTTGGCTGAAGAATGCTGGGCGCGGCTTGGATACAACACCTTGCTTGCAGAACAGCCCTGGCCCGCGGTCGAGCCGGGCTTGCTCGTTGACGATACGGTGACCATTGCCGTACAGGTGAACGGCAAACGCCGCGACGAGATGACCGTGGCACGGTCCGCCGGGTCCGGCGAGATCGAGACGGCCGCGCTGAGACTGGAGGCCGTCGTTCGGGCACTCGAAGGCCGCCCGGTCAAGAAAGTGATCGTGGTGCCGCAGAGGATTGTGAATGTCGTCGTCTGAGGCGTGGAAACCAGGCATGTTACTGGCTCGCAGAGCCCGGATGATGGTGCCTGCGTGCGCGCTTGTTCTCGCTCTGACGCTTAGCGCCTGCGGGAGCGACGGGTTCCGTCCGCTCTACGGCACAACTGCGTCCGGAGTCGGCCTTGAAGAGAAGATGGCGCAGGTTCAGGTCGCACCCATTCCGAGCCGCGTCGGGCAGCGTATCCGCAACGAGCTGATCTTTCAGAACACGGGAGGCGGTACGCCGCCGCCGCCGCTCTACACGCTGGAGATCGCTATCACGGAGTCGATTACGTCGACGCTCGTGCAGTCCACCGGCGAGTCGCTGAGCCAGATCTATAATCTGAACGCCTCGTTCCGATTGGTGTCGATCAAGGACAAGCAGGTCGTGTTCCAGGGCACGAGCCAGGGCCGCGCGGGCTTCGAGCGCTTCACGTCGATTTACTCCAACGTCCGCGCCCGAGAGGACGCCGAGAACCGGGCAGCAAAGAGCGTCTCCGAAGAGATCAAGGGCCGACTGGCGGCGCGCCTGTCCAGCAGCCGGGTGTGACACTGCCTGACGGCGACGCCTCATGGTCTCCGTAAAAGCCCAGAACATTGCGAGCTTTCTTGCATCCGCCGGCAGATCGACCGGCCCGGTCCTGCTGTATGGACCTGACGCCGGGCTTGTTTCCGAACGTGCCATCCGCCTCGCACAGCGCCTCGCCCAATCCGAAGATCCCCCAGGCGAAATAGTGCGCGTCGATGATGCCGATCTGGAACAGAACCCCGATCATCTCAGCATCGAGCTGCTGACGATACCGATGTTCGGCGGCCGCAAGATCGTGCGCGCCATCGCTGGCCGCCGCATCAACACCGCACAGCTCAAGCCGCTGGTGGACGGACCTGCCCTCACCGGCTCCCTCATCGTCGAGGCCGGCGATCTAAAGCCTACGGACGGCCTGCGTGCGCTGTTCGACAAGTCCATGATCGGTGTCGCCATTCCCTGCTACGCGGACGAGGCGCGGGATCTGAGCGGCATGATCGCCGAGGTGCTGGAGGCTGCCAAACTCACCATCTCGCCTGAAGCACAACAGCAGCTCCTTGCACGGCTCGGCGCCGACCGTGCCCTGTCGCGCAGCGAGGTCGATAAGCTTGCGCTCTATGCCGCCGGCAAAGGCACTATAGACATCGACGATGTCGAAGCCGTGGTTGGCGACGCCGCCGAGCTCGCCATGGATCGCGTCGTCAACGCGGCAGCTCTCGGCCAGGCCGCCCGTGCGCTCGTCGAATCCGACCGCGCCTTCGCCGCCGGCGAGAATCCACAAAGCCTCATCGCCGCGACGCAACGGCATTTGACGCGGCTGCACCGTTCACGCACCGCCATCGAGTCCGGCCGCTCGCTCGACGACGTGATCCGCAACATGCGGCCGCCGCTGCACTTCAAGCAACGCCAGGCCTTCGAAGCCCAGTGCCGGCAATGGTCGGCCCGCCGCCTCGACAAGGCTCTGTCCTGCGTTGCCGCCGCCGCCAAATCCGCGCGCCTTAATGCCTCGCTCGAAGCCGTGCTTGCCGAGCGGCTCCTGCTCAACGTCTCGGCGCTGGCCAAAGATGCCAACATGGCGCGGGGCCGGGGTTAGCCAGAAGCACGGGCGTCCGCGTATACTGCGAAAACCGAGCAACCTGCGGGGCGAAGTACATGGCCGAGATCCTTCACGATGTCGTCGGCATCGGCAATGCCATCGTCGACATCATCGGCCGATGCAAAGAGGACTTTCTCGTCCGGCACGGCGCACCCAAGGGCCGCATGCGGCTGGTCGATGCCGAGACCGTCACGACCCTGTATGAGGACATGGGTCCAGGCATGGAGATTTCCGGCGGCTCTGTCGCCAACAGCATGGTCGGCGTTGCCTCGTTCGGCGGTCGTGCCGCCTTCATTGGCAAGGTCGCCGACGACGAGTTCGGCAAGATTTTCGCGCACGACATCCGCGCCGCCGGCGTCACCTTCGACACCAGGCCGTCGTCGGGCGGCGCCCCTACGGCGCGTTCGCTCATCCTGGTCACGCCCGACGGCGAGCGCACCATGAACACCTTCCTGGGCGTCAGCCCCGAGCTGGCGCAGGGCGAGGTCGATGCGGATCTGATCTCGTCCGCTCGCATCGCTTATCTCGAAGGTTACCTGTTCGATCGGCCCGAAGCTAAGGCCGCCTTCCGCCAGGCCGCCGACATCGCCTACAAAGCCGGTCGCCAGGTCGCGCTGACGCTGTCCGATCCGTTCTGCGTCGAGCGTCACCGCTCCGAGTTTGTGGAGTTCGTGCGTTCGCGCGTCGACATTCTGTTCGCCAACGAGGCCGAGATCATCGCGCTCTATCAGACGCACACCTTCGAGGAGGCTGCACGCATCGCCCGCAGCGCCACCAAGCTCGCGGTGCTGACGCGCAGCGCCAAAGGCTCGGTCATCTTCCACGGTGAGAACGCAACCACGATTGCCGCCGATCGCATCAAGCACGTCGTCGACACCACCGGTGCCGGCGATCTCTACGCGGCAGGATTCCTTTATGGCCTCGCCGCCGGCAAATCCATCGAGACTTGCGGACGACTCGGCAGCCTCGCCTCCGCAGAGATCATCAGTCACATCGGCGCAAGACCCGAAACCCCGCTCGCCAAGCTCGCCGCCGCCCGCGGCATCTGATCGCTACGTTCAGGCCGCTGCAAACCCTTCTCGTCATGGTCACGCAGGTGACCATAACGAGAAGGGTTGACGTTGGCACGCTTCTGCTCACTTACAGCTTTCGCAGCGCGACGCTCTCGATGCGATGGTCGGCGCTTTTGCGCAGGATTAGGCGCGCCCGCCGCCGCGTCGGCAGGATGTTCTCGTCCAGGTTGACGCGGTTGATGGTCGTCCAGATCTCCAACGCCTTAGCCTGCGCTTCCTCGACGGAGAGCGTTGCGTAACGATGGAAAAACGCGGCCGGATCGCGAAAGGCCGTCTGCCTGAGCCGCATGAAACGCCGCACGTACCAGTCCTCTATGATGGCCGGATCGGCATCGAGGTAGATCGAGAAATCGAAGAAGTCTGACACGAACGGAATGGCCTCGCCGCCACGCGGCAGCCGCGCCGGCTGCAGGACGTTCAGGCCCTCCACGATGAGGATGTCTGGCCGGTCGACCACGATCGCCTGGCCCGGGATGATATCATAATGGAAATGCGAGTAGACCGGCGCCGCCACGTTTTCCTTGCCCGACTTCACGTCGCCCAGAAAATTCAGCAGCCGCGCCGTGTCGAAGCTTTCGGGAAATCCCTTGCGATGCATGATGCCGCGAATTTCCAGCTCACGGTTGGGCCACAGGAAGCCGTCCGTCGTAATGAGGTCCACACGCGGATGATCGGGCCATCGCGCCAGCAGCGCCTTGAGCACGCGCGCCGTCGTGCTTTTGCCGACCGCCACCGAGCCGCCGACGCCGATGATGAACGGCACCTTGCCGTCACGCCGCCCGAGAAACCTCGACGTCACGGCGTGCAATTCCTGTGACGCCGCGACATACAGGTTCAGCAGCCGCGACATGGGCAGATAGATCGTCTCCACCTCGTCGATCGACAAGTCCTCGATCAAGCCGGACAGCGAACCCAGATCCCGCGGCACCAGCGTCATCGGCGTGTCAGCGCGCAGTGCGGCCCATTCGGTGCGCGTGAACGTCCGGTAAGGCGAATACTGGATGTTGCTGCGATTGCCCGCCGCACCCCCTTGGGGGTCGAGGATGTCCCGCATGCGCTAGTGTCCCGATTCCGAAGTTCGCCTGATCTGGATGCTAGGTCCGGGAGC
>CADEFX010000101.1 GCA_902826715.1 uncultured Hyphomicrobiales bacterium | reverse complement strand
AAATTATAACGGTACGGCCCTCGCCGTTCCGCCCCTGCGGGGGACGTGCAGTGACACAAAGCCTCGGGTCCGATGGACCGCGAGGGTGGTGGTGTTGGTGAGGTCGTGAAATGGTGAGGTGGTGAGGTCGTGAGGTGGCGCCTCACCCACCGATGTCATCCCGGCATTTATTGCCGGGACCAATCGTCCCGGGACCTCGAACGGACGTTGGCATGTGGCGCGGCACCACAAACTTCAGCTTTCCGGACTCGCGGAACCGTGGGTCCTCGGAACAAGTCCGAGGATGACACTGAGAGGGTGAAAAGGCCGTGCCACAACACACGGAGCGCGGAAGGCTGTGCCTCACTTACATCCGCGTGCGTTCGGCTTTGGGATCGTACATCGCTTTGAGGCTGGGTTTGGCGGGGATGCGGTGGCCGGCGACTTCGATCTCGTAGCGCGAGGCGAGGAGAGCGTCGGCGCTTTCGCCTGGTGTGCACTTGACGTAGCCGAGGCCCACGGCGGCGCCGAGGTGATGGCCGTAGTTGCCCGACGAGAGATAGCCCGCGACCTTGCCATCGCGCCAGATCGGCTCGTTGTGATAGAGCAGCGGCTCGGGGTCCTCGAGCAGGAACTGCACGAGGCGCGCGCTCAAGCCCGCCTGCTTCTTGCGCAGGACGCCGTCGCGGCCGAGGAAGTCGCCGAAGCGGCCGGCCGCCTTGTCGAGCTTGACGGCGAAGCCGAGGCCGGCCTCGAGCACGTGGTCGGCGTGGCCGATGTCGTGGCCCATGTGGCGGTAGGCTTTCTCGATGCGGCAACTATCGAGCACATGCATGCCGGCCAGCTTGAGGCCGACGTTGTCGCCGCGCGCCGTGATGGTGTCGAACACGTGCCGTGCCATGTCGGCGGAGACATAGATCTCCCAGCCGAGCTCGCCGACGTAGGTGACGCGGTGCGCGCGGGCGAGGCCCATGCCGATCTCGATGGGTTGCGCGGTGGCGAAGGGGAAGGTGGCGTTGGACAGATCGACGTCGACCAGCGGCTGTAGCAGCTCGCGCGACTTCGGCCCCATGACGGCGAGGCACGCCTCGCCCACAGTGACGTCGGTGGCGACGCAGCGCGCGTCGGCGGGGATGTGGCGCTTCAGCCAGGCCAGGTCGCGCGGCACCGTGCCGGACGAGGTGACGACGAGGAATTCGGTGTCCGACAGGCGCGTGACGGTGAGGTCAGCCTCGATGCCGCCGTTGCCGTTGAGCCATTGCGTGTAGACGATGCGGCCCGACTCCACCGCGATGTCGTTGGCGCAGATGCGCTGCAGCACGGCTTCCGCATCGGGGCCTTCGACGCGGATCTTGCCGAACGGCGTCATGTCGAACAGCGCCACGCCCGTGCGCACGGCCTTGTGCTCGGCGGCCGCGTACTCGAACCAGTTCTGGCGCTTCCAGCTGTAGCGGTATTCGGCTTTGTCGCCTTTGGCGCGGGCGCTCTCGGGCAGATACCAGAACGGGCGCTCCCAGCCGGCGGCCTCGCCGAAGCAGGCGCCGCGCGCTTCCAGCCGCTCGTGCAGCGGCGAGTGGCGCACACCGCGCGCGGACTCGTAATGGCGATGGGGGAAGTGGTCGGCGTAGAGCAGGCCGAGCGTTTCGGTGACGCGATTGGCGAGGTAGGTCTTGTTGCCCTGGAACGAGAACATGCGGCGGATGTCGACGCCCATCAGGTCCATGGTGGGCTCGCCGGCGTCCATCCATTCCGCCAGCGCCTTGCCGGCGCCACCTGCCGACTGGATGCCGATGGAGTTGAAGCCGGCGGCGACGAAGAAATTTTTCAGCTCGGGAGCTTCGCCGAGCAGGTAGCGGTCGTCGGGCGTGAAGCTTTCGGGGCCGTTGAAGAAGGTGTGGATGCCGGTGCGCGCGAGGATCGGCAGGCGCGCCATGGCTTGCTCGAGTTGCGGCGCAACGTGATCCCAGTCGTCGGGCAGCGTGAGGAATTCCGCGTCGTCGGGCACGCCGTCGACGCCCCACGGCTTCGACTTGGGCTCGAAGAAGCCGACGAGCAGCTTGCCGGCATCCTCCTTGGCATAGGCGCATTCGTCGGGCACGCGCAGCACCGGGAGATTGCGCGGGATGTCGGCGTTGGCGTCGGTGACGACGTAGAAGTGCTCGCACGCCATGAGGGGCACGTTGACACCGGCCATGCGGCCGACGTCGCGGCCCCAGAGGCCGGCGCAGTTGACGACGTAATCGGCGCTGATGGAGCCCTTGTCGGTGGTGACGCCGGTGGCGCGGCCCTTCTCCGTGAGGACGCCGGTGACCTTGGTGTTTTCGAAGATGCGCACGCCCTTCATGCGCGCGCCCTTGGCCAGCGCCTGGGTGATGTTGGCGGGATCGGCCTGACCGTCGGAGGGAATGAAGATGCCGCCGACGACGTCCTTGAGGTCGATGAGCGGATGGCGTGCTTGCGCTTCCTGCGGCGAGAGCGGATGCACGTCGACGCCGAAGGGCCGCGCCATGGAGGCCTGGCGCTTCAATTCCTCGAAGCGTTCCTCGGTCAGGGCGATGGAGACGGATCCGTTCTGACGGAAGCCGGTGGAGAGCTCGGTTTCGGCTTCGAGCTTGGTGTAGAGATCGGCGGTGTATTTCGCGAGCAGCGTCAGCGTGAGCGTGGCGCGCAGCTGGCCGATGAGACCGGCGGCGTGCCACGTGGTGCCGGAGGTCAGGCGCTTCCGCTCCAGCAGCACGACATCGGTCCAGCCGAGTTTGGCGAGGTGATAGGCGACGGAGCAGCCGACCACGCCGCCGCCGATGATGACCGCCTTGGCGTGCCGGGGCAGGTCGGTCATTGGGGCTCCTCGCGCGATGCGGACGCTTCGAACCCTTCTATAACCCATTGCCGTTTGCAAGTAGGCGCCGTCTATGGGGATGATAGGTTTACGCGATCAGCCCGCAGCAAATGGAGGCCGGAATGCAGCATCCGCCCTACACGCTTTCGGTCATTACGGATGAGGTCTCGCCGCGACTGGAGGACGGCATCGCGTTTGCCATCGAGGAGGGGCTGACAACGGTGGACGTGCGGTCCATCGATGCGGTGAATTTCCTGTCGCTCCACCGGCCGGCGCAGGAACGGGCAGCCGCGCACATTAAGGCGGCGGGCTTGACGGTCGGGTGCCTGGCGACGCCGCTGCTCAAGTGGCCGGCACCGGGAAAATCGGCGGCGAGCATGGGCGACCAGTTCGGGTTCGACGCCGGGGGGCGCAGCACGGAAGACCTTTATGGCGATGCGTTCGAGGCCGCAGCTCTGCTCGGCACGCGCAACCTGCGGATTTTTTCGTTCCTGACCTATGACGGGTTCAGGATCGAGGATCTGCGGCCGGATCTGGAGGTGCTGCTGCAGCTGGCGGACAAGTACGACGCGGTGCTGCACGTGGAGAACGAACCTGTGTGCAACATCCGGTCGGTTCCCGACCTCGTGAGGCTCATGGAGGCGTGGCGGCATCCGCGGCTCAGGGCGCTGCTCGATATCGGCAATGCGTGGTGGGCTGAGACGCGGCCAAGCGAGGCCGACATCGTCGCCGTGATGCCTTACGTGAGCCAGATGCACTTCAAGGACTATGACGGCAAGGCGCAGCGGGTCGTGCCGATGGGGCAGGGCGATATCCCGTTTGCGAATCTGATCCGCTTGTGCCTTGAGGTGGCGAAGGGGCGGACGCTCGGCTTTTCGCTGGAGACACATGTTCCTTCCCGGCCGGCCGAGGCGACGCGGGAGTCGCTGGCGGGATTGCGGGCGTGCCTGCCTTAGACGCTTCAACCTGAGTCGTTCCGGCCTAGATCGAAACACCTCTCCCCTGCGTTCCCGGACGCCGCGCATGCGAAGCCTGCGCGGTGAGCCGGGATCTTCACACGTCCCGATCAATGCGCCGCGCTCTCGTCGCAGGCGGGAAAGGCCCCGGCTGATTGGCGCGCCCGCGCGGAGCGCGGCTCCGCCACGACCGCGCCATCGCGGGGGACGGAGTTCTGGGGATTATCAGCGCTCTCGCGATTCCATTGAAGGCGGAAAGACTCTAGGGGAGCGGTGCCGTGCGATGAAGCGTGATGCGCAAGCCTCCGTGCGGCACCGGTGCGGTGGTCGGTAGAAAAGGCAGGCCGGTTGCGCGGGCAAGCCTAGCGTCGCTCGTGATGATGCCGACGCGCCAGCCATTGAAGCGGGCCGTCAGTGCCTGCCCGAGGGCGCGGTACAGGGCCAGCAGCTTGGTCTTGTCGCCGATGCGTGTTCCGTAGGGCGGGTTTGCAATGACGAGGCCGGGCGGTCCGTCGGGAGGAACGATCTCGCTGACCGTGCTCTGCCGGAACTCGATCAGGTCGGCAACGCCGGCGCGCGCGGCGTTGTCGCGGGCGATGACAATAGCGTTGGCGTCGCGATCGCTGCCGTAGAGGCGGATGGATGGCACGCGCTTGCTGCGAACCTCGCGCATGCGCTGCCAGGCTGCTGCATCGAAGGTCGCGAGATGTTCGAAGGCGAAGGAACGCGTGCGGCCGGGATTGAGCCGCGCGGCGATCTCGGCGGCCTCGATGACGAACGTGCCCGAGCCGCACATGGGGTCGAGCACCGGCTCGGTGCCGTCGTAGCCGCATTGGTGCAGAAACAGGGAGGCCATGGTCTCCCGCATCGGCGCCGAGCCGACAGCTTCCTTGTAACCGCGCCGATGCAGAAGCTCGCCCGACGTATCGACAGACAGGGTGCACAAGTCGTGGTCGATGTGGGCTCTGACCAAGACCTCCGCGTCCGGTGACGGAGGAGCGCCGAGGGTCGCCTGGATCGCGGCTTCAATGCGTTCGGCCGCGGCATCAGAGTGAAAGATGCGCGACTTCTTGCACGATGCCTCGACGCGGAACGGCACATCCGGCCGCAGGACAGCGTTCCAGGGCACTTGCCGCGTTCTGGCTTCGAGCTCGGCGAGGCGCTCGGCGTTGAAGGACGCGACCTTGGCCAGCACGCGACCCGTTCCACGTATCCACAGGTTCGCGCGCCAGGCTTCCGGCCAGTCCCCCTTTATGGTGACACCGCCGGGCACGGCCTTGGGCGAGTTGAACCCCTTGGAGCGCACCTCCGCGCACAGGATGTCTTCCAGCCCCGGAACCGCGACCAGGAATATGTCAAACTTGCCGTTCTTGGCCATGTCACCTTCGGGGGGCTTTGGGGAGTGCCGACGCCGCACGGTTTCCTATAGCGGATGTGGACGCAGCGCGCATGGATGCATCGGCTGGCGCGCATGTAGCGATGTCCGCGGTAGACGGGCCGGGCCGGGGCCGTTAATGGTGCCCCGGAAACGAGATTGCAAAGGATTGGGCATGGCAAACGCGGTTTCGCATCGGGACATGGCCAATGCCATCCGCGCGCTGTCGATGGATGCGGTCGAGAAGGCGAAGTCGGGCCATCCCGGCATGCCGATGGGCATGGCGGACGTCGCGACGGTGCTGTTTTCCAAGTTCCTGAAGTTCGACGCGGCCGATCCGCAGTGGGCAGACCGTGACCGCTTCGTACTGTCGGCCGGTCACGGCTCCATGCTGCTGTACGCGCTCCTCTATCTCACCGGGTATCCGGAGATGACGATCGAGGAGATCAAGAACTTCCGGCAATTGGGCTCGCGCACGGCGGGGCATCCGGAATACGGGCATGCGCCGGGCATCGAGACGACCACGGGTCCGCTGGGGCAGGGCATTGCCAATGCGGTCGGAATGGCGCTGGCAGAGCGGCTGCTCAACGCGCGCCTGGGCGATGGCATCGTCGATCATCACACTTATTGCATCGTGGGTGACGGCTGCCTGATGGAAGGCATCAGCCAGGAGGCGATCTCGCTCGCGGGGCATCTCAAGCTCGGCAGGCTGATCGTGCTCTTCGACGACAACGCGATCTCTATCGACGGGCCGACGGACCTGGCCGTGAACGACGACCAGGTGGCGCGCTTCAAGGCCTCGCATTGGAATGCGGTGCGTATCGATGGGCATGACACCGACGCGATCGCCAAGGCCATCGAGACCGCACGGAGCCAGCCGGACAAGCCGTGGCTGATCGCGTGCAAGACCATCATCGGCTACGGCGCGCCCACGAAGCAGGGCAAGGCGTCCACGCACGGCGAGCCGCTCGGCGGCGACGAGATCAAGGGCGCGCGCGAGAAGCTCGGCTGGAGCAGCGCGCCGTTCGAGGTGCCGGAGCCCGTTCTCTCGGCATGGCGCGCGGCGGGAAAGAAGGGCGCGAAATCGCGTGAGACCTGGGCGGGCCGGTTTGCCGACCTGAAGCCAGAAAGCAAAGCGCTGATCGAGACGCCTGTCGATGCGGCTGCCCTGGCGAAGGCTGTGGCCGGGGCGAAGGCGGCGTTTGCCAAGGACGAGACCAAGCGGGCGACGCGCGTGTGGTCGCAACTTGTGCTCGAGCATCTGGTGCCGGCGCTGCCGGCGCTGATCGGCGGCTCGGCGGACCTCACGGGTTCCAACGGCACGCGCACGAAGCACCATACGCCGGTGAAGCCGGACGACTTCAACGGCAACTACATCCATTACGGCGTGCGCGAGCACGGCATGGCGGCCGCGATGAACGGCCTGGCGTTGCATGGCGTGGTGCCGTACGGCGCGACGTTCCTCGTGTTCACGGATTACTGCCGTCCGGCGATCCGGTTGTCGGCGCTGATGCAGAAGCGCGTGGTCTATGTGATGACCCACGACAGCATCGGGCTCGGCGAGGACGGCCCGACGCATCAGCCCATCGAGCACTTGTCGGCGCTGCGGGCGATCCCGAACCTGCTGGTGTTCCGGCCGGCGGATGGGGTCGAGACAGCGGAATGCTGGGAGCTGGCGCTGAAGGGCGACGATCATCCGTCGATCCTGGCCCTGACGCGGCAGGCGGTGCCCAATCTCAGGACGTCGCACACGGACGAGAACAGGTGCGCGCGGGGCGCGTACGTCCTCAATGAGGCAGCGGGCAAACGTGACCTGACGCTGATGGCGACGGGCTCGGAAGTGGGCCTGGCTGTGACCGCGGCAGAGTTGCTGGCGAAGGATGGGATCAACGCGGCGGTCGTGTCGATGCCGAGCTTCGAGTTGTTCCGCGATCAGCCGGAAGCCTATCAGCGCCAGATACTCGGTGCCGAGCCGCGGATTGCCATCGAGGCCGGTGTGCAGCAGAGCTGGAATGAATGGCTGCGTCCGGGCGATCAGTTCGTCGGGCTGAGCGATTTCGGTGCGTCGGCGCCCGCCCCCAAGGTTTACGCGCATTTCGGCCTGACGGCGGAGCGCATCGCAGAAGTTGGCAAAGAGATCAAGAAGCGCTCATGATTCTCGACAAACTGAAGACGACGGCCGGCGTCGATGTGAAGGGCAAGCGCGTGCTGGTGCGCGCCGATCTCAACGTGCCACTCAAGGAAGGCAAGGTGACGGACGCGACGCGGCTGGAGCGGCTGGTGCCGGGCCTGCGCGATCTGGCGGATCG
Organism: uncultured Hyphomicrobiales bacterium; assembly: GCA_902826715.1. Classification (GTDB taxonomy): domain Bacteria; phylum Pseudomonadota; class Alphaproteobacteria; order Rhizobiales; family Hyphomicrobiaceae; genus CADEFX01. Next base: position 8,157 of record CADEFX010000101.1, on the reverse strand, counting down.
CGGCGCCAAGGTGATCGTGATCTCGCATTTCGGGCGGCCCAAGGGCGGGCCGGCCCCGGAGTTTTCGCTGAAGCCGGTGGCGGAAGAGCTTGGCCGGCTGCTGGGCAAGCCGGTGGCGTTCGCGGCCGATTGCATCGGGGCGCCTGCGGTGGCCGTGGTGACGGCACTAAAGCCGGGCCAGGTCGCGGTGCTGGAGAACCTGCGCTTCCACAAGGGCGAGGAAAAGAACGACGCGGGCTTTGCGGCCGAGCTGGCGAAGATCGGCGACATCTTTGTTGGCGATGCGTTCTCGACGGCACATCGCGCGCATGCTTCGACCGAGGCCATCACGCATCTGATGCCGTCGTACGCCGGACCGCTGATGATGGAGGAGATCGACGCGCTCCGGACGGCGTTGGACAAGCCAAAGCGGCCGACCGTGGCTGTCGTCGGCGGAGCCAAGGTGTCGTCCAAGATTCCGGTGCTGACCAATCTCATTGCCAAGGTCGACAAGCTGATCATCGGCGGCGGCATGGCCAATACATTCTTCCTGGCGCAGGGCGTGGAGATCGGCAAGTCGCTGGCGGAGCCGGATTTCGCAAAGACGGCGCTCCAGATCATGCACGATGCCAAGGCGCGCAGTTGCGAGGTGGTGCTGCCGCATGATGTCGTGGTGGCGCCGAAGTTCGAGGCGGGAGCGCCGGCCAAGACGGTGGGGCCGTTGGAAACGCCGGCCGACCAGATGATCCTCGATGTCGGGCCGAAGACCATTGCGCACTATGCCGACGTTATCGGGCGCTGCCACACGCTGCTGTGGAACGGGCCGCTGGGGGCGTTCGAGATTGCGCCGTTCGGCGAGGGCACGTTTGCGGTGGCGCGTGAGGCGGCGAAGCTGACCAAGGCCGGCAAACTCGTCTCGGTGGCCGGCGGCGGCGATACGGTGGCGGCGCTGAACGATGCCGGGGTGACGGATCAGTTCACCTATGTCTCGACGGCTGGCGGCGCGTTCCTCGAATGGCTGGAAGGCCGCGAGCTGCCGGGCGTGACAGCGCTCGCGCGCGGAGCCTGACGGCCTTGGACAATGTCCCGCCGAGCTGGCCGCGCGCGGTCGTGTTCGATCTCGACGGGACGCTCGTCGACAGTGCGCCCGATATCGGCGCGGCGCTGAACGCGACGCTGGCCACCGACGGCCTGGCGCCGTTCGATGTGGATCGCGTCAAGACGATGGTCGGTGGCGGGTCGCGGCGGCTGATCGAGCGGGCACTGGCAGCTCACGCAGAGAGTGCTGACGCGGGCCGCGTCGATCGCCTGGTTGAGGTTTTCGAGAAGGCCTACGCCGATCATCCATGCCGCAAGACACGGATTTTTCCACGCGCGATCGCAGTCATGGATACGTTGGCGGCGCGCGGCATGCGCATCGGCTTGTGCACGAACAAGCCCGGCGTTGCGCCGCGGCTGTTGTTGGCGGCCCTTGACCTCACGCGGTATTTCGGTGCCGTGGTGACGGGCTCCGATGGGTTCGCCAAGAAGCCGGATGCGGCGATGCTGGCGGCGACGTTTGCGCAGCTTGGCTGTACGGCTCGGGACGGCGTGATGATCGGCGACAGCGCGGCGGATGTGGGCTGCGCGCGGGCAGCGGGGTGTCTCGTGGTGCTCGTCAGCTTCGGATACACGCCCGAGCCGGCACATGCGCTTGGCGCCGATGCGGTCGTCGATGGTTTCGATGAAATCCTGCCGGTGCTGCAGACGCTGCATCATTCGCACATGCGTGCGTGAGGGCAAGCGGCATGCTTTCGCGTCGCGACGTTCTGCAAGTGGCGCTGGCGGCTGCAGCGGTTGCCGGATGGCCGGGTGCTGCGCGGTCGCAAGGCCGCGCGGCGCGACAGGACGACCTGCTGCAATTCCGCGCCAAGGGCCAAGTGACGCTGCTGCACATGGCGGACTGCCATGCGCAACTGAAGCCGATCTACTACCGGGAACCATCGATCAATCTGGGCGTGGGCGAGGCCAACGGGCTGCCGCCGCATCTGACCGGCACCGCGCTGCTCGAGCGCTTCGGCATCGACGCCGGATCGTGGGGCGCCTATGCACTCGCCTCGGTCGATTTCGAGCGGCTGGCGCACGACTATGGCCGGGTCGGCGGCATCGATCGCATGGCGACGCTGGTGAAGGCGATCCGTGGCGAGCGCGGTGCCGAGCGCACGCTGCTGATCGACGGCGGCGATGCGCTGCAAGGGTCTTATACGGCGCTGCAATCACGTGGCGGCGATATGGTCCGCGTCATCGAAGCGCTGGGCGTAGACACCACCACGGGCCATTGGGAGTTCACGCTGGGTGCCAAGCGCGTGAGCGAGCTGTTTGGTGACGTCAACGCGCGCGGCGGTGCCGGCGTGGACTTTCTCGCCGGCAATGTCGTGGAGACGGATTTCCGCGAGCCCGTGTTCCGGGCATGGCGCATGTACGAGAGGGGTGGTGTTCGCATCGCCGTGATCGGTCAAGCCTTTCCCTACACGAGCGTCGCCAATCCGGGCTGGCTGGTGCCGGCGTGGTCGTTCGGGATTCGGGAGGAAACGGTACGCCGGCACGTGACGGCGGCGCGCGCGGCGGGCGCCGACCTCGTCGTGCTCAACTCGCACAACGGTTTCGATGTGGATCGCAAGCTGGCGCAGCGCGTCGAGGGAATCGACGTGATCCTGACGGCGCACACGCATGATGCCTTGCCGGCGCCGATCAAGGTGCGGCGCACGCTGCTGGTGGCGTCCGGCTCGCACGGCAAATTCCTGTCCCGCCTTGACCTGGAGGTGAAGGACCGAGGCATTGCGGATTTCGAGTATGCGCTGATCCCGGTGCTGTCGGACGCAGTTGCGCCGGATCCCGACATGGCGGCGCTGGTCGAGGAGATCAGATCACCTCACGAGGCGATGCTGTCGACCGAGCTTGCGCGCACAGACCATCTGCTCTACCGGCGCGGCAATTTCGGTGGCACGCTGGACGATTTGATTTGCACGGCGCTTATCGAGGAGCGTGACGCGGACCTGTCGTTCTCGCCGGGGTTCCGCTGGGGCGCGAGCTTGCTACCCGGCCAGGCCATCACTTGGGACGATGTCTACAACGCAACGGCCATGACGTATCCAAACGTTTATCGTGTGACGATGCGCGGCAATGCGATCAAAGCCATTCTCGAGGACGTGGCGGACAACCTGTTCAATGCCGACCCTTACTACCAGCAGGGCGGCGACATGGTGCGGACAGGCGGCCTCGGGTACACGATCAACGTTGATCAACCCATAGGCCGCCGCATTCAGGACATGACGCTGGTCAAGACGGGGCATCCGATCGAACCCGCGCGTGACTATATTGTCGCAGGCTGGGCGTCGGTGCAGGAGGGAACGCAGGGTCCGCCGGTGTGGGATCTGGTGACGCGTTATCTGCAGCGTCGGCAGGTCGTGGTGCCTGCTCCTCTCGCGCCCGTGAAGGTGGTGCGCGGGTAGGTGACGCATCCGTGTATTGTCTGTGGCGGCACCGGATCGTAGGCCTATCCTGTCCGGACACAAGGCAGGCCAATCTGGGAGAGCGACGCTGCTCGACGCGCACATCTATTTCGGAGTGGCCCTGGCGGGGCTGGTAAGCTTCCTGTCGCCCTGCGTGCTGCCGCTCGTGCCGCCTTATCTCGGCTATCTCGGCGGCATGACGATCGAGCAGATGACGGCCGAGAAGGGCCTCGAAGCGCGCGTCTGGCGGCGGGTGGTGCTGGCGGCGTTCTGCTTCGTCATCGGCTTCACGACGGTGTTCGTCGGTCTGGGCGCCGGCGCGTCGGTGGTCGGCCAGTTCATCCACACGTACAAGGCCGAGCTGGCGATGGCGGCCGGCGTCGTGATCATCTTGTTCGGCCTGCACTTCCTGGGGCTGCTTCGGATTCCGCTGCTCTATCGCGAGGCGCGGTATCACACGCAGATGGAAGGCGCGACGCTGGTCGGGGCCTACATCATGGGCCTCGCGTTCGCGTTCGGATGGACGCCGTGCATCGGCCCGATCCTTGCCACGGTGCTGGCGCTGGCGGCGAACGAGGCCACGCTGGGCGCGGGCGTCGGATTGCTGTTCGTCTACTCGCTGGGTCTTGGGATACCGTTTCTGCTGGCGGCGGTGGCCATTCGCCCCTTCATGTCGTTCATGCAGCGGTTCAAGCGGCACCTCGGCATCATCGAGAAGGTGATGGGTGTGCTGCTGGTGATCACCGGCATCATGTTCCTCACCGGTTCCATGAACTGGCTCGGGCAGTGGCTGCTCGAGCACGTGCCGATCCTCTCGCGTATCGAGGAAATGGCGACACCTGATACACTGCAGACCGAGATCATGAAGCAGGGACGCGGCCGATAGATCGGCGGCGGTGACAGGTCATGCAGGCGAGCACAGCCAGGATTCCGATTGCCCTGACCATCGCCGGCTCCGACAGCTCGGGCGGCGCCGGCATCCAAGCCGATCTGAAGACGTTCTCGGCGTTCGGCGTTTATGGCGCCTCGGTGCTGACGGCGCTGACGGCACAGAACACGCGCGGCGTGCAGGGCGTGGAGCCGGTGCGGCCGCAGTTCGTCGAAGCGCAGATCGCCTCGGTGCTGGATGACCTCGATGTGCGCGCCATCAAAACAGGCATGCTGGCGAACAGCGCCATCGTGTCGGCCGTGGCGGCGGCGCTCGCGCGCGTGCCGGACATTCCCGTTGTCGTCGATCCGGTGATGGTGGCAACGAGCGGTGACAGGCTGCTGACGCCGGACGCGATCGCCGCCTACAAGGCCGAGCTCTTTCCGCGTGCGACGCTCGTGACGCCGAACCTGCCCGAGGCGGCGGCGCTGTTGGGCGTCGGCATTGCGGGGAGCGAGGATGACGCGATCGGGCAGGCGCGCGCGATCGCAGCCTTCGGCAGTCGCGCGGTGCTGGTCAAAGGCGGTCACGGGCACGGCGCCACAGCGGTCGATATTCTGATCAGCGGCGGAGGGGTGGCGCGGCTCACGGCGCCGCGCATCGATACCCTGCATACGCACGGGACCGGATGCACGCTTTCGGCGGCTATCGCGGCGCTGCTGGCGCGCGGGGAAGACCTGGAGCCGGCGGTGCGGCGGGCCAAGGCGTACGTCTCGGCTGCCATCGCTGCCGGGCGCCTCCTGGGCGTGGGGCACGGCAGCGGGCCGGTGGATCATCTGTACGCCACCCGCCGGGAGCCGCCGCCAGCCTGACACCCACAAACCTTACCGATGTTAATCGCGTCGATTAAAGGGCTTTGCACAGTCGCGACGGCGCTGCCAGCGTGCGCCCGGACGAGCTACGCCGCAGGCGGCGGGCGTCTCCGGAGACGGCTCATGCGCGGGACAATGGCGAAGATGGCGAGGGCGGCAGGCGTACCGCTCTGCGTGTTGCTGCCGGCGGGCGAGACGCGCGCCGATCCGCTGGGGGAGTTGCCGGGGCGCTGGTCGGGCAGCGGATCCATCCGTATGGCAAACGGCACGACTGAGAGTGTGAAATGCGTGGCCACGTATTTCGTGTCGGGAAGCAACATCACGCAAAACCTCCGCTGCGCCAGTCCGGGCTACAAGATCGATACGAAGGCCAGCCTTGCGGTCCGAGGCGGACAGGTCACCGGCAGCTGGGAGGAACGCCAGTATGCGCAGGCGGGTGCCGTCACGGGCCGCATGACGAGCAGTGGGTTCAACCTGACCATTAGTGGTGCGCAGTTCACGGCCTCGCTTCACCTGACATCAACGGCGTGCAAGCAATCGCTCAGCATCACGCCAAAGGGGTTTGATATTTCGCGGATTTCAGCTGGGCTGGCCAAGTGCTGACGGCGAGGGCCGCACCATGCGGATGTGTCCGGCCAGACACGCTGCCGAAAAGTCATGCACTCCGCGTTGCATGAGCCCTACCGATTTGAGGTGAGTGCGTGTAGCTAGGTGCTTGCAGGCATCTGACCGTGCTGCCATCTAGCGGGCCGACGTTTCGGGGGAGACCTACGGCTCGACAGGAGCACCGGGCTTTTTCGGGGGGAGAAGCTCAGTCGCGCGAACTGAGGCAGCGTCGATATCTGCAGGCAAAGGCCGGTCCGGTGCACAACCGGGCCGGTTTTTTTGTTCCTGGCGCGGTGCGACGTTACGCACCTGCAATTGATGACGGATGTTCAATTAGGAACTCGCCATGTGTCGGAACAGCAACAAGATCAAGTGATTCATTCGCTCGTGGCCTCGACCTGAGATTGCATCGTTGCTGTGTGTTGGAACGCACCGGTAATGTGCATCCAGAGATGAATGCGGCCTGATATGCAGGCCGTATTCGAGGGGATACGGGCGTGCAGCCCTTGACAAGTTGGAGGGGGAAATCCAATGCGCGTGAGATCGCACACACTGTGCACGGCGTTAGTGCTCGGCGCGGTTGCCGGCGCGACCAGCGCTGCCCATGCGGGCGGGTTCGCCATTCGCGAGCAGTCGGCGCATTTCCAGGGCTCGTCATTCGCGGGCAATGCCGCGGGCGGCGCGCTGAGCTCGATGTTCTGGAATCCGGCGGCAGCCGGACAGTTCAACGGAATCAATACCGAGTCGACGTATGCGTGGATCATTCCGGACTCGGAGATCACCGCGCTGCCGGGGTCGACGCTCCTCGGCGTCGGCGCCGAGAGCGGAAATATCGGCAATCAGGCCATCGTGCCGGCGAGCTACTTGAGCTATCAGCTCAGCCCATCGGTTGTTCTGGGCTTCAGCTTCGGCGCCCCGTTCGGGCTGTCGACCGAGCCTTCAAATCGCGTCTGGGCCGGCATGACCCAGGCCCGTACGTCGAAGATCGAGACCTACAATCTGCAATCGGCATTGGCGTGGCGTGTGACCCCGACATTCATCGTCGCGGCAGGGCTGCAAATCGAGCACATGGAAGGGACGCTCAAGGCTGCAACCGGGCCGCTTGCCACCAGTCGGAATGGCGTGATCCATGGCGACGATACGGCGTTTGGGTGGACTTTGGGTGCCCTGTGGCAGGCTACGCCCACGACAACCCTCGGTCTCGGATTCCGTTCGTCTATTGAGCACAACCTGGAAGGCACAGCCTCGGTCGCTGGAACGCCAATTGGGAACAACATCGAGGCGGGGCTCAAGACACCCGAAACGGTGACGCTCAGTCTCAGGCAGGAGCTTGGGTCCAGGTGGACCGGCCTCGCCAGCATCGAGTGGTCCAATTGGAGCCGCTTGAAGCAGCTTCAGGTCGAGTGCACGAGTGCCGTGTGCATCGCAGGATTAAACCCGACGCTTCCCCTTGGCTGGCACGACGGCTGGTTCTACTCGATCGGCGCGGAATACGCCTGGTCGCCCGCGCTCACGTTACGAGGGGGTGTGGCCTACGAGGTGTCGCCGATTCAGAGTGCCGACGAGCGGCCGGCGCGCCTGCCCGACTCCGATCGCATCTGGGCCAGCCTTGGCGCGACCTACAAGTGGTCGGAGAAGATTTCCGTCGATTTCGCCTACTCGCACATTTTCGTCGAGGACAGCTCTCTTGATCGCCTAGACGGCGGCGTGCGGCTGGTCGCGGACGTCGAGGCGAGCGTCGATATCCTGTCGGTCGGGTTGAAGATCAAGCTGGGCGACGATCCGCCACCGCCGCCGCTGAAGTGATAGGTGACGCGCCTGCTGCTTGACGGCGGGCGCTTCTGCGGTGTTCCTGTGCGGCCGAACCTGCCAGGAGTGCCGCACATGCCCATTCGCTTGCCGACATTCGATGATGTGCTGGCCGCGCGCGAGCGTCTCAAGCCGCATCTCATTGCTACGCCGCTGATCGAGCATCCAGCGCTGAATGCGCGAACAGGCGGCCGGGTGCTGGTGAAGTGCGAGAACTTGCAGCGGGTCGGCGCGTTCAAATTCCGTGGCGCCTACAACAAGATCTCGCAAGTGGACCGCCAGCGCTATCCGGGTGGCGTCGTCGCATGTTCGTCGGGCAACCACGCCCAGGGCGTGGCCGCAGCGGCGACCCTGCTGGGGCTGAAGTCGGCGATCGTGATGCCGGCCGATGCGCCGCAACTCAAGATCGCGCGCACCCGGGCGTTCGGCGGCGAGGTCATCGCCTATAACCGCGAAACCGAGGATCGTGACGCCATAGCGCTGCGGATCTGCGAGGAGCGCCGGGCCGCATTCGTGCACCCCTTCGACGATG
>CADEFX010000100.1 GCA_902826715.1 uncultured Hyphomicrobiales bacterium | reverse complement strand
GGCCCAGCGAAGCCATCGGCGAATTGCTGCAAATGACTAGAAGACGAACCCCGGCCGCTTCTCGAATCCAGGCAACAGCGGGGCACCGGCATCGAACGCCGGTCGCGCATCGAACGAGGTGCCGTGGCGGCGCCAGACCGTGGCCTGGCCCACCCGCCCATCAGAACGAACAGCCGCCAGTCGCCCGCCGTCCTTCAATTGATCGAGCAGCGCGTCGGGAACATCGACCACGCTCCCGTTGATGAGGATGGCGTCGAACGGCCCCTCGCCCGGCGCCCCCGCCGTCAACTCACCCGTCTTGACCATCGTGTTGGTGCGCCCGAGGCCGGCCAGCGCTGTCTGCGCCTGCTGTGCCAGGGCTGCGTTCCCGTCCAGGGCCACGACGGTGCGCGCCAGCGTGGCCAGAACAGCCGTCGAATACCCCGTGGCGCAGGCCACATCGAGCACCGCATCATCCTCGCCGATCGTCAGCAGCTGCACGAGCTTGGCAAACGTCCTTGGTGCCAGCAGGTACCGGCCCTGGCCCAAGGCCAAGTGCTCGTCCATATAGGCTGTCGCCTTGATCTGGGCGGGTACGAAGGTTTCCCGGGGTACCGCCAGCATGGCGCGCAATATCCGGCGGTCGGTCACATCGGAGGGGCGCACCTGCGAATCCACCATATTGATCCGCTGGGTCGCAAAGTCGTTCATCTGCCTCTCCACCCTTCCCGCCGTCTGGCGGCATGTGCCCGCCGCCGCGGACCATAGAGCGCCATCGTTTTGCAGGGAAGCAGCAAGCCCTCCCAAACCGTGGATCGCACGCCGAGCCTACAGCAGGGCAGGAGGGCGCTCCCCTCCGACATTGCGCTGGTTTCAACACCTGTGATACATGGCACGTCGTGTCACTAACAAGGCCGCTGTCTGCCCGCCCGCTGGCGGCGTAGAACGCGGTAAAGGCTCGCAGCCTCATCGCGAGCGCGACGGCCACGTGGCGGAGTGGTGACGCAGCAGACTGCAAATCTGCGTACCCCGGTTCAATTCCGGGCGTGGCCTCCACATAAACCCAGAGAAATCAACAAACCGCGTCGCGCCAGACGCGTCTTGTGCGTCTTTCGCGTCTAAGGCGTTTGCACAAATCTGGGTACAGCCCAGGGGACACACAATGAGCTGGCTGCGCCGCATCCGCCGGTGAGCGCATTACATTTTGGTCGTGAGGTATGGATCCGACGAAGCGGACCAAACCCCCGTTTTACAGCCAAGTGCTTGAAGGCTCAGAAATGCAGGTAGCCTGCAAAGGCGTGGCCTCCACCCTTTTCCAAAAACCCCACTGCCCCTGTCAGCGCCAGCGGCCGGCGGTAGAGCGCCGAGGCCCGCTCGACTCACGTTAGGGCGCGGCAGAACCGGTCTATTCGCCCCAGTGCGTCCTCCAGGTCGCTTTTGGCCAGCGCATAGGAAATACGGAAGTAGGGCGACTTGCCGAACACCGTGCCGGGCACGGCCGCGACCGCCTCTTCCTCCAGCAGCGCCATGACGAAATCCTCATCGCTGGCGATGCGCTTGCCGCCCGGCGTCGTCTTGCCGATCGCGCCGGCGCAGCCCGGGAAGAGATAGAATGCCCCTTCCGGCTTATGGCAGGAAATCCCCGGCATCCGGTTGAACGCGGCCACCGCCAGGTCGCGCCGCTCCTGGAAGGACCGCGCGTTGCGCTGCATGTAGGTCTCGCTGTTGCGACCTTCCGGCCCTTCGCCCTTCAGCGCCACGATGGCCGCCGCCTGGGCAATGCTCGACGGTGATCCGAGGTTCTGGCTCTGCAGCGTGTCCATCGCCTTGATGATGTCGCGCGGGCCCGCCGCAAAGCCGAGCCGCCAGCCCGTCATCACATAGCCCTTCGACATGCCGTTGGCGGTGATGATGCGGTCGTACAGCTCCGGGCACGCCGCGGCCATGGAGACGGTCTTGAAACCGTCGTACACGAGATGCTCGTAGATCTCGTCGGTCAGCACGAGCACCTTGGGATGCCGCTGCAGCACCTGGCCGATGGCCTTCAGCTCCGCTTGCGAGTACGCGGCGCCTGACGGATTGCTCGGCGTATTGAGAATGAGCATTCGCGTCTTCGACGTAATGGCCGCGTCGAGCGCATCGGGATCGAGGCGGAAGCCGCGGCTTTCCGGGCAATCGATGAAAGTCGGCCGCGCGCCCGCAAGCCCGGCAATGTCGGGATAAGACACCCAGTACGGCGCCGGGATCAGAACCTCCTCGCCGGGCTCTACCGTCGCCAGGATGGCGTTGTAGATAATGAGCTTCAGCCCGCCCGACACGAGGATCTGGTCGATGCCGTAGGTGATGCCGTTGTCGCGCTTCAGCTTCTCCGCCAGCGCCTGACGCACGGCCTTGCTGCCCGACACCTCGGTGTACTTGGTGTCGTTGCCGCGAATGGCGGCGATGCCGGCATCCTTGATGAAGTCCTCGGTATCGAAGTCCGGCTCACCCATGCTCAGGCTGATGATGCTGCGCCCGGCCTCTTTCATCCGCAGTGCCAGCGCCCCCATCGCGAGCGTCGGCGAAGGTCGCAGCGCCCTCACCCGCGACGTCAATCGGCTCGATGTTGGCTCGCTCATGCCCCTGCTCCTGCCTTGTTGGTTTTCCGGTGATACGCGGCCACAGCGAGCCTGACAACATCCCGGCGCACAAGGCACCTATACCCCGTCGCCGGCATAAGCCGTCGCTGGGGACCGCTCGCTACGGTTGTCCGTCAATCTCCTCAGCCGCCTCTATGCGCGGCACCCACGCCAATCGCCGTTTCACCCAGATTTGCCGCCTCGGCCGCCCCAGCTCGTGGCGCTGGTTCAACGCACCGACACGCAGCGTGTAAGACTTGGGCTGCTCGACGGCTGAGGAATAAACCGGCCCGCCGCAATCGCCGCAGAACGCATGCACGCGCTTGGCACCGCTGCTGCCCGTCTTGATGTACTTGCGCGGCTCGCCCGTCAGGAGGCGGAAATGCTCCGCCGGCGCAAAAACATTGGCGCGGAACGCGGTGCCGCTTAACCGCTGACAGTCGGCACAATAGCAGACTTGGATGGTGTCGGGCTCCACCTCCGCTTCATAGGTGATCGCCCCGCAGTGGCACTGCCCGTCGACTTTCACGCCGGCCTCCCGTTTCGAAATACATGAAGCCTATTGTGCGCCCGGCAACGCCTTTGCGGCTAGCCCAATCGCGCTGGCCTGCCCGCGTCAGCCGGCCGGCCTTCCCGCACGTTTACGGGCGGCTATCCGTACGTCATGCCCTCAAGCTTCAATCCGTCGGGATCCAGGAAGAAAATGGCATAGTAGTCATCATAATATTCGGCGGCAGGTGGCACCCGCCTCGCTCAGGAACCGCTGCGTCGACGCCGGCACCGCTGCGCAGTTCGAATGCGTAGTGGTGGAAACCCCACGTCGCGCCGATGCGGTGCCTGTGTTTGCGTCCCTGCGCATCAGCCGGGCCGATCCAGGATCGCGCGTTGCCGTTGGTACAGCCGATTGCATCGTCGTACGCGTCGGAGATCTCGAAGCCTGGAAAATCAAACAGCGGGCGTAGAACTCTTTCGACCGTGCGTAGTCGCTCACGCGGATGACGAGATAATCGACACTCACCACCTTCGAGGCCACCGCGTCCTCACGCAGCCCGATCGGACAGCCCCTTCACACCCTCATGCTTGGCGCAATGAGCACAGCAATAGATCTTCCCCTGCGCCTCGACGCCGTGGCCGATCACATGGCATTCGCAATGCGCGCACCGCGGCGCCATGGCGTGAATGGCGCATTCGAAGCTATCGAAGGTCATCGTCTTGTCGCCCTTCGTGACACGAAAGGCCTTGTCATAGTCGTTGCCGCAGACATCGCACAGTGCCATGAAACAATCACTCCTTAGCTAGTAGCGCCAATCGGCACCGAACCGCCCGCCATCCACCATCGGCCTATCGTTGGCGTCGAGTGGACCTTTGCGGCGCAATCACGCAGCCAACCGGACGACGACGTCGGTCGGCTCCGGTTGGTGAGGTGCCAAGGTGGTCTGGCCTGGGCCTTGCCAGTCCGCAATCTTCACAACCCTCCCGACCTCACTGCCATCACTGTCCGCAATGGGTTCGACGATATGCAAACCATTGTCGTTGAGCAGGAAGGTGTGATCTCCAAAAATCGCTTCCAGCTTTTCGTGGGCTGCATGGGTGTCAGGCAACGCGACGGCTTGGAATTGCGAGATTGTTCGCTCGATCAGTGTTGAATTGAGTTTCATGTGGTTCTCCTCTGCCCAGTTGAAGTGAGCGCTCGGGCCCTTGTTCTGGCGGCGTCTTTTCCTCGCGTGAGCGCCGTTCAGTGGCCATCTCGATTTAGATGCGATGGGGCTTTAGCTCCACGACATCGGCATCGGTCACAACCTTTTCACGGTTGCACACGGGGCTAACGCCGGCACTCCACGCGCGTTCCCAACATTCTGCCTGCCCGGCAACGATTGGATTCGATAAGGAACTGACGGCGGGGGCCTCCTTGGCGTGAGAGTGCCCAGGCACAGCATCCTTGCGCATTGTGGCGCGGCATGAGACAGCAGCGGCGACGCCGCAATGCCGGCGTCTCCTCTATCCCGCCACCGGATGATTGCCGTGCCGCCGCCGTTCCAGCCCACTGTTGCCGTCATCGGCGGAGGTCCAGCCGGTCTCATGGCGGCAGAAGTTCTGGTGGCCGGCGGCGCCGCGGTGACACTTTACGAGCGCATGCCTTCGCTGGGACGCAAGTTTCTGCTCGCGGGCCGCGGCGGCCTCAATCTCACGCACAGCGAACCCCTTGACGGCTTTCTCGCCCGCTACGGCACGGCCACGCCGCATCTCAAAGCGGCCATCGAGGCCTTTCCGCCGGACAACTTGCGTGCCTGGAGTGCGGGTCTCGATCAGCCGACCTTCGTCGGCTCCAGCGGCCGCGTGTTTCCCGCCGCGCTCAAGACATCTCCGCTGCTGCGCGCCTGGCTGCGACGGCTCGCCGCGTCCGGCGTCACCTTTCTCACGCGCCATCGCTGGGCCGGCTGGGACACCGCCGGAAATCTCATGTTCACGCACCCAGATACCACCATCGCCGTGCGCGCTGACGCCACCATCCTCGCACTCGGCGGCGCCAGTTGGCCGCATCTCGGCGGCGACGGCACCTGGGTGGATATGCTGGCCGAGGCGGGCGCCGATATCGCGCCACTGCGTCCCGCCAACTGCGGTTTCCTCGTCGACTGGTCGCCCATCTTCCGCGAACGTTTTGCGGGCCAGCCTCTCAAGCGTCTGGCCCTGTCGTGCGGCTCTTTGCGCGCGAAGGGCGAGGCCATGATCACACGCACCGGCATGGAAGGCGGCGGCATATACGCTCTATCAGCTTGCTTGCGGGATGACATCGCCGCCTCGGGCATCGCGAACCTGTACATCGATTTGCGCCCGGATCTCACGCACAATGTCCTCACCCGGCGCCTCGACGCCGCGCGCGGCAAGCAATCCCTCTCGACCCATCTGCGCAAGGCCGTCAAGCTGTCGCCCGCCGCCATTGGCCTTCTGAACGAAGCCGCAGTGCCACGCCGCCTCTCGGCTCTGACGCTGGAAGAAACTGCGGCGCTCATCAAGGCCGTTCCCATCCGCCTCACCGGCACGGCACCGATCGCGCGCGCCATCTCCACGGCTGGCGGCGTCACGTTTGCCTCCCTCGACGAACACTTCATGCTGCGTGCGCGACCCGGTGCCTTCCTCGCCGGCGAAATGCTCGACTGGGAAGCGCCGACCGGCGGCTATCTCCTGCAGGCCACCTTCGCCACCGCCACCGCCGCCGCCCGCGGCGCCCTGCACTGGCTCACGGCACGAAACAACCAGGCACGTTCCGCTTAACTGCCCGCCGCCCCCACACCGTCACGGCCGCGCAGGCCATCCTGCAAACAGTCCGTCAGTCGCTCGCCAAGATCAAATTCCGCACCTGCGGATACACCTGCTCCTCCCAGCGCCGCCCGCTGAAGACGCCGTAGTGCCCCGCGCCCGGCTGCAGATGGTGGCGCTTCAGATGTGGCCTGAGCCCCGTGCACAACTCATGCGCCGCCACCGTCTGCCCGAGCGAGCAGATGTCGTCCTTCTCGCCTTCCACCGTGAGCAGTGCCGTGCGCCGGATCGCCTTCGGTTTGACCGGACGTCCCCGGTACGTCAGCTCGCCCGTCGCCAGCCGCGCCTCCTGGAAGATCCACTGCACCGTCTCCAGGTAAAACTCCGCCGTCAAGTCCAGCACGGCAAAATATTCGTCGTAGAAATCGATCGTCGGCTTGGCCTTCTCCAAGTCGCCGTTGGCTAGATGCTGGTAGAGCTCGACGTGCGCCTTGCGATGCCGGTCGAGGTTCATGGACATGAAGGCGCTGAGCTGGACGAAGCCCGGATACACCCGCCGCCCGCCGCCCGCAAAACGCGCCGGCACCGTCGCGATCAAATTGTTCTCGAACCACGAAATCGGCTTGCCGTTTGCCAGTTCGTTGACCTTGGTCGGATTGGCCCTGGTATCGATGGGGCCGGCCATCAACGTCATGCTGCGCGGCTGCGCCGGGCTCTTGGCCTCGGCCATCACTGCCGCCGCTCCGAGCACCTGCACGCACGGCTGGCACACTGCGACCACATGCACCCCCGGCCCCATGTGCTCGAGCCAGGTAATCAGGTGGCCGAGATAGTCGTCAAAGCCGAAACGTCCGTTACGCGTGCTCACATCCCGGGCATTGTGCCAGTCTGTTATGCACACGTCGTGTTCCGGCAGCATGGTCCGGATCAGGCTCCGCAGCAGCGTTGCGAAGTGCCCCGACAGCGGCGCCACGACAAGCACGCGCGGCTGGGCGATCTCGATATCCTTGCGAAACCGGAGCAGCGTCCCGAACGGCGTCACGTGCAGGGCCTCCTCCCGCACCGCGACCTCGCGGTTGCCCACGCGGACGTTTTTAATCCCGTAATCCGGGCGCGTATGCGTCAGGCCGGTGCGCGCAATCAGCTCGTAAGCCGCGGTCACGTTGCGCAGGCTTTTGATATGCCCGTTGGCGATCGGCCCCAGCGTTTCGAGACCCGCGCGCGCCATTCGGCGCACCGGGCTCATGATGTCGTCCTGGGTCTGGTAGGCGAGATAGAGCATGCGGCCTGGGGTTGGTTCGTCGGCGCTTGGGTGGAACGAATGTTGCACGGTGTGAGAGTCCCACGGGACCGGCTCCAGTCGATGTTCCGATTGCAGCAAGTGCAAATTTCGAACCAGAGCGAGATCCGCCGACATGACGCCGGCCACCCTCACCATCAGCAGCAAGAACTATTCGTCTTGGTCCATGCGCGGCTGGCTGCTCTGCAAGCTCGCCGGCATCGAGTTCGAGGAGCAGGTGATGCCGCTCGACGACCCGTCGACCCGCGCCGAGCTCCTGCTGCTCTCGCCGTCGTTCCTGGTGCCCTGCCTGACGCATGACGGCATCAAGGTCTGGGACACGCTGGCGATCGCGGAATATCTCGCCGAAGCAAGGCCCGACGCCGGCCTCCTGCCCGCGTCACCGGCGGCGCGCGCGCATTGCCGCGCCGTCTGCGGCGAGATGCACGCCGGCTTCTACAATCTGCGCTCGGCACTGCCCATGAATCTCAAGGCGCATCACCCGCGCTTCAAGATTTTCGCCGGCGCCCAGGCTGATATCGAGCGCGTCTGCACCATCTGGCGCGAGTGCATCGAGCAGTACGGCGGGCCCTACCTGTTCGGCGAGATCAGCATGGCGGATGCTATCTACGCCCCTGTCTGCACGCGCTTCCTCACCTATGACGTCAAGCTCGATCCGGTCTGCACCGCCTACTGCCGCGCCATCATGGACTGGGCGGCCATGGCGCAATGGCTGTCCGACGCCCTCGCCGAGCCCACCGAGATGGAAGAGCTCGAGGTCGAGTTCTAGACGCTGGCGGCCTCATTCGGCAGCAAAGTGCGCCGCATCGTGCACGCGGGGTAGATTCCCGCCGCGATCTGCGCTATCCCCTGCGGGCCCCCGTCACCCATTCAGGCGCGCACGACGCACGGGCTTATTCCGCGGTAGCTCAACGGTAGAGCAACCGGCTGTTAACCGGTTGGTTGTAGGTTCGAATCCTACCCGCGGAGCCAATAAAATCAACGACTTGTAGCTCCTGGCGACGACTCTCGAACGGCTCTGGCAGTGCAAGGGCAGTAAGATTTAGTGCTCTTAATCTGACGTGTCTGGCGGTCAGCTCTTTCTTTCGCCAAGACCTGGTTAGAGACCGGCGTCGACGATAAGACTGCGTGTCATTGGCCACGCTCAGAAATGCTGGGAGAGCGTGCCAAGGGAGCGCTCACGGCGCTAGAGGGCTACCAGAAAGGACCCTTAGGGCGTGACGTTCGCCGGCTCCACGCTCGCGTCAACTCCGGAGACGAGTTGCAAAGCTACAGCACCGATGCCCTCATGTGGACACTGATGATGGGCTCCGGAGGATGAAGGGTATCGGCAGGCGAGCGGAGCTTAATGCCCAGACGGGATCGCCAGAACGACGATACGTGGCGATGAGCACCAGTACAGCCTTGCCTCGCGTCCGGTCGGCGTCCGTCCACTGGATGCGGTCAAACTAACAACGACGTCATTATGGTTTAAGATGAGGCCGTCGAGCGGATGAATGGCCTTGTAAATTGCTTCCTTCGCTGCAAAGAGGATGCGGCCTGCCAGATGCCGGCTCGCTGGCCCTGCCTCGTCGCCGGTCGTCATCACGACAGGCATTGCATCGTCTGGCAGGGGCTCGGCCGGCTCGACATCTATGCCTAGCGACACGGCGTTGGCGCTCGAGGCGACGGCAGCCACCGCCATCACATGGTCATGCGCCAGCGATCCCACAACACCTCCGGGCCACACTGGCTGGCCGGAGCGCTCGCGGCCGATGGCAACGGCGGGATGGCCGAGGTCCGTCATGAGGCCGCGCGCAAGGTGCCGCGCTGCACCGCTGGCGCGGCGTGTCCCCAGATGGCGCGTCGGGATGACGTGCTGCTCCTCGGGCAGCAGAAGGTTCTCGTCACCGACGCGAATGGTGCGGCAGGCGAGGCGGATGCCGGGGGGCGCCATGCTCGTCATTGCCGAGAAAAGGGACGCCTCGGAGCGATCTCGCGCCGGCCTGGCTGTCATGAACCGTGCTTCTGACGGACAAAGCGCAGTCGCGCTATCATCTCGCCGTCCTCATCCGCTCCCTCGTCCACGAAACCGGCCGAATGATAAAGGCGACGGGCGCCTTCGTTCTCGGGCATGTAACAGACGAGCACGTCGCGCACGTGGGCGAGCGCACGGATTTCCTCGAGCAAGGCGGAAAGCGCGGCGCGTCCGTAGCCGCGTCCCTGGCTGCGGCGGTCGATCATGAAGCGGTAGATCAGCGCTTCGTCGTCGCCCTCGCTAGCATCGTACATCAGGAAACCCACTACGTGATCGCCAGCGACCACTGCGCGTGGTCGGGCATCGTCGTCTCTCGCGGCTTCCTTGAGCGAGCTGGCATTGTCTGCGAGGAGGTCTTGCTGATCCTGGGAGAGCTCCAACGCAAGGACAGCCTTCCTGTTCGAGGCTCCGATGGGCTCGAGCCGGATCACGGAATCCGAGCCGGCCCCGCTGCCGCGACCGTTGTCGTCCCGCCGCGACTGCTCTCTCCCGACCATGATCAACCCGCGCTTTTCATCTGCCGTTTGCCATCCACCGGAACGAGGACGCGATGCAATTCCGCCGGATTGCCGCGCCAAGCGGTGTTTGCCTCGATCGCCTCGCCCTTCATGATGAAGGAATCCGTATCGATCACGGCGCCCTCGCCAACAACGACGCCATAGTGCACGAAGGCTGACGGTCCGAGTGAGGCTCCATTGCCGATCCGGATCCAGTCGGACTTGAAAGCCCCCTCCTCGAGCGAGTGCGGCTGCAGCACACTGCCCTCGTTGAGGGTTGCGTCGTCGCCGACCTGCACGAGCGAGCGCTCCGTAATGGTGCAGCCGCCGTCAAAAACCCGACGCCCGACTTTTACGCCCAGCAGGCGCAGGATGAGCGGCCGGAGCGGGGTGCCGGCGAAATATGTCACGATCGGCGTATCGGAAAGCTTCCAGTGCCGCTCGTGGAACCAGAAGTACGGATCGTAGATGGTCGCCATGCGCGGGTTCAGACGCCTGAACCCGGTGCTCGCGCGCTCGACGAAGGCGTAGTAGATGACCGATCCGATCACCGTCATATTGAGCACGACGAACAGCGACCAGACCCCATAGTCGCTGTAGTAATTGAGCGCGCGATCCCAGATCACCAGCGTCAGGAAGAGCACGAGCCAGTGGATCGCCAAGAACAATGCCACGGTTACCGCGTTGTGGAAGTTCTTGCGCACCAGGCGCTTGCGCTGCTCGCCCGCGCCGACTGAGCCCAGTAGCTCCTTGTCGCGCTCCACCATGCGGGGGATCTCAAACGCCGGCGAGCCGAGAAGGCCGACGTTCTCGCGAACGGGGCCTTCGATCGGGATCATGACCTTGGTGCCGAGCAGGCAATTGGCCCCGATGCGCGCATCAGGCGGAAAATAGATGTTGTTTCCGAGGTAGCTGCGCTCTCCGACTTTGGTGTGCTCGAGGCGGAACGCCGTGGCAGACTTGTGCATGTTGATCATCGACAAGCCGTCCGACACCATCGTTCCGCTGCCGATCTCGCAGAACAGCGGATTGTCGTGCTGCTGATTGGTGCCGAAGTTCGAGCCGGTCTGATGGACCATATTGAGCTTCCAGCCGATAGCGCGGATGTAGTGGACAACAGCCGAGCTATCGCCGAACAAGAGGTTCAGCAAACGGCTGTTGCTGCTTCGTGACGCGAGGGTTTGCAGCCAGTGGTTGAGGCTATAGATGGAATAGGTTCGTCCCTCGCGCAGGAACGGCCGCAACAGGCGCGGTACCAGCACAGCGACGAGCAACGACAGCAAGAGACCCCCGAACATGCTGAAAGCGGACACCTTGGCCAGGAGATAGATGGTCTCCTCGAGATCATCGCTTTGCCATTGCCAGTAGCTGAGCATCAGGAAGGGTAGCGGCACGACGAGCGTCAGAAAGCCGATGATTTGGGTGCTCTCGTAGAAGACGCGACGTACCCTCGTACACGGCATGCCGGCCACCTTGCAGTAGTCGGCGGTGGTCGGCATGGCCGGAGAACCATGCCAGCGCTCACCCGCCGGGATGGATTGCCCGCGCTGCAGCGAGGAAGAATGGCCGAGCTGCGAGTGGTCGCCCATGTTCGTGTTGATGTCGAGTACGCTCGCCTCGCCGACGAACGCGTCCCGCCCGATCCGCACCGGGCCGGTGTGAATATAGCCGGCCTCGGCGCGAAAGCCGAGCACCGTGGAATCCTTGCGCAGGATCGTGTTGTCGCCGATCCCGATGAGGTCCGTGCAGACTGGCACGGCGCGAGATTCGATGACCGTGTTGTGGCCGAGCTTCGCGCCAAGAAGCCTGAGGTAGAGGCTGTAGAGGGGACTGCCCTTGAACATCGCGACGGGTGCGCTGCGGATCAGCGTCATCACCACCCAGAACCGGTAATAGCGCCAACCCCATATCGGGAAGGCGTCTTCTTTCCATTTGCCAACGAGCGCCCACTTGCCGATGACGCAGAACGCTGTCCAGCCAAAGAAAAAGATGATCGCCAGGGCAGAGCTGCGGACGTAGAGCCAGAACGGCTCGTCGAGCATCTCGTTGACCCATTGCAGGCCGTAATTGAAGCACCAAAGCAGGCCGAAGCTGTAGATGAGATGGAACGTCAACTGTGCTGCGCCGCAAGTCCAATAGTTTAGGCTGGAGGCGCGATGGGTGGGCTGCTCATCGGTGGCAGTCGCCGCTCCACGCGACTGGCGCTGCATGTGGGCCGCGAGCTGGGCCGCGGTGGAATGGAGGTAGATGTCCCGCATCGATGCAGCGCCCCACCCGTCCCGTTTTCGCAACCGCGCACACAGCCGGGCCATCAGCAGCGAGTTTGCTCCAAGGTCCTCGAAAAAGTGGCCCTCGACCGAGACCTCGTCGCGCTTGAGCACGTCGCAGAGCGCCCTGACGATGAACCGCTCCGCGTCGTCGCGGGCCGCGACCACAGCAACTCCGGCGGCGAAGCTCTTTGTCGAGGGCGGAGGAAGCTGTCGCAAATCGACTTTATCGGAGACCGTCATTGGTAGGACGGGCAGCTCCTCGAGGTAGCTCGGCACCATGAAGTCAGGCAGTCGCTTCTTGAGTTCGCGGGCGATCTCGACCCGTGACAGAGGAGGCGCGTCGCTCCTCAGCGTGTAGTACGCGACCAGCTCCAGGCGTTCGGGGTCAGGTTGCCATGTCGTTACCACGGCCTGCCCGATAGACGGCTGTTCGAGCAGCACCGACTCAACCTCGCCGAGCTCGATCCGGTTGCCGCGGATCTTCACCTGGGTGTCGACGCGGCCGTGATATTCGATCTCTCCATCGGCACTCAGCCGCCCGAGGTCCCCGGTGCGGTAGATGCGCCGGGATGGGTTGTTCGGCAGTTCGAGGAAGTCAGGTATAAACTTCTGCGCGGACAGGTCGGGCCGGTTGAGGTAACCGACCGCCAACCCGATTCCGGCGATACCGATCTCGCCCATCTCTCCGGGCTCAGCCAGCATCGGCCGTTCGGGATCAAGGATGGCTATCGAGTAGCTCGGCAGCGGGCGGCCGATGGTGACCGCCTTGCCGGGATCAAGCAGGCCCATGGTCGCCGTAACGGTCGCCTCGGTCGGGCCGTACGTGTTGAGCAACGTAAGGCCTGGGCGCGACCAGCGCACGACAAGGTTGTGCGGGCACGCTTCCCCACCGACAAGGATCAGGCGTAGAGCCGGCACGTCGCTCTCGATCGAGGACAGCAACGTAGGGCTGCAAGCGAGGCAGGTGACGACTTTGTCGAGAAGGAACGCCGCGAGCTCTTCCCCGATCAGCGTCTGCTCACCCGGCGCCGGCACCAAGGTGGCACCTCCGGCGAACGGCACCCAGATCTCCTCGACTGAAAAGTCGAAGGCGATCGTCATACCCTGGTATACGCGGTCGCCAGGCCTATAGCCGTAGCTATAGGCGGCCACGCGCACGAAATTGCAGATGCTGCGGTGCTCGATGACCACGCCCTTCGGCTTGCCCGTGGTCCCCGATGTGTAGAGAATGTAGCAGATGTTGTCGGCAGACATCGCGGCCTCGATGGCGCGCAACGGCTCGGCTGACATGGACGAAAGCTGCATCCCCGCTTCGTCGATCAGCAGATGCGGTACAGGCAGTCGCTGCATCCTGTCTCGATAGGATGCGATCGAGATTACGAGCCCCAGTCTGGCATCCTCGATGATGAACGCGATCCTCTGCTCGGGGAATCCGACGGCCAGCGGCACGTAGGCCGCGCGCGCCTTCAGAACGGCGAGCATTGCCACGTAGGTGTCGGCTGAGCGATTGAGAAGCAGGCCGACACGGTCGCCGGGCTTCACGCCGCGCTCGATCAGAAGTCGGGCGAGTTGATTGGCGCGGCCGTCGATCTCGGCGTAGGACCAAGTGCGGTCTTCGCAAATGACGGCAGGGCGCGGCCCGTTGCGCCGCGCCATCTCTTGGAAGAACTCGTCGAGGCGCTCTCCTGTCGCCCCGTGATGGCGCGGGTCTTCTCCGACAATGACCTGCGACATACGCGTAGCGGAATCCATCGCGGCGTGCTCGGCTGCGTCGACAGCGCCTTCCCAGTCGCCGGCCACCCCGTCCCGGCGGTTACGATCGCTGTTGTCCTGCATCGAGCCACCCCCAAACGGGCGAGCGTTCGTTCTGCCCACCCGTCAGGCCGAGCATTCACGGGCAGAGTGTCAGCTCTCGCGAGCCGTTTCCCAGGCTCGACCCATCTTGCCCTAGCGTGGGCCGCGGTTGTGTAGTTGCAGGCACTGTGGCGGTCAAGCCGTGCTCGAGCGTTGCTCGCATGCCATTTCGTTCTGTGGCGATCTGCGGTCCGCCCAACAGCTTACGCTAGCTCAAGTTCTCACGTACGCATAGCGTACGAAGAGTGTGCTGTAGGACCTGAGGCTTAAGGCCGCGTACCGTCAGTTCAATTGGTACACTCGGAAGGGAAATGACCGCCACAGCATCGTTCGGATATCATCGCTTGCATACCGCTCGTAAAGCGTCGACCGGGCAAAAAACAATGCCGTAATCGGATCGACTCCCGTGGCGAGTTCAGAAAAAAACGCTTTGATCGTCGCGGTTGAAGAGTCACCGGCCTCGTTGCTCAAAATCGGAGCTACGGCATAAACCGTCCCGCCGTCCCGAAGCTTTCGCAGATGCGCTGCGCTTATGCCCAAATTGCAAGAATCGAAGTAGACCAGCTTTGGCCGCAACGCCATCAGCGAGCCTGGCTGCAGTCTCTCCCCATTCCCCAATTCGATGAAGCCATCCCCGTTGCCGTCAACAAACCCGTGGCCGCTAATGGCTACAAAGTCGACGGGCTCCATTGCTCCAAGCCTGGACAGCTCAAATTCCGTGACATCGAACGATTGCGACCTGGGAAAAAGCCTTTCAATGTCAAGGATTGCCCTTTGCGGATCTGCGCTTTGGTCGGAAATCAGCAATCCGGCCCAGTCACGGCTAGGCGCCTGTTGCACCCGTCCTGGACCACCTACGGTGTACGAAATTTTTTTCGAAACAAACACGGGACTGTCGCGCAGATAGAGAAGGTCGAAGGGTACTTTGAGCAGGGACCAGTCGATTTGAAATCTCACTTCGTCGGCAGCGTCAATGAGATCGGCAAACGGCCCCAACAGCTTCTCGCCTTCTTCCTTTAGGGTCGGGACAAGTTCCTCCGGACCGAGGGTCTTCAGATCCTGCTCGTGCTCCGCCTTCAACGTCTCGCAATCGCTATTGACGAAACACTCCAACGAAAAAAACACTGATTGCAGCCTTGCAACCGAGCTGATCGGCTCGACGTGTGGTTTCATCGTGCGAAAGTCGATGGCTCGAACCTCGACGTTTCCGCCGTTGATAGCGACGCTAATCCGCACGACCTTATCGGCAAACGCCGGCCCCACAGTTGCTTGGAAGGCGATCAACAATATCGGCACGAACCGCTTCATGGGAAACCCTGCCTATTCGTGAGCCCTCCGGCACACCACATACTTCGAGATATGGTTTGCGCTGTGGTCCGTGACTAGGGATAAACCGAGTGATCACCAACATCCGTAGCACTATTGATCGCGGCCAGTTAAAAGTATCGTTTGCGACCCAATCTACCTCACATCCCTTACCGACGCTTCTCTCAGCAGTCACACCGGGACTGAAGCGTTTGCCTCAGACCTGTGACGCCAGTAGTTTTGCCGCTACGCGACATCATGAGAGGAATGGGCATGCCAACCCGTGTTCTGGTGCCGACAGGGGCACTCGGGATCACTTTCGATCGCGCGGCACTCGCGCGCGGTATTGCGGCCCGACCCGACATTATCGCCGTAGACGGCGGCTCGACCGACAGTGGGCCCTTTTCGCTCGGCTCGGGCACGTCCAAATATTCGCGCGCGGCCACCAAGTCCGAGTGGAGGCAGCTGATGATCGCGCGGGCGGCAGCCGGAGTGCCGCTGGTCATCGGCACTTCTGGGACTTGCGGGACAGACACGACCGTCGACTGGATGTACGAGATTACGCAAGAGATCGCCGATGACCTAGGGCAGAACGTGACGGTGGCGCGTCTCTATTCCAGCCAGCCCGCCGCACGCATCGCACAGGCCCTCGCCGAAGGCCGCGTCCGCCCGCTGACGCCGGCTCCCGAGATGTCGGCCCGGTCGCTTGCTGGGCTCGCTAACATTGTGGCCTTGGCTGGTGCCGAACAAATTCAGGCCGCACTCGCCACTGGCGCCGATATCATTATTGCAGGGCGCACAACTGACACCGCAATCATCTCGGCGTTGCCATTGACTCGCGGCGAGCATCCGGGTGGTGGGCGCGTGTGCGTGAAGGCGTACGGGTTGAT
>CADEFX010000099.1:7274-16242 GCA_902826715.1 uncultured Hyphomicrobiales bacterium | reverse complement strand
AACCGCCAGCGAATTTCCCGCCAGATGCAGCCCCGGCGCGCCGACCGTGTAGCGCACCGTACCGTCGCTCAGCCGCGCCGTGACGAACGTTCCTTCCGGCCCGGGCTCCATCGCCGTGGCCCGGACCTGCGCAGCCGGGGTTCGGCCGAACGAGACAACCCGCCCGCCGCCATCGTGCGCCCGGCGCTCGAGTAGATAGAAGTGCCGGTTGTCACGGTTGAGGATGGCGACGCCCGCCGGCTCAAGCCCCAAAAAGATTTCCGCCTTCGCTTCCGCGATGGCTTCCTCGTTTGGAAACTGCCCGAGATGCACCGGCAGCACGTTGGTGACGATCGTCACATGCGGACGCACAAGGCGCGTCAACGGCGTAATCTCGCCTGCATGGTTCATGCCGATCTCGAATACGGCAAAGTCCACGTCGGAGGGCATGCGCGCCAGCGTCAACGGCACACCCCAGTGATTGTTGAACGACTTCTCCGCGGCATGCACGCTGCCGGCCTGCGAAAGGCAGGCGCGCAGCATCTCCTTGGTGCCCGTCTTACCCGCACTCCCGGTCACCGCAACGACGCGCGCCTTGCCTTGCAAGCGCGCACGCGCCGCCCGCCCGATGGCTTCCAGCGCGCGCAGGGAATCATCGACGCGGATCAGCGCGCCATCGCCCGGCTTGCGCACGTACCCGCGCCTCACAAGCGCGGCGGCCGCGCCGCGCTCGAATGCACCCGAGACGAACTCGTGGCCATCGCGCTCGGCCCGCAGCGCCACGAATACCTCACCAGGGGCCAGCGTCCGCGTGTCGATGGAAAAACCCGTCAGCGTGCTTTCAGCTGCGCCATCGGCCTTACCGCCGGCAGCCGCGACCAGCTCGTCCCAGCGCCAGAGCGCATCAGCCATTCCCGCCGTCTCCACCGAGCGCCTGCCGGACCGCATCCTGGTCCGAGAAGGGAAGCACCTTGTCGCCCACAATCTGGCCGGTCTCGTGGCCCTTTCCGGCCACCAGAAGCACATCACCGAGCCTGAGCATACCCACAGCCGCCCGGATGGCTTCGCCGCGGTCTGCGATCTCTTGCGCGCCCCGCGCTGCCACCAGAATCTCGGCACGGATCGCCTCCGGCCGCTCGCTGCGCGGATTATCGTCCGTCACGATCACGACATCGGCCTTTCTGGCGGCAATGCCTCCCATGATCGGCCGCTTGCCCTTGTCACGGTCGCCGCCGCAGCCGAACACGCAGATCAAGCGCCCGGTCGCGAACGGCCGCAGTGCATCGAGCGCCGCTCCCAGCGCCTCGGGCTTGTGGGCATAGTCGACGATGACGAGCGCGCCATCGCGCTCGCCCGCCTTCTCCAGGCGTCCAGACACGCCCTTGAGATCAGCTATCGCCCCAATCGCTGTCGGCGCATCCTCGCCGACGGCGATGGCAAGGCCCGCCCCCACCAGCGCGTTCTCAACCTGATACGCGCCGAGCAAGGGAAAGCGCAGCTCATAATCGCGTCCGTCATGCCGGACGACAATTCTCTGCGCGAACCCATCACGCGCGAGCGACACCAGTTTCAGATCGTCGCCATGCGCCCCGGTCGAGAGAACGCGCAGCCCGCGCGCCTTGGCCACCGCCATCACCTGAGGCGCATGTGCGCTGTGCATGTTGATGATCGCGGTCCGCCCTGGCTCCAGCACATCGGAGAACAGGCGCATCTTCGCCGCCAGATAGTCGGCTTCCGTCGGATGATAGTCGAGATGATCGCGTCCGAGGTTCGTGAACGCCCCCGCCGTCAATTGCACGCCATCGAGCCGATGCTGATCGAGGCCATGCGATGAGGCTTCGAGCGCCAGATGCGTGACACCCTCGCCTGCGAGTTCCGCCAGAGTCTTGTGCAATGACACGGGATCAGGCGTCGTGAGCGAGCCATACACACCGCCATCGGGCTTCACGAGCCCGATGGTGCCGAGCGAAGCCGCGTCCCGGCCGCAGGCCGCAAAGATCTGCCGCGTGAACTCAGCCACCGACGTCTTGCCGTTGGTGCCCGTGACGGCCACGGCCACGCGCGGCTGCGCGCCGTAGAAGCGTGCCGCCATCAACGCCAGCACGCGCCGCGGCTCGGCTGCGCGCAATACCGCCACACTCCCCGGAACCGTCAGCGCCGCGTCGTCCGCCGCGATTACCGCTACCGCGCCCCTGGCGATAGCATCGGCTATGAACTTCGTCCCGTCCGTCTTGCTGCCGCGCAGCGCCGCAAAGACAAATCCGGGCTTCACCGCGCGGCTGTCGGCAGTTATCCCCGTCACCTGCACATGCGATGCCGCTGCGGGTGCCGCAACCTCTGGGCCTGTCAGTGCGGAAAGAAGCATCGCCCCTGCGATCGTTGATACGGAAGGGACTTTTACACCGCGGGCGGACGCAACCTGCCCAGTTACCGCTTAGCTAGTCACCGCTTAATATGTGCCCTGGCGCGCAGCGTCAATTCGCTCTCGATGCGGCCTCTTGCGTCGCCCGCTCCGGCAGCACGTCGAGCAGCGGCGCAATCCGCGCGATCAGGCGTCCCGTCACGGGCGCGGCGTTGAGGCCCGCGGTGATCTGCCCCTTCGTCTCCTCCGACGCGCGCGGCTCAAACAGCGACACGAACGTCAGGAACCGGGGTGCATCCATCGGAAATGCCGCGACAAAAGACGAAATCACCGCCTTGCGCTGATACCCGCCCTTGCCCGGTATCTCGGCCGTGCCGGTCTTGCCGCCCACACGATACCCCGCCACGTCCGCCCGCCGCCCCGTTCCATGCGGCGAGGTCACGTTGAGCCGTAGCAGCTCGCGAATGCCGGCACTCGTCTCCGCGCTCACCAGCCGCTCGCCAACGATCCCCGTGCGCCGGGCGAGCACGGTCGGCGTCACCCTGCTGCCGCCGTTCAGAAGCGCTGCTACCGCCGCTGAGAAATGCACCGGCGTCGTCGCCAGCCCATGACCGTAAGCGATGGTCACCGTTTCGAGCTCGCCCCATCGCTTCGGCACGATCGGTGCTGCCACCGGACCCGCCTCCGTGCGGGCGCCCGACAATAGCCCAAGCCGCGACAGGAACCCCATCTGACGCGCGCTTCCCGCTTCCAACGCGATCATGCCCGCGCCGACATTCGAGGAATGGATGAACACATCGCGCACGCTGAGCGGTCGGCCCGCAGGGTGCAAATCATTGATCGTGTGCTGGCCGAACGTCATGGGCTGGCGCACATCGTAGATCTTATCGAGTGTTGTCGTCTTCCCATCGAGTGCCATGGCCACGGTCAGGATCTTGAAGATCGAGCCCAGCTCGTACACGCCCGTCGACAACCGGTTTTCTCGCCCGTCCGCCTGCGCCTCCACCGGTTTTTCCGGATCGAGCTCCGGCAGCGACACTGCAGCCACCAGCTCGCCCGTCGTCACGTCCATGACGAGGCCGGCCGCACCGCTCGCCTGATAGCGCGTCAGCGCCTCCTTCAGCTCTGCTGCCAGCCCCTGCTGCACGCCGAGATCGATCGACAGCGCCACCGGCGGAATGCGCGATGGTGCCGCCCCCAGCACCGACTCGATGCCGAGGTTGTCGTCGATGTAGCGCTCCAGGCCCCCCGCGCCCTTGTTGTCGACGTTCACGTAACCGATCAGGTGCCCCAGCAGAGCGCCGGCCGGGTACACACGCTTCGGCTCCTGCCGGAACGCCAGACCTGGCAAACCGAGGTCGTGTACGCGCTGCGCCTGCCGCGGCGCCAGCCCGCGCTTGATCCACGCGAAGCGCCGTGTGTGATCGCCCAGCGACTTTCTCAGCTCCGCCGCATCGAGATCGGGAAAGGTCCGCATCAGCTTCTCGATCACTTCGTCGAGGTCGATGATCATTGCGGGATCGGCGTAGAGCGACGGCACCGCGACGTCCGTCGCCACCAGGCGCCCGCCGCGATCCAAAATATCAGGCCGCGAGAACACACGTCCGATCGGCTCCGCACTCGCCACGCGGATCTCGGTACGCGCCACGAGCGACAGCCGCACGAGTTGCACGCCCACGGCCGCGAACAATCCTGCTACCGCCACGCCAACGATAAGACCGCGCAGATACAGGCCGATGGATGGAACTGGCACGGCACGCGACATTCGATGTTGCTCCCCTCGGCAACCGCCCGTCTACCTCGTCTCACCCGCGAGGGAGTCTTGCTGGCGCAGCAATGCTTCGATGTGATCGGGACCTCTCACGCTCGCCTTTTCGGCTTTCTGGCTCGCGGCCTCGTGCTGGCTTGCCTGCACCTTCGCCTGAAGTTCCCCCGGCAGCACGTATTGATGGCCCGCGATCGGCCCGAGGCCCTGCCTCTTCGCCAGGGCCTCGATGCGCTCGGGCCGCGCCAGATAAGCTTTCTCCGCTCTCAGCACAGCGATGTCGCCTTCCATCTTCTCGATGGAGCGTTCGCCCGCCTGCAGCTTCGCCTCCAGCTGACGCGTGTCGTACTTGGTCTGATACAGCCCAAACGCCGAGGCGATCGTCAGCGCCATGGCGGCAACGCTCAGCAGCCGTAACATGCATATCCCCTCATCGCGTCCGGCGTCGCGGAGCTTCGGGCTCAGGAACGCCAAGCACCTGGAGATCCTCGGGCGGCCACGCCGGCGCCTCGGTCCGCTCGGCTGCCCTCAGCCGGGCCGAGCGGGCGCGCGGGTTGACCGCGATCTCCTCTTGAGAAGGGGTTAACGGCCGCTGGTAAATAATCCGGTAACTTGGCTCGTTGGATTTTATCGATTGCGCCGGCAGATGCCGCGAGCCCGTCATCGCCTTGCCGCCGCGCGCCGCCAGGAACCGCTTCACGATGCGATCCTCCAGCGAGTGGAACGACACCACCACTAGCCGTCCGCCCGGCTTCAGGATGCGCTCGGCCGCCTGCAGCGCCCGGCCCAGTTGCCCGAGCTCGTCGTTGACGTAGATACGCAGCGCCTGGAACGTCCGCGTGGCGGGATGGTGCTCGTCGCCGGGCCGCCGCCCCAGCACGCGCATCACGATCCCCGCCAGCTCCGCCGTCGTCCGGATCGGCGCCGCCTCGCGCACCCGCACGACGGCCCGCGCGATGACCCGCGACCGCCGCTCCTCACCCAGATGAAAAAGAATGTCGGCGAGGTCTTCCTCGCCGCGCGTGTTCACGACATCCGCTGCCGTCTCGCCGCTGTCTGCCATGCGCATGTCGAGCGGGCCGTCTGACTGGAACGAAAACCCGCGCTGCGCCTCGTCGAGCTGCATCGACGACACGCCGACATCCAGCACGACGCCATCGGCAGCATCGATCCCGTTGGCCCCGGCAATTGCATCGAGGCTGTCGAATGCGCCCTGCACCAGGCTCAGCCGCGTGCCGAAAGCCTCGGCCAGTGTCGCCCCACCCGCAATCGCCGCCGGATCGCGGTCGATCGCCAGCACGCGCGTCGCGCCCCCGTCGATCAGCGCCCGCGTATACCCGCCGGCGCCGAACGTCCCGTCGATGAAAACCCCGCCGTCAATGGGTGAGAGTGCTGCCAACACCTCGGAAAGCAGCACGGGAATGTGGCGCGGTCGCACGTGGGCGCCGCCCCCCGGCGTGGCGCGCTCGGTCATCATTCCTGCGCCCCTTCGCCCCCCGTTCCCCCGGAGCCACCCCGGCGTCCCCCGCCGAAAAGCGTGCGATGCTGCTGGACCTTGGCGCGCGCCTGCTGCCGGCGCTCGTCGAAGCGTCCAGGCTCCCAGATCTGAAATTTTTCGCCAAGCCCGACAAATGTGACGTGGCTTGAAATGCCGGCGTGCGCGCACAGCGACTGAGGAAGCACGATGCGTCCGTCCTGATCGACGATAAGAACCTGGACGTCACCATAGAGCGCGACAGACAGCTCGTCGCGCTCGTCCGAATAGTCCGGCAAGCCCGCGAGAAGCTCATCGATCTTCTGCGCAAGTCTCTCGCCTCCTGCATCGACCGCAGGAGCATCGAGCGAGGGGTAGCAATAGATTCCGCCGGAGCCGCTCTGCTTGTAGCCGTCGCGCTCGAGCACGGCACGGAACGGGGCTGGGATTGAGACCCGGCCCTTGGCGTCGATCTTGTTCGTGAATGTCGAGACAAAGCGGTCCATCCCCTGCGTGAGCCTTCCCGGACGCCACTTCGCTGACTGAAAAACCTCAAACCCAACCGCCGGGCGGGACGCGGGCGGTCGCCAGGCTCCGGCCCTCGACAGAGCCTCGCGCCGCAGCCCGCGCCCCTTGCCCGGTGCGGTCGGGCACATATGGGATGCCATGGGATAATATGGGTGTCAACGGTCTGTTAAGGTTATCCACGGCGCTACGATCCACGAACCAAGCGTGCTCTTGTCCCGTCACGCCCTCAACGCGCGATTCGATGTCGTCGTGATCAAACGCGTGTGCGATCGGCCATGGGACATGGCTGTGCCGCAGCATCCGGGCCACGCTTCCCGTTTAATTTTCCGCACCGACTTGCCGCCCGCCCGCGCTGCGCCTATCGCTGCCGCATCAGGGATGCTTCGGAGAATCAACGATGCGGACTAAGGCATTGGCTTTATTTGCGGGTCTCGCGATTGCCGGACTGGCCATGGCGCCGGCCACGGATGTCGGCGCTCAAGGCAAGGCAAAGGCCACGAAGACCGCCGCCAAATGCGAGCTGAAGCGCGGCCGCGGCTGGGCGCCGACGGAAGACATGGCGCGCTTCCAGGCCTGGGAGATCATCGCCCAGACCACCGGCAACTGGCCGATCATGACCGACACGTTCAAGAACGAGAAATACAAGTGCAAGCCCGATCCGGCGGGCTACAAGTGCGAAAGCGCCATCCAGGTCTGCAAGAGCTGAGGTTTTCTCCTCTCCCGGCACCCAGGCACGAGAGATGAAAGCCGCGCTACGAACGCGCATCGGCAAATGAAAAGGGCGGGATAAATCCCGCCCTTTTCTCATTCCGATATGCTCGGTCTCAGTAGCCGCAGCCGCGCCGCACGATGCAGCGGCGCCAGGCGCCTGTGCGCCAGCCGTACATGTCCGCACAGCGCGAACGCCAGTACGTGCACGACGTCGCGCCGATAATCGGGGCAATATAAATTCCGCGTCCACGGCCTCTGCCGCGACCCCGGCCTCTGCCACGGCCACGTCCGCGACCGCGCGCCTCGGCGGACGTTGCCGTCACACCGGACACCGCCGCGGTGCCTACTACATATGCGCCGAGCAACACTGCCGTCGCTAGAACACGCGTCAGGACCTTACGGGGTCCAGTCTTTTCTGCCATTACGTCACCTCCTCAAATTCCTCCCGCCAGTCCACGACATTTGGCGAGATACCCGCTGATGACGGTTCAGCTTCCCCTCTGGCCGCCGTGCGCGCATCGTCCAACTCCGCCACTAAAGCCTAAGACATTGATAAATCGTGAGCAAGGAACTCATCTCGCAAGCGCACGATGTTGCATCTGCATGTGCATAGATTGGTATCGAACCGCGGTCAGCTTCGTTAGGACAAACCTCCAGCCAGCCATCAGACTGCCCGCAAGAGGCTTAGTGATTCGCCACCGCCAGTCCGGACCAAGAGCCCATGGCCAAGCCGCATAACTATATCCTCGGATTGAACACATACGACCACGATGTCAGCGCCTGTCTGCTGCGCGACGGCGAGATCGCTTACGCCGTCGCCAAGGAGCGCATCACGCGCGAGAAGCACGCCAGCGGCTTCTACAAGGAGGTCATCGACTATTGCCTGGAGGCGGAGGGCATCACCCTCGACGACGTCGGGCTTGTCGTCCGCAACTGCTACATCCTGCCCGTTGAGGAGATGGAACAGCGCCTCATCTACCAGGACATGCCGGGCTTTCTCTCCGAATCCGAGCGCACCGACGCTACGAAGGACCCGCTCTTTCTCGGCGCGTCGCCCAAGGCGGTCACTATTTCGCATCATCTGGCGCACGCCTACAGCGCCTTCGCCGTCAGTCCGTTCGAAGACGGCGTCGTCATGATCGTGGACGGCGTGGGCAGCTACGGCGCCGACGTAACCGAGTCCTACCCCGCCACCGACAAGCCCGATCCGCTCGCGCGTGAATCGGAGAGCTATTACCGCTTCAGCGGAACCAAACTCGAAACCTTGAAAAAAGTCTGGCTGCACCCGAGCCGCGGCTTCCTCAGCGACGAGTTCTTCAACATGCCGGGCCTCGGCGCCCTCTACAGCCGCGCCTCCACCTACATCTTCGGCGACTGGAACAAGTGCGGCGAGTTGATGGGCCTCGCTCCCTACGGCCGTCCAGGCGTCGCCAAGCCGCTTATGGACATCACCAACAACGAGCTCAGCGTCCCCGAGTGGTCCGACGGCCTCAAGGAGCCATGGCTGCTCGACAGCGGCAAGAAGTGGGACACGAGCCCGTCCATGCGGCACTGGGAGGATCTGGCGTGGCGCGTGCAGGACGACACCGAGAAGGTGCTGCTCGCCCGCGCGCGCTGGCTGCGTGAAACCACCGGCGCGAAAAACCTCTGCATTGCGGGCGGCGTGGCGCTCAACTGCGTCGCCAACGGCCGCATCGCCCGGGAGTCGGGCTTCGAGAACGTGTGGATTCAGCCGGCTGCCGGCGACGACGGCATCGCCATCGGCTGCGCCTACTACGGCCTCCACGCCATCCAGAAGAAGCCGCGCACATTCGTCATGAACCATTCCTATGTTGGCCGCAGCTACAGCGACACCGACATCGACGCCGCCACCGGCGCCGCCATCTTCCGCCTCGAAACGAAGATCACCAAATCCGACGACATCTGCCGCGACACCGCACGCGTGCTCGCTGAAGGCAACGTCGTCGGCTGGTTCCAGGGCCGCTCCGAGTTCGGACCACGCGCGCTCGGCAACCGCAGCATCATCGCCGATCCGCGCACGCCCGAGATGAAGGACATCCTCAACGCACGCGTGAAACACCGCCAGCCGTTCCGCCCCTTCGCGCCCATTGTGCTGTTCGAACGCGCCAAGGAGATCTTCGAGGGCGAT
>CADEFX010000099.1:0-7264 GCA_902826715.1 uncultured Hyphomicrobiales bacterium | reverse complement strand
CCATGCTCACCGCCAAGCACGTGCGCCCCGAATGGCGCGACAAGATCCCGGCCATCGTCCACGTCGATGGCACTGCGCGCGTACAGACCGTGCGCCAGGAAACCAACGACCGCCTCTACCGGCTGCTGAAAGCCTTCGACGAGATCACCGGCGTGCCCGTGCTCATCAACACATCCTTCAACATCAAGGGCGAGCCCATCGTCGAGACGCCCGACGATGCCGTCGCGTGCTTCCTCACCACAGGCATCGACTATCTCGCCTTGCACGACCTGCTGATCAGCAAGGGCCCGTTCCACAAGATCGTGGCCCCGCTCGTAAAGGTCTACACCGACGTCGTCGTCACCGTAAAAACCGGCCGCGTTGAGTAAACCCCGGCGTCTAGGCGACGGCGGTCTGCTTGCCCGGTGCGTACCCAGTCAAGGTGCGAAACGCGAGGCAACTAAAAAAAATCGCCGAGATCAGCGTGCCAGCATTCCAGGCGAAGCTGACATGCCCCAACTCTCGCACCGCCTGGTAGAGCTCTTCGCCATGGATGGGCGGCCGTTTTCTCTTCCAACGGCATCGAGCTTCAATGGGCTCGTTGGCAACCGATGTCGATTGCCCCCTACCTCACCCCCCGCCCCACGCGCCAAACCTCCTCCTGCACCCGAATATCCGCCAGCATGCGGTCCAGCAGCAGGCACGTGCGCTTGAAAAGGTCCGACCCGCGCCGGTAGTCGGCGGGCGCGAAGAAATCGCAGCGACCGGCCTTGAACAGCGCCACGCATTTGGCGCGCGCCTTGCCCGGCGGATGCACGGCGATGGCGTGGCCGCCGTTCTTGCGCATCACCGCCATCGACGGCACGTCGGTGTCGCCGTCGCCGAAGTAGATCATATTGGCGAACGGGATCGGCCGCTTGCCCTCGGGCATGTGATCGTTGATCGACTCGCCCAGGTCTTCGACACCCTTGTTGATGCGGAACAGGTACTGCGTCTTGCCCGTGTCGGTGATGACGCGCTTGGGATACGGCAGGTCGTACACGTCGAACCAGTATTCCGACGCGAACACGTTGTGAAAGCGTGGATAGATGCGCGTGCCCTCGATGATCTCCGTCAGCCCTGACGACACGAGATAGTGCCGCAGTGTCACGCCGTTGCTCTCGGCGCGGATCTTCACGTATTCGCCGATGGCGTCGAACCACTCCTCGACGCCCGCGAACAGCTCCACGTCGCGCCCGAGGTTCACGAGGTCCTCGCGATCGATGCGCACGCCCTTTGCCTTGGCCTTCTTGTACATCAGGTGCATGTACGTGATGAGGCTGTCGGCGCCGTGCGCGCGGGCGAGCGCGTTGGCCTCCGCCCAGAACGCCTTGGCGTCCGCGCCGATCTTGGGCAGGAACGTATACTCCTGCATCGGCTTCGGGCTCAGCGTACCGTCGAAATCGTAGACGAGTGCGATGGTCTTTTTGCCGAACAGGGCCTTGGCTGAACCCGCACGGCCGACTTTGTCCGCCTTGCCGACCACGGGCTCATCGCCGCCCGTCTTGGCCGACCGGCCCGCTGCACGCTCGACCATGGTCCCGCCCCTATCGCCGCTTCGCCTTGCAGCAACACCATTCCCCGATTCGGGTGGCGCGAGGAAGGCGGGGTAGCATTCCCTCTCCCCGCAAGCGGGGAGAGGGTTAGGGTGAGGGGCAGCGGCAAGCTCTGAGCAAGAACCTGCCCCTCATCCTAATCTTCTCCCCATTGAAGGAATGGGGAGCGATCGGCCTCACACGCGGCACGACCTACGCCGATCACATTCTCGCGAATCAACTGGACGCCGCCCACGCCCCTGCCCTACCCATAGGAACTATCACCAACAAACTTTGGAGTGAAACCCCATGAAGCTCGTCCGCTTTGGCGCGCCCGGCGCCGAAAAGCCCGGCCTTTGCGACACGGATGGCACCATTCGCGACCTGTCGGGTCACGTGAAGGACATCACCGGCGAGACGCTCTCGCAGTCGAGCCTCGCCGCCTTGAAGAAGATCGATCCCAAGTCTCTCCCCGCCGCGCCCAAGGGTGTGCGCCTCGGTGCGCCGGTCGCCAACGTGCACAACTTCATCGCCATCGGCCTCAACTATTCCGACCACGCCAAGGAAACCGGCGCCGATATCCCGAAAGAGCCAATTATCTTCGCCAAGCTGCCCAACTGCATCGTCGGCGCCAACGACGACGTCATGATCCCAAAGGGCTCCACCAAGCTCGACTGGGAAGTCGAGATCGCATTCGTCGTCGGCAAGCGCGCCCGCTACGTCGAGGAAAAAGACGCGCCCGCCCACATCGCCGGCTACACCGTCTGCAACGACGTCTCCGAGCGCTATTTCCAGATCGAGCGCGGCGGCCAATGGATGAAGGGCAAGTGCGCCGAGACGTTCGGGCCGCTGGGCCCCTGGCTCGTCACGAGCGACGAGATCAAGGATGTGCAAAGCCTGCCCATGTTCCTCGACCTCAACGGCAAGCGCATGCAGACCGGCAGCACGAGCACCATGATCTTCACGTGTGCTCACATCCTGCATTACGTGTCACAGTTCATGGTGCTGGAGGCGGGCGACGTCATCACCACGGGCACGCCTCCGGGCGTCGGCCTCGGCATGAAGCCGCCCTTGTTCCTTAAAGCTGGCGACGTCATGACGCTGGGCATCGAAGGACTGGGCCAGCAGCAGCAAAAGGTCGTCCCGTTCAAGATGTGAGTTGTCCTTCCCCCTCTCCGGCTTTGCGGGGAGGGGAACGGGAGCGGCCACCATCTGGCCGCCTTCCGCTGTCACGCATGGGCGTCTGGACCAGCCCGCGATCCGAAGGCGACACGCGCCTTGGACGGATGATCGGTTCAAGGCTAAGATTGCTTGGCTCGGTCGGCACGCCGGGCTGGGTGCCGAGGGATCTCAACCGCTACGATGGCTTCTGCAATGTTCATCCTGCGCCTGATTGGCAAGGTTGCCCTGCTCGCGGCCAGCGTCCTCGCCCTGATGTTGGCGCTCGTCGACTTGCCGAATGGACCGATACCCGAAGCCGTCCCGCAAGAGCTCAAAAAACCGATCGAGCAAGCTCCCCCGACCGAAACCGCCCAGTGTCTCGAATATCAGGGCCTCTAGGACACTCTGATCCCCCCTTTACGCATTGCATCATCGGCCTGATAGTCGCGGCCATTGCCGCATAGCGTCGCAATTACCCCGCTTGAAGGGAGAAATCCGCATGACGTCACTCGCTGGCCGCGTGGCCGTCATCACCGGCTCCGCGCGCAACATTGGCCGCGCCACCGCCCTCATGCTGGCACGCGAAGGCGCTTCGATCATGGTGCACGCGCGCAGCGATCAGGCGGGCGTCGATGAAACGCGCAAGCTGCTCGACGCCGCCGGTGCGCAGTCGGACGGCCACATCGCCGACGTGTCGACCGAGGCCGGCGCGCAAAGCCTCATCGAAGCCACCGCCAAGCGCTTCGGCAAGATAGACATCCTCGTCAACAATGCTGCGGTCCGCCGCAACACGCCGTTCGTCGAGATGACGCTGGAGGATTGGCGCTACGTGCTGGCCAACAGCCTCGACTGCGCCTTCCTGTGCGCGCGCTACGCCGCCCCATACATGATCGCCGGCAAGTGGGGTCGCATCGTCAATATCGGCGGCGTGACCATGTTCCGCGGCACAGCCGGCCGCGTGCATGTGGCAGCCGCCAAGTCCGGCATGATCGGCATGACGCGCGCGATGGCCACCGAGCTCGGTCCCCACGGCATCACCGCCAACATCGTCGCGCCGGGCACCATCAACACCGTGCGCAGCGGCGCCGCCGGTGCCCGCCCCGCCGACAGCGCCAGCCTCGGCATTCCCGTCGGCCGCGAGGGCCAGCCGGAAGAAATCGCCCACGTCATCACCATGCTGTGCCGCCCCGAAGGCGCCTACACCACCGGCCAGACCATCGAGGTCAACGGCGGCATCCATTACTCCTAATGCCTTTGCGGACCAGATGGAATCGCGGAGGCGCCAATGCGACAAAACCTGTGTCCCCGGCGATGGCGCGATCGCGCTGCGCGCGGAAGCGCCAATCAGCCGGGGGCTTTCCCGCCAGCGAGGAGAGTGCGGCGCATTGATCGAGACATGTGAAGATCCCGGCTCGCCGCGCAGGCTTCGCATGCGCGGCGTCCGGGAACGCTGGGGGAGAGGTGGATCGAGCTAACTCGGAAAGACTCTAAGCCGCTTCTGCGACGCGGATCGCCGCACCGACCGGCGCGAGCACCGTCGCGACAAGCATCTCCGCGTCCGGCGTCACATGACCGTGCGGCTTGCTGTACTCGGGGTAAATCGCCGTGTAGCCGAGGAGCCGCGCCAGCGGCGCCAGCACGCTCAAGATGGCCCGCTGGATTGCCCGCGGCGGCCGCGTGAATACGATCACATCGGCAAACTCTCGAGCCATCACCGCCGCCTGCAGCAACAAGGGCCGGCCCTTGCGGTCGACTTTGCCAGCGTTGGCAAGACTGAACAGCGTGGCAATCATCAACTCAAAGCGATCGAGATTGCCGGCACCGGCCCCCGGAGCGTCCTCCAGCTCGACGAGGACATGCGCCTCCTCGCTGTCGCTCGGATTCCACCAGTCGTGCGCGACACCCGGCTCGATGACGGCCGACTGCCCGGGGCCCAGGCGATGCAGCGTTCCCGCGATCTTGGCCTCGAGCCTGCCGCTGACAACGGTGAACCGCTCGCGCAAGTTCGGGTGAACGTGCTCTCCGACGACGGCAGCCCCGGCGCGCGCTGTCAGGTGCACGATCATCGGACCGCCATTGCGATCCTCCGTGCCGCGCAGCACCACCGCGTATTCCCGCGTCACCTTGTTCTCGTAGACATCGCCGTAACGCGACATGGCTGATCCCCTTCCGGTTTTGTGCGCTCGCACGCAGGAAACTCCAAGAGCGTGTCAGCCGCTGTCACGCATGGCACTGATGCCGACGGCTCACACTTGCGGCAAATCCGGCATCGTCTCCTTGAAAGCCGATCGCTCAGACATCGCCGCCCACCACCGCGCGAGACGGCGTTGCCGGCCCGACAGCATCGCGCCGTCCGGATACAGCGTGAAATAGCCCATCATCGGCGCCAGATGGACGTCCGCCAGCGACATGGCATCGCCGCACAGAAATGGGCCGCCGTCGTCTGCAAGCTGCTCCAGCGCACCCAACACTCTCGGCGCCGCATCGAGTCCCCGCAGCACCTCGCTCGGATCGGCCTCTCGTCCCGTGCGCGGCCGGAACACCCCATGCGAAAACACCTGCCGCACCAGCGGCCAGTACGCGTAGCTGTCGATCACCGAGATGATCTGCTGACACCGCGCCCGCTCGCGGGGCATTGCCGGCTGCAACGACGGCCCATCGAAGGCCTCGTCCACATAGCGCGTAACGGCACTTGTCTCGTAGAGAGTGAAGTCATCATGCACGAGAACCGGCACCCGCCTGAACGGATGCTTGATGAGGTAGTCGGCAGGACCGTCGTCCGCGAAAGGATTGATCTCCCGCCACTCATAGGCGCAGCCCTTCTCATGCAGCGCCAGCCGCGCAATCCACGCGTACACGCTGTATTTGTATCCGTAGAGTTCGATCGTCATCGCGCGCTCCCTTGCCGCCCGGCGCACATCCGCCAACGGCATTTCGCATGCTTCCCTCCATTCGTCATGGCCGCGCAGGCGGCCATCCACGTGCCTTCATGAGGTACAGGCGGCCGAATGACCGCCGCTCAGATACATCTTGCCCTCTCCGACAACGCTTGCCAGCGCCGCGACTTCCCCGCACCATAGGTCCTGACAATTCCAGGGACCGCTGCCGAACGCGACCCCGCCATCAGCCGGGACGGAAACGCTTGAGTGAGAACGGAAATATCGTCGCCGAAACGGCTGCGCGGATCTTCGCCGATCTCGCCGACCCGCAGACCATCAACAGCGCCAAGTCCGACGCCTGGAAAGCCGATCTCTGGCGCGCGCTGGAGGACGCCGGCCTGACGCTGGCGTGGGTGCCCGATACGCTCGGCGGCGCCGGCGCCAGCCTGTCCGACGGCTTCGAGGTTCTGGGCGTGGCCGGGCGTTTCGCCGCCTCCGTGCCGGTCGCCGAAACTTTGCTGGCCGGCTGGCTTCTCTCGCGTGCAGGCATCAACTCACCCCCGGGCCCCATGACCGTTGCGCCCACGCGCCCCGTAGATCGCATCACGCTGAATACCGACGGCACGCTCTCCGGCCGCTCCCGCAGCGTGCCGTTCGCCACGGAAGCCGCGCACATTGCCGTCCTGGCTCACGCGTCCAACGGCGCTCACGTCGCGCTCATCCCTATCGGCGCCGCGCGCATCACGGCCGGACGCACGCTGGCAGGCGATCCGCTGTGCGATGTCGTCTTCGACCGGGCCAAGCCCGTTCAGGTTGCCTCGTCCGCCGGCCTGGATCAAATCGCGTTCCTGCTGATGGGCGGCGTCATGCGTGCCATCGAAACCGCCGGCGCGCTGGAAGCCATCCTCGCCATGGCCGTGCGCTACGCCAACGACCGCGTTGCCTTCGAACGTCCCATCGCCAAGTTCCAGGCCGTGCAGCACAACCTCGCGCGCCTAGCCGGCGAAGTGTCCGCCGCCATGATGGCCTCCGGCTCCGCCGCCGACACGCTCTCCAACACCGACATTTTCGATGACACCGTTTTCCTGGAAGCCGCCGCCGCCAAGATTCGCGCATCGGAAGCCGCGCAGGAAGGTGCGGCCATCGCGCATCAGGTGCACGGCGCCATCGGCTTCACCAAGGAATACATCCTGCACCGCTTTACGCTGCGCCTGCTCTCGTGGCGCGACGATTTCGGCAACGAAAGCTATTGGGCCGTCGAACTCGGCAACCGCATCGCCAAGCGCGGCGCCGACGACCTATGGCCACTCCTGGCTTCGCGGTGAGCCTCATGATGTTCTTGTCCACCACGTCGGCCACTACCTCTCCAACCCTCAGGTGTCATCCTCGCGCTTGTCGCGAGGATCCATCGCTAAGCACGCTCGATGGATGTTGGGACCGAATGGATCTCGAACCTCGCTCTTCCGGATTCGTGGAACCTTGGGTCCTCGGGACGAGCCCGAGGATGATATTGGTGGGTGTGGCGCGGTCTCGCGTCCGACCCCCCGAGCTGCCGCAATCACGAAGCCATAGGCTACACTCATGACCACCGACCTCCGCTTCGACCAGATCAGATTGCCCGAGGAATGCGAAACGCTGCGCCGCGACGTGCGCGCGTTCCTCGCCGAGGAA
>CADEFX010000098.1 GCA_902826715.1 uncultured Hyphomicrobiales bacterium | reverse complement strand
ACGGCCGATGGCCCGAAAACGGAAGCCCCGACGCACAAACAAAGTGCGGCCGCGGAGAACGTCGAGACGGGTGGGCAAACGACAGAGCAGCCCGAGGAAAGTAAAATCGGCGGCGCCACGATCCTCAATCCCGAGGCCAACCAGCGGGCGCGGGACGCCAGAAAAATGCCGGAAAGTATGAGCCGGAGCGATACCGCGGAGACGCAACCGAAGCTTTCCGGCGATGCAAGCCCGGCGAACTCCGAGTGCGCCCGGCGCTATGCGTCGTTCCGGGAAAGCGACGGTACTTACCAACCGTACGGTTCCGGCCAGCGCAAGACATGCCCCTTGCTGCGCTAACCCGCAACCATGTGCCGCTCGTTATGCCACAGCGGCATCGCGCTGCCTCACTGCCGTGATCAATCCAGAAAGCTCCGATGCAGGCCTGGCTGCGCTGAAATAAAAGCCTTGAACCTCGGTGCAGCCTTCTGCGCGAACCTCATCCAGTTGCTCGGCTGTCTCGACGCCTTCGGCGGTGGTGGTCATACCGAGCCTGCTGCTCAATCCAACGACCGCGCGTACGATGGCCGAAGAACTCTCGTCCTGCGCCATGCCCTGGATGAAGGAACGGTCGATCTTGATCTTGTCAAATGGAAAACTTCTCAAGTAGCTCAAGCTTGAGTAGCCGGTGCCGAAGTCGTCCATGGCGATCTTGACGCCTAGCGACCTCAATTGGTGCAGCACGGCGAGCGTCGTCTCGTGCTCGACGAGCAATACACTCTCCGTGATTTCCAACTCCAGTCGGTGCGGCTGCAAGCCCGAGGCCGCAAGAGCGAGCAAGACGGCTTCGGCTAGCCGCGCACTCTTGAACTGGGCCGGCGATAGATTAACGGCCACAGTGATGTCGTTTGGCCAGCACGCTGCATCACCACAGGCCTGCCGTAGAACCCAATCACCAATCGGCACAATCAAACCCACTTCCTCGGCGAGAGGAATGAAGCTCGCGGGTGAAATCAGACCGCGTTCGGGGTGCCGCCATCGCAGCAGCGCCTCGAAACCCGTAACCTCGTGTGTGGCGATCCCGACAATCGGCTGATAGTGCAGCTCCAACTCACCTTTCACGAGCGCAGTTCGCAAATCCAACTCGAGCTGGCGTCGAGCCTGCATCGCTGCATCCATGCCGGCTTCAAAGAAAC
The DNA here is from genome assembly GCA_902826715.1 of uncultured Hyphomicrobiales bacterium. Classification (GTDB taxonomy): domain Bacteria; phylum Pseudomonadota; class Alphaproteobacteria; order Rhizobiales; family Hyphomicrobiaceae; genus CADEFX01. Next base: position 15,299 of record CADEFX010000098.1, on the reverse strand, counting down.
GATATCGTCCGCGGCCATCGGTCTTCGCCCGATATAGCGCAACGTCAGCGCTCTTCAGCAACGCGGCCACCGTCTCGCCGTCGGTCGGCGCGATGGCTATGCCCACGCTGGTGCCAATCAGCATTTGCTGACCCTCGATCTCATAGGGAGCACTGAGCACGTCGATGATGCGTTGTGCGAGATCGGTTACCCCTTCCAGCTGGGGCGCCGCCAGTTGCACGATGGCGAATTCATCGCCGCCAAGGCGCGCAACAGTATCGCTCTCTCGAACCGTGCGACGCAGCCGCTCGGAAACAACCTTGAGCAGGGCATCCCCAACTGGATGTCCCAAGGTGTCGTTGATATGCTTGAAACGGTCGAGATCAAGCGAGAGAACGGCAATACGCTCCCCATTGCTTGTGCGTTGTAGAGCTGCGTTGACGCGCTCCGCAAAGAGAGTGCGGTTCGGAAGATCCGTGAGCGCGTCGTGGCGTGCCATGTGCTCAATGCGCGCTTCAGTGCGGTGGCGTTCCGTGACGTCTTCGTGAGTGGCAACCCAGCCGCCGTCCGGCATGGGCTCTCGCGTGACGCAGATGAGGCTGCCGTCTGCAAGTTCGTCGATTCGAGACGATCGGGCGTCGGACGGCAACTCCCGCAGATCCGAAAGCTTTTGATCGACGGCTCCGTCCGTCTTGTCGCCCTTCAGAATTCCACTTTTGACCCGGTGGGCAATAACGGTTCCGTGCGGCGTTCCGATTTGCAGCAGCTCCGACGGTAGGTCGTACATTTGCGCATAAAGATCGTTACAGACGACGAGGCGCTTCTGCGCGTCGAACATACATAGGCCCTTGCCCATGTTTTCGAGCGCGGTCTTGAACCTCATATCCTGGGCTCGCAGCTGCTCATCGCGCAACTGTAGCGCTTTGTGTTGCCGCTCCCGCTCCTCCGCCGCGTCGCGCCACTCGCGCAGGTCTCGAATTGCATACACCTCGATTTCGGATAATTTGGCGCCCAGGGGCTGACGCAACACGTCGATCGCTATGGTCTCGCCCGATCGCGTTTTGAGGAGCGTATCCCAATGTGCAGCGGTCAGCGCTGGTGTCGGCGGCGGGGGATCGGTGAACAACTTCGACATCACGCTTTGGCCGAGCAAGTCAACCGGGAGAAAGCCGCATAGGTCGAGCGCATGTTGATTGATGTCTATGATCGTGCCGGCCCGGACCACCACCAGCGCCCGGTTGTCTCTGGCAACTTGGAGAGCTTCTAAGGCGACTTCCAGCAACTCTGCCCGATCAGGTAACGTTTGCCGCCGGCTTTGCCGGCCAAGCGGCAATGCATACCGGACATCGGTCTTCGCAAAGACGGTCCACACGCGCGCACGCACGCACGATAGCCAAGTGCTACACTGTCTCCAGATGAGGTTGGCGGACTTGACCACAGCGCCCTCGCAGCCAATAACCCGCGCGAAGCTAGCAGGCACCGGCCAATAGACGGTTAACAAGTGCTTTAGGAATTTGTGAACTTTTTAGCGATCGGCAATCGCTCGCTGATGCGTGCCTCTATCCGGTTGGCAAGGCAGATCACTGGTCAAGCCGTCATTCGACGAACGATTTTCAGATCCGAGATCGATGTTCCGGGAACAGGTGCGGGCGGTGATGCCGTTCTACACACCGCTAGGCATCGTGCTGCTGATCGTGACGTACTAGTCCGGCTTCGTGCTGTTCGTCCCGTCCCTGTTCAAAGGTCGACCTCTATCGTCGGCGTCGGGACACACATCGACCCTAGACAAATGCGGTTTGCTTCCGACTTCAAAAGGATGGCGCGCGAGCACCCATCGACGCTAAGCTTCATCCAGGTCGCGTACACAAGCGGCCGCCGGGAAGGTGGGTTACGTGGCATCCGTCGAGCTCAGGGGCCTGACCAAGCGCTTCGGCGCCACTGCAGCCGTCGACAACGTGTCGTTGACGATCGGTGATGGAAATCTGGTCTGCCTGCTCGGCCCCTCGGGTTGCGGCAAGACCACAACGCTGCGATTGATTGCCGGCTTCATCGAGCCGACGGAGGGCGAAATCGTGGTCGGCGAGCGGGTCATCTCCTCGCCGCGGCGCACGCTGCCGCCCGAGCAGCGGATGATGTCGATGATCTTTCAATCCTACGCGCTTTGGCCGCACATGACCGCGGCCGAGAACGTCGCCTACGGCCTGAAGATCCGCGGCCTCGACAAGGCGACGGTCGATGCGCGCGTGAAGGCTATTCTCGCCGTCGCCCGCCTCGAGGCCTTGGCCGGGCGCTATCCGTCAGAGCTATCGGGCGGCCAGCAGCAGCGCGTCTCGCTCGCCCGTGCGCTCGTCGTCGAGCCCGAGACGCTCCTGATGGACGAGCCGCTCTCGAACCTCGACGCCAACCTGCGCGAGGAGATGCGTTTCGAGATCCGCCGCCTGCACGACCAGTTCCGAACGACAGCCGTTTACGTAACCCACGACCAGGCCGAGGCGATGACGACGGCAGATGTCATCGCGGTCATGAACGGCGGCAGGATCGAGCAACTTGGCTCTCCGGAGGACGTGTATGAGCGGCCAGTGTCCGAGTTTGTTGCTCGCTTCATCGGAGCGAGCAATGTGCTGAAAGGACAGGCGATCGACCGGACGCAAGTTGCCATCGCAGGCGTACCTGTTGCAACAACCGGGCGGGCGCTTGAGCCCGGCCGCGAGACGGCAGTCGCCGTTCGCCAGCACGACATCCGCTTGGCGCCCGCCGGTTCCGGCGAGCCACCCGCAAACACGTTGCGCGGAGTTGTGCGCCGACAGGTCTTCCTCGGCTCGAGCCGCGACTATATTGTCGAGATGCAAGACGGCGCGGAGGTGCGGATTGCGGCGCCAGCCGACCAGAGCATCACACCCGGCAGCGCCGCGTGGATGCATCTTGATCCAGAAAGGTGCCGCGCGCTCACGCGCTGAGAGCACGCAGCCATCATGGAGGACAACGCATGCGGAACAACATCCGACGTCCAAGCCGGCGAACGGTGCTCACGGGGGCAGCGGCGGTTGCCGCCGGCACTGCCGCCGGCTGGCCGCGCGTGTCTATTGCCCAATCCCCGCCCGCACAGGAGATCACTCCGGCTCTGATCGAGGCCGCGAAGAAGGAGGGCAAGGTCAACTACTACACCTCAGTCGAGATCAAGGTTGCCGAGCGGATAGCCAAGCTGTTCGAGGCAAAGTACCCGGGCATCGCCGTCAAGGTCGAGCGCAGCGGCGCCGAGCGGAACTATCAGCGCATCGGCCAGGAATACGCGTCCAAGATTTACAATTGCGACACGCTGAACAGCTCGGACGCCGCCCACTTCATCGTCTGGAAGCGCGATGGACTGCTTGAGCCCGTCGTGCCCGTCGACGTTGCGCAGCACTATGCGCCCGAGTTCAAGGACGCGGACGGAACCTATGCGACCTGGCGGGTGATGCTCTCGGCGATTGCCTACAACAAGACACTCGTGAAGCCCGAGGACGTGCCCAAGGGCTTCCGTGACCTGCTCGATCCCAAATGGTCGGGCAAGATGGTCAAGGCGCACCCCAGCTACTCCGGCACCATCATGACGGCGACGCATCAGACGGCACGCGATCTCGGCTGGGAGTATTTCGAGAAGCTAGCCTTGCAGAAGATCATGCAGGTGCAGTCGGCCGCCGACCCGCCCAAGAAGATTGCGCTCGGAGAACGAGCCCTGATGGTAGACGGCGGCGACTATGTCGTTTCGATCGAGATAGAGAAAGGCGCACCGCTTGAGCTCGTTTATCCGGTCGAAGGAACGCCGCTGATCACTGGGCCATCGGCCGTCATGAAACGTGCCCCCAATCCGAACGCTGCTAAGCTCTTCTATCTATGGAGCTTCACGCAGGAGGCACAGCAGGCGATGGTCGACGTCGGTGCGTTGCGGTCGGCGCATGCTCTGGTGAAGGATCGGCCAGGCCGGACCGCGCTCAAGGATATCAAGCTGATGAGGGAGAATGCGGCCGAGGTGGAAAAACAGGCGGACGATATCAAGAAGCGCTACACTCATTACTTCAAAGTGTGAGCGGCGCAATGGTTGTCACGCGGGCATGACGCGACTAGCCCGGTCCACCTTAGTCCAACCCGAAGCAACACGCCTCCGCCTTGACCTTTCGGGGCCGGTGCTGGCGCTGTTTGCGGCACTGCTCGTGATTCTGGTCGTTCTGCCGATCGCGTGGATCGCCATCTTCGCGTTCTCGACCAAGGACGGCGGCGTGACGATCGCGAACTTCGTTGCCATCTTCGGCGATGCCGAGTTTCAGGAGCCGCTTGTCACCACCCTCGTCATCGCCATTTCGGTCGGCCTCATCTGCTGCCTCGTGGCCGCGCCGATGGGCTGGCTCGTCGCACGCTCCGACATGCCTGGCCGCCGGCTCGTGCGGACGCTGGTCACCGCCTCGTTCGTCACTCCGCCATTTCTCGGCGCCATCGCCTGGGAGCTGCTCGCCGCGCCGAACAGCGGCCTCCTCAACCAGGCATGGCGCGCCATCAGCGGCGCAGCGCCCGATCATCATCTGTTCAACATCTACTCGCTCGGCGGCGTGATCTTCGTCATCAGCTGCTACACCTTCCCTTACGTCTTCGTGCTGGTGGCCAACGCGCTCGACCGCATACCTGGTGAGCTCGAGGACGCCTCTTCTATGCTCGGCGCGCGCTCGTGGCAGACGGCGCGCAGCATCACGATCCCGATGACTCTGCCCGCCATCCTTGCCGGTGTTCTGGTGGCTTTTCTGCAGGCGATGAACCTGTTCGGCTCACCGGCAATCCTGGCGATTCCGGCCGGTTTCCACACGATGACGACCAAGATTTGGAGCCTGTTCCAATTTCCGCCGAAGCCGGAGCTTGCCGCTGCCGCCGCGTTGCCTTTGTTGGTGCTGACGATCGTGCTGCTGCGTGCACAATCAGCGATTCTCGGCCAACGCAGCTACGCCGTCCTTGGCGGAAAGTATGGCGCGCCGCGGCCCGTTCGACTTGGAGCATGGCGTTGGCCGGCGCTCGCGATCTGCCTCGGCCTAATGCTGTTGCCCGTGTTCCTGCCCTATGGCGCCCTGTTCAATGCTGCGTTCTCGAAGGTGCCCTCGAAGCTCATCACGTGGTCGACCTTGTCTCTGCACAACGTGCACTTCACATTCTTTGAGCTCTCGCAGACCTGGGGCGTGATGCGAAACACGTTTCTGCTGGCGGTGCTGTCGGGGACTGTCGGAACTCTGTTGGCGCTGGTTATCGCCTATTTGGTGGCGAGGCGAGCTGTGCGCGGACACCGCTGGCTCGGCTTTCTGGCGACCGCGCCGATCGCCATCCCGGGCATCGTGTTAGGGGTCGGCCTGTTCCTTGCCTACACGCGATCCTGGCTCAGCGTCGCCGGCGTCGATATACCGCCGATGATCCTCTATGGCACGCTCTGGATACTCTTGATTGCCTATCTGACGATCGAGCTGCCAGCGTCATATCAGCAACTCGGCTCCGCAATCCAGGCGGTACATCCCGAACTCGAGGAGGCAAGCCGCATCCTCGGCGCCACCCGGCTCCGCGCGCTCCGCGAGATTACCGCGCCGCTGCTCCTGTCCGGCGTGGTTGCAACCTGGTGCTTCATATTTGTCGCCGTGGTCCGGGAGTTGTCGGCGGCGGTGATCCTGTTTACCTCCGACACCAAGGTGCTCTCGGTCTTGATCTTCGACCTGAAGGAGAGCGGCGACCTTGGCGCCATCGCCGTCCTTGGCCTGATGATGCTCGCGATCACCACCGCCGTTGTCTGGCTCGCCAACCTGATCCCGGGGGCGGAAGCGCGACGCCAAGCCTCCCAGATGTGAGCTTGAAGAGGCCTTATGATTTTCTGCGTGATCAGACGCCGGCCTTCTGACTACAGTGTAGCGTGAAACTCAATCAACGGGACGCGTCATGTCTACTTCAAACGGGATCGACGGGCCGAGCCGTGCTCGCATCGGCATAGTCGTTCCGAGCGTCAATACCGTCATGGAGCCGTGGGCCCAGCGGTTGGTGCCGCCAGACATCGGCGTTCATTTCTCACGCATGTTCATTCCGGATCTGATCTCGCGTGAGACGCTGGTCGAGATGGACCGCACCGAAGGGATGGCTGGAATCCGACAGATCGCCAGTGCCCGGCCGCACGTCATTGTCTACGGCTGCACCGCCTCCAGCATCGTGCAGGGCCTCGCCTACGACCAGCACCTGCGTGAAGAGATTCAAGGCAAGTTCAAAGTACCGGCGACAACGGCCGCGCATGCGATTTTGCAGGCAGCAAGAACGCTCGGCGCGCGCAAGGTGTCACTCGTCTCGCCCTATACGGCGGCCGTGGCCGATGCCGAGCACGGCTATTTTCAATCGGCCGGAATGGAAGTGCTGAGCGGTGCCCATCTCGGCATCTCCGATGGTTTCCGCCTTGCCGATCCGACGCCAGACGAGCTGTTTCAGCTCGGGCGCAAAGGATGGAGCGAAGGCTCCGACGCGCTCATCATCTCTTGCCTCAATACGCGCTCCCACGCTGTTATTGCGGACTTGGAAGACGCGCTCGGCAAACCTGTCATCACCTCCACTCAAGCGACGCTCTGGCATGCGCTGCGACTGGCCGACGTCGCAGATCGCATCGGCCACTATGGCCGATTGCTTTCGTCACACTGATAGGCATTCGGCTTCCGGGTCGGTTGCCCAAAATGGCGGCAACCGGTGGACGCCAGCTTGCAAGGCACCGTAAAGCTTCCTAGTCTGATATACCAACTACAGATCTGTGCCCGACAATGAAGGCACGGGACGCTAAGGAGGAAACGGGTGAATAAGCTTGTTATCGAAGCGACGCGATGCTTCCTCGCCTTCGCATGCTCCGTAGGCTTACTGTCTGCCACACCGGTCGTGGCTCAAGATAAGATCGTCGTCAAATTCGGCTGGTCGGCCACGGATGGACCGCAAGACCCGTATGCGGTCGGCGCGCGCGCCTTCAAGGAGCGCGTTGAAAAGGCCACCAGCAACCGGCTGGATGTGCAGTTGTATCCTAACCGCCAGCTCGGCGACGAGAAGCCCCTGGTGGAAGGCATGCGGCTCGGCACCGTCGACGCCGGCATCATCACCAACGCCGTGTTGGCGCAAATCGAGCCGTCGCTGCAGCTCAACGACATGCCGTTCATGTTCGCCAATGAGGATCAGGCCCGCGCGCATCTGGACGGACCGGTTGGCCAGAAGCTCGGCGCCAATCTCGAGAAGAAGGGCGTGAAGCTGCTGGCCTGGATGGAAGGCGGCTTCCGCAACATGATCAATAACGTGCGTCCGGTCACGAAGCCCGACGACGTTTCAGGCGTGAAGTTCCGCGTGATGCAGAACCCGGTGTATATCTCCATGTTCTCTTCGCTTGGCGGCAACGCCGTACCCATGGCATGGGGCGAGACGTTCACGGCGGTTCAGCAGGGCGCTATCGACGGCCTGGAAATCCCCCTCGCGATCATCGATCAGGCGAAATACAACGAAGTCACCAAATACCTCTCGATCACGAACCACACCTATTCGGCCATCGGTCTCGTAATGTCGAAGCGCACTTTCGACCGCATGCCGGACGACATCAAGAAGGCCATCGTCGAGGTGAGTGCTCCTGCGGCCAAGGCGCAGCGCGAAGCGGCGACGACCACCGCTAACGAGATCCTCGACCGGCTCGAGAAGTCGGGCATGAAGGTTAATCGCATCAGCGATGTGAAACCTTTCCGGGCCTCCGTTCAGGGCGTCTACGAAAAGTTCAAGGACTCCATCGGTCCCGACTTGCTGAAGGAGACCCTGGCGTCGGTTCAGTGACGCCAGGGTTCCTTTATGCAGCTCGCGTTTCGCGGCCTTGAGCGCTTCGTTGCGCTTGTTACGTACGCCTTGCATGCGAGCCTCGTGGTCGCCATGGCCATCATGCTCGCCTGCATCGCGCTTCAGGTCGTGATGCGTTACGTGTTCGGCAACGCGCCGTCGTGGACGGAAGAGCTGGCGCTGCTCATGTTTTCCTGGTGCATCATGGGCGGGATCGCACTCGGCGTGCGGGAAGGTTTTCACGTACGTTTGGACATTCTGCTTACCGCCCTGCCACCGTTCTTGAGTCGCTGGATAGAGACCGGAATTGGAGCCGCGACTGCGGTGTTCGGCGCATACCTGACCTGGTCCGGCCTGCGGTTCGTGGACGTGACAAGTGGATCGGTTTCGGCTGCCATCGGCTACCCGATCGAGTTCCTGCACGCCCTTGCACCTGTCGCGGGAGCGCTGATCTGCCTGTTCGCGGTCTGGCGTCTGATCGAGGGGCCCAAGGCCGACCCGGCGCCGGAGCTCACACCGTGACCACGAGCGCCCTGCTGCTGACCGTTGGCTTTGCCGGCGCCGTAATGCTGGGCGTGCCGTTCGCGTTTGCCATCGGCATCGTTGTGACCCTGGCGCTCGTGTTGGCCAACATCGAGCCGGCTTTTCTTGCACAGCAGATCGTGGCCGGCTCGCAGTCGTTCAGCCTGCTCGCCATTCCTCTCTTCATGCTGGCCGGCGAGTTGATGACGGCCGGTGGCTTGTCGCAGCGCCTGATCGATGTCGCGTCTGTCTTGGTGCGACACCGCACGGGCGGGCTGGCGATGGTCGCCGTGCTCGCGGGGCTCGTGTTCTCGTCAATCTCCGGCTCAGCACCGGCCACGACGGCGGCGATCGGCACCATTCTCATTCCAGCCATGGCCAATGCCGGCTACGACAAGGCGTTTGCGGCGGCCATTGCCGTCAGTGCGGGCGTATTGGGGCCACTCATTCCGCCGTCGATTGCATTCGTTATCTGGGGCACGATTGCCGAGCAATCGATCAGTCGGCTTTTCCTGTCCGGTATCGTTCCGGGCCTCGCCATTGCGTTCGGATTGCTGATTGTGTGCTACGTGCATGCCAAGCGGCATGGCGTTCCCAAGCAGCCCAGGGCACCGTGGCTGGAAGTGCGGGCCGCGTTCGCAAACGGAAAGTGGGCGCTTCTGTCGCCACTGGTCGTACTGGGCGGCATCTACGGCGGCATCTTTACGCCGACGGAGGCGGCGGGCATCTCGTGTGTGTATGCCGTCATCATCGGCATGCTGGTGGAGCGCAAGCTGACCTTCGGCACACTGCCCGAAATCGCGTTGCGCGCGGTACGGACGAGCGCCATTGTGACATCGATCGTCGCCGTCTCGACCGGGTTCGGGGTGCTCGTCGCACAGGAGCATATCGCCACCGGCTTTGCCGGTTGGCTGGCGGCCCACGTACATGAGAAATGGATCGCGCTTGCGGGCTTGAACATCGCGTTCTTCCTACTCGCGGCGGTTATGGACGAGATCGCCATCATGGTCATCCTCGGGCCGATGCTGATCGCGATCGGATCGAGGTTTGGCGTCGATCCGATTCATCTCGGCGCTATCATTGTCACCAATGTCTCTATCGGCATGGCCGCCCCGCCCATCGGCTATTGCCTGTTCATCGGCATGGCGATATCGGGCCTGAGCCTTGCCAAGATCTCACGCGCCATCTGGCCGCAGATCATCGTGATGTTGATCGTCCTATTCCTGACGACCTACATCCCGTCGTTCGCGCTCATTTTTCAGCCGAAGTGATGGAGCCTTGCTCGCCGAGGTCCGTGCCTCGGTGCGACGCGCCTGCCTATTCTTAGTGCGCCGCCGCCGTTTCGTGCTGGCCGAAGTAAATCCGCTCCAGCGTGGCAGGCAGTCCCGGCTCCTTGGCCGACGCTTCAAGCATCACCGTCCCGCGCGTCAATGCATAGACGCGATCGGCAACGGCCAGCGATTTCTCGATGAGCTGCTCGACCAACAGAACGGCGGTACCCGCATCGCGAAGCTGCGCGGCGGCAGCGAGCACCCGATCCACCAGGACCGGCGACAGGCCGGCCGACGGCTCGTCCAGCATCAGGAGTTTTGGCTTGCGCACGAGCCCCTGCGTCACCGCCAGCATCTGCTGCTGTCCGCCCGACAGCGTCACGGCGCGATCATGGCGCTTGGCCTTGATCTCTGGAAAGAAGTCGAGCGCCTCCTCCACCTGCTTTCTGCCTTGAGCCGAGGGCATGCCATAGCTGGCCAGCAGCACATTGTCCTCGACCGTCAGCTGCGTGAAGATGCGATGACCCTCCACGACGTGTACGAGGCCCGCATTGACGGCATCGCGCGGCGAAGCGCCCGCCATGCTCTTGCCTGCAAAAGTGACTTCGCCGGTCCATGGCAGCAATCCGGATACCGCCTTGAGCAGCGTGGTCTTGCCGGCGCCGTTGGGGCCGAGCATGGCAACGATCTCGCCGGGGTAGACGACGATGTCGACGCTATTGAGCACACCGATCTTGCCGTACCCGGCCGATAGGCTCTTGACCGCGAGGAGCGGATCACGCGCCGAGGTAGGCATTGACGACCTCACGATGGGTGCGGACCTCGTCCGGCGTTCCAGAAGCAAGCACCTTGCCGAGATTGAGCACGGTGACGCGATCACAGATATCGAAGATGAGATCGGCGTGATGCTCCACGAGCAGCACGCCGGTGCCTTGCTTGCTGATAGCGGTTATGAGCGCCCCAAGACGTTTGATCTCGTCGACCGACAGACCGGCCGCGGGCTCGTCGAGCAGCAGGAAGCTCGGCTTCATCATAAGCGCGCGCGCGATCTCGACGAAGCGCAGCTCACTGTGCTGCAGGCGGTCGGCACGCACATTGGCTAGCCGCTCCAAGCCTACGATCGTAAGCGCCGTTATGGCGTTTTCACGCAAGTGCGCCTCGTCGCGCCAGTGACGCGGCAAAGCCATGAGCGACTCGACAAAGGTGCCGGATGCGTCGATGTTGCCGCCGATCATGACATTCTCGAGCACAGACGACTCGCCGATCAATCGCGGAGTCTGGAACGTGCGCGCGATATGATGCGCGGCGCGCGTATGAGCACCCTCCTTGGTGACGTCGATGCCATCTTGGCTGACCGTGCCCTCCTGGGGCCGATAGTACCCCGAGATGACGTTGAGCGTCGTGGTCTTGCCGCTGCCGTTGGGGCCGATGAGGCCATGCACCTCGCCGGTATGGATGTCGAGATCGACCCCGTCGACGGCACGCACGCCGCCGAAGCTCAGCACGATGTTCTTGAGGCGGAGCTCGCTCTTTCGCGGTTCGCTCAAAATTTGCCCCAGCAGCTCCGGTCGCGGACGGATCTCACGGTGCTTATCGAGCGGCCGCCGGTTCTTGAAATCGAGCAGGTCGGCGATACCGCCCGGCACCAGCAGCACGATCGCGAGCAGCAGAACCGCGTACAAGAACGTCGACCACTGCACGAGCGGCGCCGCGAAGTCCGGCAGAATCGTAAGGATAGCCGTGCCGATCATCGGACCGAGGATCGACCCGCGCCCGCCAATCAGAATGGCGATGAAGAACAGCACCGACAGATCGAAGGTGAAGGCATCAGGCGTGATGTAGGATTGCAGCGATGCGAACAGCCCACCTGCAACCCCTGCCAGCGCGCCGCTGAACAGAAACACCGAGACCAGCAGCTTCGGTTTGTAGATCCCAACGGATTCTGCCGCCACCTCGGCATCTCGGATCGCAACGAGCGACCGGCCGTAACGGCTGGCCGATATGTTGCACGTCATCCACGTGACGAAAAGGGCGAGCCCGAGGCAGAAGAAATAGAAGCCCCAGGACGAATCGAATGGAGCCGGCATGGCGGGGCCTTGGATGCCGACACCGCCGCCGGTCACCGTCTTCCAGGCGAGCGCAATCTGCGTGACGATCGTCGACAAACCTAGCGTCGTCATGGCGAAGTAGAACGTGCGCAGCCGCAACGCGGGAAGACCGGCGATCAGGCCGAAAACGGCACCGAGCACGCCAGCCGCCGCAAGCGCCAGGAAGGTTGGAATCTCCGGCGTCACTCGGCCGAGCGCCAGCGCGCTCGCCGTGTAGGCGCCGATCGTCAGCAGCGATACCCAACCGATCGCCAGCTGGCCGGCGAAGCCGACGACCAGATTGAGACCCGCAACGAGCACCCAGTAGATGTAGACGCGCGAGGCAACGAGGCCGAAGAACGAATCACCCCATAGCGGTAGGGTGCCCCCCACGATCGCCAGCACGAGGACCGGCAGCCATGCTTCTAGCTTGCCGGTGCCCACGCCGGCTTTTTGAGCTTCTAGGATCACGAGATGGAGCCCTCACACCCGCCGAGCAGTTGCGGCACCGGCGAGGCCCTCAGGCCGCGCGAGGAGCGCGATGATAAATACCACGAACACCGCAACGGACGAGAACACCCCTCCGAAAAAGTAGTTCGCAACCTGCTGAAACAGCCCGAGGGCAAGACCGCCGACGACAGCGCCGCGGTTGGAACCCATTCCGCCGAGCGCGACCGGCACAAAGCCGTAGAAATTGTACAATGGCCCGTTGGACAGTGAGGCGAACATGAGCTGTCCAGCAGAAAAGCCTGCTAGCACACCGATGACGCCGGCGAGCGCGTAGCTCGCGATGCGCAAGCGTGTCTCGGGAAGGCCGAGCGCCCGGGCCGCGTAATTGTCCTCGGCGATCGCAAGAAACGCACGCCCAATCAATGTATGGCGGAACAGGTACTCAAGTCCGACAATCGTTGCGATGCAGGCCAGGATCGGGAGCCAGAACTTCTGATCAAAGAACGCAGTCTCAAAGGGAATGACGCGCGGAAACGGGACGGCATCCGTGCTGAAATAGATCGCTGTCAGCTGCTGGATCATCAGCGCAGCCGCCAACGTGGACAGCACGTAGAGATGCTGATCGAGGCTCTTGAGAACGGGTCGCACCGTGACGAACTCGATGACGACGCCGAGGATGGCGCCAACCGCCAGGGTCAGCAGGAAGCCGATGATGACCGGCATTCCCATCTGGCCGATGAAGATGGCGCCGAACACGCCGCCCAGCATGCCAACCGACCCCGCGGTGAAACTAAACACTCGCGAGGCCGAGAACATGACATTATATGTGATGCCGATGAGCGCGTAGATCGCGCCCACCGCCAAGCCGTTCGAAACAATCGATTGAACGAGCATCGATCAGGTGTACCCAGGGGCCAGCTTGAAAGCGCCGTCCTTGAGTGAGTTCGCCTGGCACATGATGACGCCCTCGTCCAGGAACCCGTTGTGGTTGTCAGGTGTGAACGTGATGGTGCCGTAGATGCCTTTCCAGCTTGAGACCTTCGTGTTCCAATAGGACACGATATCGGCGGCGCCGGTTCCGGCTTCCCTTATGGCCTCAGCGATAAGGCGCGGGCCATCGTATCCGCAAGCGATCCACCACAGCAAAGTGTCGGACACTTCGACCTTGGCCTTTTTAAGCCGCTCGACGAACTCCGCTGATTGCGGCGGAAATTGCCCAGCTGCGTCGTAGCAAACATTGCGGAAGTTGTTGGGGTAAACCTTCTCCCAGTACTCCGGCTTGGCGAGAAGCGCTTTCGTCTGCCCCGATCCGAGCGTGGTCTGGCCCACAATGGGAACGTCCCAGTTCAGTTCCGCACGCGTGTTAATAATACGCGCGAGGAAGCCGGCGTTCACGCTCCACGGCATGATGGCTTCGGCACCAGCCGACTGCATGCGCAGCAACTCCGGCTTCAGGTCGGGATTGTTGGCGTCCACGCTGCCGGAGTACACGACGTCGCCGTTCATGGTTTTCAGCATCGGCACGTATGCATCGAGAGATGCCGTGCCGTAGCCGGAGGTGTCGCTGATCACCGCGACCTTCTTCGCTTTCAGGACGTTGACGACGTAGTGATTGGCTGCACCGCCGATCTGCTGATTGCTGGGCGCATTACGGAATGCCATCGGATACTTCTTGACGTCGATAAGGACGTCGACCCAGCAGGGATGCATCATGGGCACGTTATCGCGCGCAATGTTGCCGATCGCGGCGGCTGTCTCGCCGGAATTCAGCGGCCCCCACATGGCCGTCACCTTGTGGCGGCGGGTCAGCTCGACGGCGGCGTTCACCGCTTTTGTCGGCTCGCTCTGCGTGTCGCGCATCACAAGCTCGATCTTGCGACCCTTGATGCCGCCGGCGGCGTTGATCTCGTCAACGGCGAGCTGCGTGCCACGACCGATGCCGATGCCGGTTGAAGAACTCGGACCCGTGAAGGCGGGGAGATAGCCGATCTGAATCGGGTCGGTGTTGGCGAGAGCAGGCTTGTAGATGCCTGTAGCGACGGTTGCTGCCGCAGCAGCAGAACCGCTCAAAACCTTGCGGCGAGTGATCCGCATGTAACCTCCTGAAATAGTTGCGTAACCTTCCCGTGAAAGCTTTCAAATGAAAGCTTTCATTTCGTTCTCGACAAAGCGCCGTCGTTGATCCGTCGCCACCTTGTCGGGCTGTGCCGACGCGCAAGCTAGCACAGGGAACAAAGTTCTCGCTAGACCTTCTCCGAAAGAAGGACGAGCGCCGATTGATGACCTTGACAATTCCGGCGATGCCGACGGCGGCAACGTCGCGTTGCGCTTCTTTTGTTTTCTGGGCTCCGTTGCTCGTCGTCACGGGGGTCTCAAGATCTCCTTGAGGAGGTGGCCGTGACGGGATGCGGCGTAGCTACATAAGGAATACGCCCTTGCCTGAGCTCTGCTTGTCAAAGAGCTGATAGGCCTCCACGGCCTGCGGAAGCTTCCAGCGATGCGTGAACAGATCGTCGACCTTGATGTCCCGATCGGAGATGAAGGCGGCACACTCGGCTTGTCCAACCGTGGAGAATGTCCACGAGCCGATGATCGTCACCTGCCGGCGCAGCACATCGGGGCTGACGTCCAGAGTGATCTGGCCGCCTTCGCCCACGAGGCAAGCCTTGCCCCAGGTCCGCACACTCTGCACAGCCTGGCGCCGCGCGTCCGGCGACGATGAGGAATCGAGCGTCGCGTGCGCACCGAGCCCGCGCGTTGCTTGGCGAATGGCATCCACCGCGTTGACTTTCGACGGATCGATCACGAGGTCGGCGCCGAAGTCTTTCGCGCGCGCCAAGCGCTCGCTGCTGACGTCGAGCGCAATCACACGCGCGCCCATGGCCGAAGCGAGTTGCGTCGCCGACAGGCCGACCGGACCCTGGCCGAATATGGCGATGGTCTGGTCCGCGCGCAGGTCGAGGCGGTGCAAGGCACCCCATGCCGTGCCTGTGCCGCACGAGATCGCGGCGCCTGTCTCGAAAGAAAGCGTATCGGGCAGGGTCACCAGTGTACGCGCCGGAACCTTCATGTATGGCGCATGCGCGCCGTGACCCGTCGCGCCGTATATCTCTTTCACGCCCTCATCGCAGAGCTGCATCCACCCGGTAGAGGA
>CADEFX010000097.1 GCA_902826715.1 uncultured Hyphomicrobiales bacterium | reverse complement strand
TGTTTCCGTGGCGCACCACGATCGATAATGTCGCCTTCGGTCTCGAGATGCTGAATATGCCGGCGGCGGAAAGGCGTCGCGTGGCCCAGTACTACGTCAAACTCGTAGGCTTGTCTGGATTTGAGCAGGCCTACCCGTTTCAACTGTCGGGCGGCATGCAGCAGCGCGTGGGGCTGGCGCGCGCATTGGCGATCAAGCCGAGCGTCCTGCTGATGGATGAGCCTTTCGGCGCGCTCGACGTGCAGACCCGCGATCTTCTGCAGGATGAACTTCTGCGCATCTGGCAGAACGAGCAGAAGACCGTTGTGTTTGTAACGCATTCGATCGAGGAGGCCCTTTACCTTGCCGATCGCATCGTGATCTTCTCGCCGCGCCCGGCGCGTATTGATCGCATCATCGACGTGCCTTTTGCGCGCCCGCGCAATGAGGAGCTTAAGACGAGCGTGGCGTTTACGGAGATGCGGCGTGAGATTTGGAGCGTGCTGAAGGAGCATGTGACCATCTAGCGGAGCCTCGACTCGGTTGGCGGGGTTGCTCGCGCACGTCGAGGCGCTGTTCTTCACCGATTAGCCTTGACTGGCATCCAGCCTTTTGGTCAGCGCTTACGACTATCTGCCTGTGTCCCGCAGCCACCCAGCCTCGACCAACGTCATCACCCATGCGTCAGCAAAAGCTCTTCGCTCCCTTGGCGACAAAAGATCCCGCGACGCTCGTGCTACCGGGTGCAACCAAGTCGATCTCGTACAAGCGCGGTGGCGGATCGGCCTTGGGTGAAGTCGCGGATCCGACCTCGCGCCGACTGACGGAATAGAAGCCGCGCGACGGCGCTTTGCCGCCGCCGGCGCGATCTGGGTATCGGCCAGCAGCCGATCGATCGTTGCAGCGGTTGCCTTCCAGCACCAGCACACGATCGGCCGTGCCCTTTAGCCGCCCATGCCGTTCCAGTGCCGGGAGGCAGAACCGAAGTGATTTGGAAACGAAGGGACGGATGCTACCCTGTCCGTCGGGATCGGAGCCCGCTTGGGCGTACTTCTTCCAGAAAGTCAGCGTAGACACAAGAGAACGAGTAGGAAGTGGGAGGCTTTGGCGCAGGACACCGGACGGCTCCCCATTCAAATATTTTGTCTGCAGACACGAGGGATTTTTCGCAGCGCGCATACTTTATGTGTGGCAAGGCGCGGGGGCCGCGCTGTCTCGCTGAGGGCCATGGCACCGTCGCGTGTTGCGCTCGCGACGTCGACAGGCACAAAAACTCCTCGAACCGAGCCACCGGTGCCGCATGCCGTGTCGACACCTGTGGCTCGGCCACGGAATCGGTCGCGCCAGCGTCCGCCTCTTCCTCAGCAAAACAAATCGGCGGGCACAGTTGGTGAGCCCAGCGAACCGACAGAAGCCGGGCGATTTTCGCGCGGCGATTGTTTTTCTGACTCTCCACGAGTCAGTGACACAATTGGAGTCCTGGGAGTTTCAAGAGTCACTGACCCACTACTAGTTACTGGACTCGTTACTGTCACAACGACGGGGTTGTCGTCAGCCTGCTTTCCGGTTGTCGTCAGCCTCTTTGTTTCCGAGTCGTTCCTGACGACAACCCCGTCGTTGTCGTCAGCGTTATCGCGTTGATTGCGCTTGGAGTTGTTCTCGACGGTCCGGTCATTGCCGACAACTACGGGGTTGTCGTCAGAGCTGCTGACGACAACGACGGGGTTGTCGTCAGCCCGGCTTGCGGCAAGCCGGAATTCGCACATCTGGCCGCTCACGAGAGGCCTCAATTCCCAGACGCGCAGGGGCGATTCGATGGCCTTTCCGCAGGTCTTTCTGATTTGGCCGCGCCAATGCGTAGTGCGAAAGCACGCACTGTTGACGGCGATGGCTATGTGCCACGACGATCAGGCACCATCGTATTTGCCCTAAGCCGTGCTGATGATCACCAAGGCCCCTGCCTGCCTGGTATCTTTGCATCTCTGTGCGAGCCCCTTAAAACAACGTCCGTTGTTTGCCAGCGCTCGCACCTCCCATGCATCGTCAATGATGGGCGTAGTCGCGGAGTTGGGTGAAAAATGCGTGTGCCATGAGAGTGGTGAGTCCTTCCGCCGGCCTGACTGCTAGGTTTCGGTCGAGGGCAGAACGCAGCGACCGCAAAGGTTATGAGAATTTTAGTCAGCGCCGCGGAGACAGACCGCCAAACGCCTGGCGTTATCTCCTTAGTCTCGCCGCTGGACGTTTTTTCTGCAAGATCATGCGCACCCGAATTGCCGATGAGGTCCGCAGCACCTTCGAAGTTGCCAAACGATTTCCTGCCTGGCTGAGCCCCATCCCTCACGACCTGCCAGGCGGCCTTATCGGCGTTCCGAGGTGGGTAGCCGCCTGACCCGAGAAATAGCATGCAGACGATGGAGAGACATGCCAGACCCAATGCACAGAAGCGAAGTTTGCTTCGCCACAGCACCGCCGCGATTAACGGTAACGCGAAAGCGAAACAAGCTATCATCGCAACGTGGAGAATTTGCAGCCAGCAGAGAACGTCAGTCATTGAAGCACGATTCAGACATGTGGCCTTCTCAAGGCTCATACTGCGTCAGCGGAAGCGGAATTCAGGATCGCGCGCGAAGCGAGCAAGCACACGCTATTGGGTTCGATTTACGTGCTTTCAGCTATGCCTACGCTAGTCAGCCTCTGGCTCGTCCACCAACGCTTCGACGAGATGTTGTTCTGCCTGTAGTTCAGACATCGTCGAAAAAAGGCGTTGGCGCTTCTGAGTTTGTTTTCCCGGCGAAGCCACGTGTCGCACTACGCGAAGGATCCGTCCCGAACCGATACTTATGGAGAGGGCAATGAACATGAGAGCAAAGCCTCACCTCTCTCTTGCTTCCTCCGCTGCAATCGACGCAATTGCTTCGGATGTCTTGCAAGATTTCATACTTTGAAGTCACGGTGACCTCCCGATGCGAAGCCGTGATCTCTGTCTCGAACGCATTGCTGCATCTGTGCACCTCCTTGATTGATCGACGATGCGCGTCAGAGCGAGCACCGGAGCACTGTAGGCTCAAAATGCGCGAGGAGCGTCAAGGTGCCTGGATGCGATGTGGACCTCGTTGGACGACATGCGAATGGATAAATGTTTGTCGAAAGCCGCGCAGTTTTTTACGCGGACTACTGATGGAGAATTTCGGGTGTTATAGGATTTCAACTCATGTGAAGGACTGTTTCGGCCGATGATGTCCAACGCCGTCCATTCGCACGTTTGAACATTGACAAGTCGTCCATTTGCATGCCCGGTGCAGATGCATAGGCTATGGTTTTGGAAGTTGGCGGCGGAGAAATCGAATGCGGGTCCTACGTCTGAAGGAGGTTATTTTTCGCGTCGGTTTCGGGAGGTCGACCATCTACCTTCGGATTAGGGGAGGTAACTTTCCAGCACCTATAAAGCTTGGTAAGCGCTCAGTTGGTTGGCTTGAAAGTGTCATCGATGATTGGTTGCTGGCCAGAGAGCAAACTAGTTCAAGTCTAAAGTCGACGGGGACGATACCAAAGCGTGCCATCGGTGGGTTGTCAGAGGCAATGCGGCCTCCAACTGAGCTTCTGCATATTACAGGAGCTGAGAGCCAGCGCCTCGGCGCATTGGGGGCATGGATTCAACAGCATTACATTATGGCGGTGAGCTACGAAGACGTCGCAAGTTGGTGCGCAAAAGATTGCGGCCGGTTTAAAGAGTCTCTGAGAGCAAAGCTGGATTGATCGGCATACCGAGCAGCCGACCATCGCACTCCGCCGCATCGAACGCGGCAGATAGGCCCGCCCCACGCTTGAAAAACTCCCTAATTGATTTAGTATTGATAATACAAGTTATCAATAGCTGGCGCTGGTACCGTTCGGCGGAATTTATCTACAACCATATCGTCTGCCCGCCGATGGTGCTGTGGCTAGGCGAGGCCGCCGGCTATTCAAGGCAGCAAGCGGATCATGCGAGGCGCGCCGCGCTGAGGGCGAAGAGTTTGCCTTCGTCAGCGGCGGCAATCCGTAGGACGCAACCGTGGCATCAGCTGATGACGAAGCTAGCAAACTAAAAGGCGTACGGCTGCGCCGCCAACGGCATGCGATGTCCTGCACGATACTGATGATATTCGATTTCCATGCGATTCATTTTTCATTCGGCACTCTTCGCAGTGCACCAGCCTTCATGCATTTGGCTAGGTCGTGAACCCATAAATTGTTGCGCCGCAACAGTGTTGTCAGCTTTTGGGGGTAGTGCGGACGGCACGTGATCACGCCCGGAATGCGCACTTTTGAACCACATCAGACCTCGCGGCTCTACGCCTCGGGGCTGGCTTTGAGGTATGTCCACCTATCTCGCGTGAGGGTCATCCAAACAACGTCGATGCTGCCTGAACCAACCGAAATTGCATTCTGCCAGCGGCCGACTTGCGCAAAATCCGAGCTTGGATTAGCAGCCGATCGCTGCCACGTTGGCAGCCGACACACCAAGATCGATACGATCAACCTCGTGCTGCTTAAACGAGAGAGACACTGCCTCGCGAACCGCGTCGGAACCAAAGCCCCGGTGGCGCTTATCGGGTGCAACAAGGACTCGCGACAGTCGGCTCGAGAGATGAGGCCAAATGTGACTGACCTCGATGTGCCCCATGGGTCCGTGTTCAATCGAGTAAGCCTTAAAGACGAGGCGGGCGTTGGGCACCTTGACGCTCTCCAGATAGCGTTCAAGCTGGGCGTGAGTCAGTGGGTAATTGAAGAACGCCGCGCACCACGTGATGAGATCATCCTCCGTCGGCAACCAGGAGATCAAACGGTCGAAGTCTTCGCGGCTGAAGGGAATAAGCTCGATCCGGGTCTGCGAGGGTACGGTCATCGGTCAATCGTGCGCTCCGCGCCTGCTCACCGCAATCCATCGTTGCGTTGACGGCGAGTTCCAACCCAAAGACGCGTCAGCCCGTCGACAGCTTACTTGCGAAAATCCGGCGCTCCGGGCTCGTCGTCGAACATGCCCTGCTTGGTCAGAGCATCCCTGCACGGTGGACTAAGGGCCGGCGTATTGTCCAACAGGCAAGCTAGGCCCCGCCCCCAACCAGGGGCCGTTTGCGCGCAGAGACGGTCATAGTCGGCGCGACAGATCCTGAGCGCGCCGGCCGAGGCGAGGCCGCGTAGAGCCAGCGCCTGGAAGCAGGTTTGCGTCAGTTCATTTGCGTGTCCGTTGAGGCAGAGGAGGATGCGGCCCCGCCCAGGCAGCACGCCGCGGCAGAACCTCATGTAGTCTGCGACGCACGCCTGCCGCAAAGGAGGCGCCTGCACTCTGATCATGCCCTGGCTGTGCGCATTGCGCACATCCGGCAAGATACAGATGGCAAGCGCGACGAGGGTTCCGAACAAGTGGCGCATCAAGAGGGTAGATCCAGCGATTTTGCGCATCCTTTGTAGGAACGTTGCTTGGCTTCGTCACCCATCCCCGCCTACTTCACGAGCTTATCAGCGTCGTGCCAATCGTCCTCCTCGACCGCGCCGTGATCGTACGCCTTGTGGCCACGCAACCACTGAGCCGACCGGCCAGGTCCGGCCATTGCCCCGGAGCACCGCGCGCTCAATCTGTCGGCGTTGCCTTTGAGGCAGGCCATGGCGCGTCCCGCGCCGGGAAGCACGTGATTGCAATAGCGTTCATAGT
Source organism: uncultured Hyphomicrobiales bacterium (assembly GCA_902826715.1). Classification (GTDB taxonomy): domain Bacteria; phylum Pseudomonadota; class Alphaproteobacteria; order Rhizobiales; family Hyphomicrobiaceae; genus CADEFX01. Next base: position 10,930 of record CADEFX010000097.1, on the reverse strand, counting down.
CCATGCGGCAGGCGTCGACCGTCGCGGCCACACCGAGCGCGCGATAGCATAAGGGGCCGAGACGTTCGGCGTGATGCGCAAGGCAAGTCAGATCCTGGTCGCCTCGCGCATCGGCATGGCTGCAATATCGATCGAGATCCCATTGGCAGACGACTGCCACGGCTCTGTGGTGAGGTCGAGACGGATCGAGCGCCGCAGCAGGCTTACTTGAAATGAGCGTTCCGCCGAGAACAACGGCAGTGGCAAGCGCCTGTTTGATACTCATGGCTGAAGTCCCCGCAAGTGGATGAGGGGGCCGCGAGGACGGCCACCCTCGGCGAGATGGGCTGCAGGCTCTACCAGCGGCAGCGGCGAACGCCGCGCCAATCGATCCAACAGCGATGCGGGCGAGCCGCGCGCGGCCAGCAACCGATCGGGCGGCATGCCGGCCCGACGTGTCGGTGCCAGCGCAACACCGGACCCCATTCGCACGAGCGGTGGCAGCCATGCGTCTTGATAACCAGGCTTGGGTCCTCTCTTGCGCCGTCCAGAACGCCGAGTGGCGCTGCGCTCGCCAACGATGCACCAACCGTCATCGCCGTTGCGAGGCCAGCGACCGCTACAAGACCACGATAGATCATATCGAAAGCTCCTTTGGGCTTGAATGCCGGAGAGGATGAGCTCACTGCGTTGGGCCTGAAGTGCCGCTGTACGTGCCGGTTTTGCCGCGCGGACCGGTGACCGTGCCGCCGTACGTGCAGGTGCCGCCGGCACAGGTGCCGTAACCCTCACGCGTCCAGGTTCCGCCGTTGGGGCCAGTGGTCGTGACGTCGCGCTGCCAACTGTTGCCGTCGCGCGTGATGGTGCTCTCGCGCGTCGCCGTGCGGCCACCCGGTCCTGTTACGGATGTCTCGGATGAGCACGTGCCGCCGGTACATGCGCGGCTCCTCTCATAGGTGGCTGTACCACCCTTCGGGCCGGTTATCGTCCCTTGCGCCTGCACCGTTCCGCCGCCATAGGTGGCCGAGCCCGTGCTGTTCCATGTCCTGCCAGCCGGACCGGTGTAGCTTCCCTGCGACGTGCACGTGCCATCGGCACAGGCGCGAGACTTGTCCCAGGAGCGGGTCCGCCCGCCCGGTCCCGTCGCCGAGCCGCTGCGCGTGCACGTGCCACCTTCGCAGCTTCCCGATCGCTCCCAAGTGGTCGTACCGCCGCGTGGTCCCGTGACGGTGCCGCTTCGGCTCCATGCGCGGCCGCCCGCATCGGCGGGTGCCGCCAGAGCCATCGTCATGGCCAGATATCCGGCGGCGGCCGTGACAACCGCCATGGCCGGTGTGATCGCGCGTCTGTGCATCGGTTTTCTCCGTGAGAATGTGGCCCAGCGACACGGAGATTGGAGGGCTCACTTGGCTCGCGTTTGCCAACCAGGAAACAGTTGTTGTCGTTTGTTCTCAGTGATGTAACAGATTGTAACAAGCGCCTTCGGTAGCTTGCTTTTTGCGCGCCCGTCCGTAGCGTACCCTGCCATGTCGACTGCCGCAGACGCGCTGATTGCCATCGTCGAGGACGACAAGGAGATCCATCGTCTCGTGCATGATCTGCTTGTGCGCGAGGGCTTCGCAGTGGCAGTGGCGGACACCGGCGCTGCGCTCGATCAAATTCTTGCGCGGCAGCGGCCCGATCTCATCATTCTCGACTTGATGCTGCCCGGCGAAGACGGTTTATCGATCTGCCGCCGCCTGCGGACACGCGGCGCCATTCCCATTCTGATGCTGACGGCCAAGGCCGATCCCGTCGACCGCCTGGTCGGCCTCGAGATGGGGGCGGACGACTATCTGACTAAGCCGTTCAACCCGCGCGAGCTGCTGGCGCGCGTCAGGGCGCTGTTGCGCCGCACGCGCAACACGATCGAAGCCGAGCCTGAGCGGCGTTACACCTTCGCCGGCCTCATGATCGATCTCGATACGCGTCAGCTTGCCACCGATGCCGGTGTACCGATTGCTCTCACTGCAGCGGAGTTCGAGCTGCTGACCTGCTTCGTTCAGCGTCCGCGCCGTGTTCTCACGCGCGATCAGCTTCTTGACTGGACGCGCGGGCGCGGCGCCGATGCCTTCGATCGCACCATCGACATGACCATCTCGCGCCTCCGCAAAAAGATCGAGGCGGCGGTACCGGGCCTGGAGCTGATCAGCACCATTCGCAACAACGGCTACCTATTCGTGCATCCCGTAAAATCGCTGACATCATGATCCGCCTCGGCTTCGGCGCGCGACTGTTCCTGATCGTCATCACCGGTCTCGTGGCGCTTCAGGTGCTCGCCATGGTGACCTATTTTCTCCAGCGCAGCCGCGATACCGAGACGGGTTTCCGCCTTCCGGTGCCGGACCAGACCGCAGCCCTGGTCGAGCTTCTCGAAACCACACCCAAGGAGCAGTGGCCGCTCGTGCTGCGGGCCGCCAACAGCACAGACCTGCACGTGCGCGTGGCGGATGGATTGGCGCAAGCTGGTGATACGCCCTGGTACGAGGCACCCGTGGTCGACCTCATCGTCCGCCGCTACCTCGCGGCCCTCGGCGATCGGCAGGTGCGCGTCAGCGTCGAGCCGTCGTCGGAGCTGGTAGCCGGTCCGATGAAGGCATTGGCCTGGGCCTCGCCGGGATCGGTCGAAATCGGTGTCGGCCTCAAGACCGGCGAGACCTTGATCGTCACGACAGGCGGCCTGCTGACGCTCAGCCTGCTCGGCTTTCCGCCCGGCTTCTGGGCTGGCATCTTGGGCTTCGGCATTGCATTGCTGACGGTGCTCATGCTGCGCCGGGAGGCTCGCCCGCTGCGGGACCTCGCCCAGGCGGTGGACCTCATGAACCTGCCGGAAAAGGCCGAGCCCATTGCTGATGCGCCGAGGAGCGCTCCGGAAATTCGCGCGCTGATTGCGGCCTTCAATCGTCTGCGGGAACGGGTGTCCACCCTTCTCCAGGCGCGTATGGTTCTGGTCAGCGGCATCTCGCACGATCTGCGCACCTACGCTGCGCGGCTGCGCCTCCGGGCGGAAATGATCGGCGATGAGAGCGAGCGAAGCAAAGCAGTTCGCGACCTCGACGACATGAGCAAGCTGCTCGACGATTCCCTGATCGCCTTCGATGCTGCTGCGCCGCCACGCGCGCAGGAATTGTTTGAAATCGCGCCGTTGCTTCGCAGAGAAGTGGAAGACCGCCGCCTTGGCGGCACGCCGGTCTCGCTCACTATCTCGACGTCCGGAGAACCGGCACAGGTGCTCGGTGACCCGCTCGCTGTTCGCCGGCTGGTCGCCAATCTGACGGACAACGCCATCGCCTACGGACGCGAGGCCGCCATAGACGCGGACGTGGCGGACGGCATGGTGATGCTGACCATCGATGACAAAGGCCCGGGCATCAGTCCGGATCAGCGCCAGCGCGTGCTCGAACCGTTCGTGCGGCTTGAGGAGTCGCGCAACCGCAACACCGGCGGCGCCGGCCTGGGATTGGCCATCGCGCAGAAGGTAGCGGAAAGCCATAGCGGCACGCTGACGCTCACCGATGCGCCGGGGGGCGGAACGCGCGTGATCGTCAAGCTTCCGCTGTTTAGCGTGCAGACGTAGACTGAAATCGGGGAGGGAGTCTGCTGCTGGCGCGAACTCGCCGGTGAGGCGCTGGGCAGAGCACGACAGCTCAGCCCAGCAAGATCAGACGTCAACTTTCTCGGCAATCTCAAGAGCGTCATCAACTTCAACGCTGAGATAGCCTGATCATGCAAACGTCAGCTTTGAGAGGCGGACCTTCCGTAGCGAGACAGTTGGCATGACGGGGAAAGTTGACCCCCAGGAGACGTCGCCGTCTTCGTCGGCTAAGTGTTGGGTTGGCATTCACTGCTTCCCGAGAAAGTCCTGCGGGCTACCCGTTGAATTGAGCGTCGGACACTTTCTCCAGCCAGTCGACCGTCTTGCCGTCCAATGCCTCAGAAATGGCGATGTGTGCCATAGCCGTGCTCGCGGTTGCGCCATGCCAATGCTTTTCGCCCGGTGCTATCCAGACGACGTCTCCGGGTCGTATCTCCTCCTTGGAGCCACCCTCCAATTGTACCCAGCCCATGCCAGCAGTCACGATCAAGGTTTGGCCCAAAGGATGAGTATGCCAAGCGGTTCGTGCGCCCGGTTCGAAAGTCACAATCGCACCACCGGCGCGGGCGGGAGCGGTACCTCTGAACGGCATGTCAATCCGCACGGCCCCCGTGAAATACTCGGCCGGGCCTCTTCCAGATGGCTGGGAGCCGCTGCGCGTGATGTTCATGGCCACTCTCCTCAACTGATGTGTTGCCGGCGCGCCGGCATGCGCCAACCTGGCAGACAGCAATGTTGCCGCCGCTCCGCCAAGCACCGCGCGGCGCGGAACGTGGATCACGTCCGTCATTTCTGTGCGAACACCTCTCTCGCGACGGCCACCGCGCCGACCGCGTTCGGCCATCCGGTGTAGAAGGCGAGATGCGTGATCGCCTCGACGATCTCAGTCTCGGTGACTCCGTTCCTTCGCGCCAAAGCCAGATGCGACCGCAACTGATCTGGGCGGTTCATGGCGATCAGCGCACTGATCGTGACGAGGCTGCGATCACGCTTCGCAAGTCCGGGTCGCTCCCAGATATCCCCGAACAGGACGCTATCCGTGAGCTCCGCGAGCTTGGGGGCAATGTCGCCCATCAATTGCTGTGCCCGTGTCTGCTCTGCTTTGCCTGCCGCGGGAGTTTCTTTCATCTGTTGTGTCTGGGCGGAGCTCGACATGCCGACCAGTACAACAAGGGTGCTTACAAGGCCGATCCTAGAAAGCCGATCCATGCGCGACTCCATGTTTGCTACGCTTCAATCGAGGCGCCTAGCCTGCAGGAATTCGGACACCAGGTTGGCGATCTCGACATTGTTGAGGTCCGAGAATGGGAAATGCGTGTTGCCGCGGACGCCGAGCATCGGCAGGTGCACGAGCTGCGCGTCACCGCCATGCCGGTTGACAGCGTCGACCCAGAGCCGCGCCATGGCGAGGCGTACCCGCCAATTGTCTTCGCCCCGGCGCTCTGTCGGTTCGGTGGGAATGTTGTCGCCGTAGTAGATGACGATCGGAATGTGCGTGAGCTTGCGGAAGTCCTCCAGCGACACCGCTTCCGGCGAGAGGGTGCCCGCGGCGCTCGGCATTGGGGCAGGGAGTTCATTTTGCGGGAAGACAAAGCCGCTGCCTGGCTCGAACGCAACGATCGCCTTGACGTTGGTGCTCCGGATGGCCGTCAGCCATCCCGGCCCGCCGGCCTGGGAGTGAGAGAACAGAATGCCGGGTCCGATACGCCCGAACAGCGCCGACATCGCATCGGCGATCACGCCGGCATCGTAGGGCCCCGTATTCGGCGTCACCGAGCGGAGGAACTGCTCCAAAGTCTCCGGCTTGCGATCGAACTGAACACCTTCGAAGTAGGCCGGCCATGTCCCGATCCGGAACTGATCGAAGAAAAGCTGATCAAGCGGCGTCGGCTCGAGCGCTGCGGCAACGGTGCTTTTGCCGGCGCGGCCGCGGCGCGGCTGGTCGACGAGGTAGACCGGGTAGCCACGGCGCAAGAAGAGGGTCTGGAAGCCCTCACGTCCGTCGGGCGTCGTCTCCCAGCTCCGTCCCGACTGAAACGCGCCATGCAGCATGACGATCGGCAGGACCTTGGGGTTCTGCGGCACCTGATAGAAGGCGTATAGGTGATCGCCGTGGAAACTCTGTCCCGCAGCCGTTGGCTTGTTATTGTGGAAAGTGCCAGGCATTTTCACAACGGTACCGCCAACGGCAAAGCTACCCTGCTTCTGGATGATGATGGGTGGTTGCCGCGCGCTGTCCTGCGCCACGGCAGCACCTCCGCTCACGGCGTTGCACGCCAGCACCAACACGGCGCCCGCAGCCTTCCAGCACATCTGCGTCTTTGAACTCATTGTTAGCCGTCCTCTCCTTGCCGGCGGCGTACGCTGCGAATGTAATTCGTAGCAGACTATGTGATAACCTGCGCAAATCTGCATGAGGACTTGAGCCGTATTCAGCAATGTCCCGCCGCGACACCAGTGACCTGACTGCTTTCATTGCCGTGGCGCGCGAGCGCAGCTTCACGCGCGCGGCGGCAAGCCTAGGCGTCTCACCGTCGGCGCTCAGCCACACCATGCGCGGATTGGAAGAGCGACTCGGCCTCCAGCTATTGACGCGGACCACACGCAACGTGGCACCAACGGAAGCTGGCGAGCGTTTGCTGCAGACGGTTGCGCCGCATTTCGACGGCATCGAGGAGGCTCTGGCTTCGCTCACTGAATTGCGCGAGAAGCCGGCGGGTGCCCTTCGGCTGGCCGCGGGAGACCATGCCGCCGAAACCATCCTGTGGCCTGCGGTTGAAAAGCTGCGGCGCGCCTATCCCGATATCACCGTGGAGATCGATGTCGACAACGGCCTGACCGACATCGTTGCCGGGCGTTATCATGCCGGCGTACGTCTCGGCGAGCGCGTCGACAAGGATATGATCGCAGTGCGCATCAGTCCCGATTTGCGCATGGCCGTGATCGGTGCGCCGTCCTATTTTGCCGACCGCCAGAAGCCCAGACGGCCGAAAGACCTGACCGAGCACGCATGCATCAATCTGCGCCTGCCGACGTTTGGTGGTTTCTACGTCTGGGAATTCGAGAAGGGCGGTAAGGAAACCAAGGTGCGGGTCGATGGTCCGCTTGCCTTCAACTCATCGAAGCTGGTCGTGGAAGCGGCGTTGTCCGGCTCCGGTCTGGCATTCGTCCTGGAGGACCGGGTCAAGGCGCACATCAAGAGTGGCAACCTGGTCCGCGTGCTCGCCGACTGGTGTGCGCCGTTCTCCGGATACTACCTCTATTACCCGAGCCGGCGGCAGCCGACACCGGCGTTTTCCTTGCTGGTCGAGGCACTGCGGCATCGCAGCTAAGCCTCACTTGCGCGCTTCGCTTGTTTGCAGCGAGCCGGTCAGCTCCCTGAGGATCGCTCGTTCCTGATCCATGCGGATGACGAACGGCCTGCGGACACGGGCCTTGGGAGCCATGCGGCGCAGCACGGCAAGACTGTCGCCAGCGCCGTAACCGCCATGCGTGATCAGCGGCACCAAGTCCTTGCCCGCCAGATCGTGCTTGGAGAGGAATGACTTGATGACGGTGGGGGCCGTCGATCCCCAGACCGGAAAGCCGAGATACACCGTGCTGTAGGCACCGATCTCTGCAACGTTGTCTTTGAGCGGCGGCTCGTAGCCCGCCTGCTTCTCCCGCTCGGCTTGGGCAACGGTGGCGTCATAGTCCTCCGGGTAGGGCGCGGAGGGCTGGATCTCGAACATATCGGCACCAAGGTCGCGGCGCACCTTGCCTGCAATAAGCATTGTATTGCCGCTGCGGGTGAAGAACGCGACGAGCACGCGACGTGCCGCGGCCGGCTGGGCTGTTGCGTTCTGGCCCAGTCTTACCGCGCCGACGCCCAGCGTCAGAATGCCGGCGAGGCTTTGGCGTCTCGTCATCATCACGGTCCTCTGCGCGAACAGTTTTATGAGCGACAGGTTATGAGCGGACGAACGCAAGGGTGCGGGCAAAGAACGGCTTCAGCTTGCCCATCGCGGCGTCCACGTACTTGGGAACCCAATAGGTCTCGATGTGCGTCGCGCCGTCGATCCTGAACAGCTCTTTGTCCTGCGTACCGGTGGCCTTGGGAAACGCTTCTTCGGTCATGTACAGACTGTCAGCCTTGCTGCCGGCGATCATCAACAGCGGCTGGTCGATGAGTTCGATCTGGTCGGTGGCATCCCAACGCATCAGGTCGAGCAAGCTGCTCATGGTGTACCTGAAGGTCGAATTGGGATGCGCGTGCGTCCGCCAGTAATACTCGTAGCCCTGCCGGTACATTTCAAAGGGCAGCGCTGCGATCTGCGCATCTGTCATGTCAGCATCGCCCGCATAGAGGATTGTTCCACCCGACATTTCCTGGGCGCGCGCGTCAGACACCTGCCGCAGGCGCTGCTGGATCGTTCCCAGTTGCGAATCCGCAAAGCCATTGCGGCGGACGCGTCCCGAATTGAACATGCTCAGCGTCGCGACCGACTTGAAGCGTTTGTCGGTTTTCGCCGCGGACAACGCGTATCCGCCGCCGCCGCAGATGCCCAGCAGTCCCAGTCGCGTGGTATCGACGCCTGGGTAGCCGGAGATGAAGTCCGCCATGCCGTGGATGTCCTCGATGCGGGATGCCGGCTTGTCGACGTTGCGCGGCTCGCCGCCGCTCCCGCCCTGATAGGCGGCATCCGCGGTGATCGTGATGTAGCCCTGTTGCGCCAGATGCTGGGCATAGAGGCCCGCGACCTGCTCCTTCACGCCGCCGTTCGGGTGCGCGACCACGATTGCGGGGTATTTGCGGCCCGAATCATAGTTTGCCGGTGTGTAGACGTTGGCGGCGATATCGAGGCCATTAAGCTTGTACTTGACTGGGTTGATGTTCACCTTGCCGGACACATTCTTGGTGATGGCACCGTCATAGACGAGTGTGAATGGATTCTGCGTGTAGTCGGCGGCGAGGGCGTTGGAGGGTGTCATTGCCGGTACTCCGAAAATTGCGCCTGACAGAACGAGCGCCGAGCCTGCGAGAAACTTGCGCCGTGTGTGTTCGACAGTTGCGTTAGGCATCGGTTTAGGTCCTCGTTCTGTGCCGACGGCAACCGCCGGCTTGATGCGCAAACAAATACGCGCTCTTTGATCTTCCATTAGGTGGCGAACACGGCATGTGTCTGTGAGCCAGGTTCATCAATGCGCGATCAGGCCGCTGGCGCGTGGGCCCAGGTCATCGGCGAGCGGCAAGAGCCGGCCGGCTATTCCGCTTGTGGCCCAAGGCTGCCAGGCGCCCCTCGCGCCGAAAGCTACACGCTTGAGGTAGAAGCGGAAAGTGGCCCAGACGACGCCCAATTGGCAGCTGCTGCTGGGCGAGCGGCCATCCTCGGCCGAGCCGCGAACTCACGCTGCTGACCCGTTGCTGAAGTGCAGCAACTCCGCGATGTCGTTTGCAGTTGCTCCGTTCGCGACCGGTTGAGCTTATGCTGCAGCTATTGCTTAAATCTCAATCAGCAGGCTCTCAGAGTATAGGCGCGAAACTTCGACCAGGGTGACCGCCGGAGCAACGGCAGGCGTCACTGAGTTGAAGAAGCGATCACGCGCCTGCCGATAGTTTGCCAACTTGCTCATGTCGCGCACGAAGACGGTCAGTTTGACCAAGTTCGAGGCGGAGCAGCCTGCGCTTTCCAGCGCCACCGAGAGATTGCGGAAAGCCTGTTCGGCCTGTGCTTCTATGTCGTCCCCGCCAACAACCGCACCGGCGGCGTCTACACCAGCCTGCCCTGCGATGAAGATCAGACGGCTGCCGCGCACATCGGCCACGTGGGAGTACCCGGGCGGCCGTTCGAGAGCGGGTGGGTTTATGTAGCGAATGACGGCGGAGTTGGCGGGCATCAGGCGGTTCCTCTGATTGGCTGCATGCACAATGTCGCAAGATTCTGGGGCACGTCTTTGCGAAGTGCGCTATAAGAGGGCGCGTCAACGCAATTAATCGCCTCCAAGGTCGGACAGAGTAAGCAATTATGCCGAATCCGGGGTTGGATGACATTGATCGCCGGATCATCGCCGAACTGCAGGCGGACGCTCGACTAACCAACATTGAGTTGGCTGACCGCGTTGGACTTTCCGCATCCCCGTGCCTGCGGCGGGTGCGACGATTGGCTGACGAAGGAGTGATCGCCGGGTATCGTGCCATCCTACATCGCAACCGAGTCGGTCTTGGCCTCACGGTCTTCCTGGCAGTGAAGATTGATCGCCACGCCAACGATAGTGCGCTCGACTTCGAGCATATCGTAACCGCTATGCCCGAAGCGGTCGGATGCCATCTCGTGGCTGGCGAGGCCGACTACTTTTTGGAGGTCGTGGTGCCCGACATGGAACGCTATCAGCAATTTCTCGTCGGCAAGCTTCTGGAACTGCCCATCGTGCGCGACGTACGCAGCAGCATCGCTATTCAGTCACTCAAGGCTGATGCGCCGCTGCCGCTCGGACACTTCGGTCAATGAATGTAGGCTGTTATCCCGGCCGCAACGAAATCTGCCGCCGACAGGAAAGTCTCTTGCTGGCCCTGGGCTGACAGTCGCCCGGTGCATCGCATCCTACGAGATTGAATGTGAAGCGTAAATTGCCGGCGTCCGGGCTCTGACTGGCAGCTGCTGGGGGTCAAGCGGTCGACCTCGGCAGGGCCACGAACTCACGTTGCTGACCCACAAGAGACCTGAGTAGGTGCGGCAACGTGCGAGCAGCTAACGATGAGGATTAGTAGAAACCGGACATTCGACCGGGCGGGGATCTCGCGATCGAACTCATTGGATAGCCCGAACTTAATTTTATTAGGAAACTGCCCAAATAGGTCGATGATGCCGTGAAGTCTGCCAGCTGGGCTTCAAAGGCGCGCCTGTAAGCTGGCCGCGCTTCGGCACGGGACACGAACGAAACAACATTCGGATAGACCTCCAGCATGTCGGATGATGCCCTAAGTCTGAGCAGCACCGACACCATCAACAGGTCGCCGGCGCTGAACGCACCATCGAGCCAGTCGGCGTCGCCGAGGTAGGCGGAAAGCTGGCCCAGACGAGTGCGAATGCGATCTTCCATCAGGCAAGCGATGCTCGTGCCAGGGCTTGTCCCACTCCATGTAGGATGCGGCCTCGCGCTCGACAATCGGTGGCTCCATCGTGTTGAGCGTAAGCGTTGCGCCGATATCACCTACCCGTGCGGTTGTGGATCGGTGAAGGTCGCGTCCGATGGGGCGCGATCGTTTTAACCATAGTGTCGACCATAAGGTCGAAAGCAAGCCGGCGCGGCTGCAGCGGATCGAAGTGATCACGGGCG
>CADEFX010000096.1:1043-16812 GCA_902826715.1 uncultured Hyphomicrobiales bacterium | reverse complement strand
GTTCCGGATCATCGAGATCGAACGCCGGACCGCCGCCGGCTTTCGCGCCGGCATTCGCCTTGGACTTTTCGGTTTTGGCCATGGGACGTCACTCGTTGCTCCGGCACGAACCGAGCAGCATACGCCAACCGCGAGAAAAAAATGAGAAGACCGGAAGCCGCCCCCGTGCTTCCGGTCTTCTCCCCCCGCTGCCTCATCGCCGAAACCCTCTGCGATGAAGCGCTTCTTGCGCCAACGCCCATCAGGCGCTGGCTGTCTCCTTGGTCGCGACGACCGGCACCACAGTCGGATCGGCGTGATCGCGATCGCGGCGGCGTGGCTGCGGCGGCTGGAAGGCGCGCCGGGCGTGGAATTCGCAGTACGGCAGGCCTGCCACCTTCTTCTTTGCGCAAAAATGGAACTCGGCCTCTTGAGGATCTCCGATCGGCCACCGGCAGTCGCACTCCAGGAGCGTCTCGATGCTCTTGCGCTCGGCGAGGGGGATGACCAGCTCCTCGACGGGTGGCACATATGGCTCGGTGTCGGCTTGATAGAGCGCACGCAGCGCGGTATTGCCGACCTGGGCGAAACGCGGCTTGGCAAGGCGCTTGGCCGTTGCCGCACGCGGCCGCGGCCGGTGGCTTTTCATGCGTGACGTCGTGGCGCGGCCGGACAGGCCAAGGCGATGGACCTTGCCGATCACCGCATTGCGCGTCACCTGTCCGAGGCGGCCCGCGATCTGGCTGGCGCTCAGGCCTTCCGTCCAAAGTTTCTTGAGCAGCTCGACGCGCTCGTCATTCCAACCCATAGTCGTCTCCATGCAACACCTCGGTACGGGCTTGCCAAATGGCAGAATCCAACCTTCCAGCCGGACACGGAGCTGACGCGAACGCGCGAAAACGCGCTCAAACGTCAGACGCTGGGTCTGACCAGGCACATACGCTGACTGAGGATTACGCGAAGACTTGAAGACGCAGGCACCCGGGAGGCGCACACACAGCGTCGACGCAACGATTTGCAGCGACCAAGAAAAAACGCTGCAACATCAGGACAAGACGGTCGAAACACGGACCGCAGCTGGAAGCGCCCTGACGCCGCAGAACCTACAATGGCTAGTCTTGGTCCCACAAGGCGGTGCGAGCGCTGGCACGCGCATCGCCTGGGACACGTGGCCGAATCGCCACAAGCCAAATTAGCGCCCACGAACACTGGCAGTGCGGAGATGCGAGACAGTTGCATCGCGAACACGGTGCTGCTGGCGCCAGCCGCACCGTGTCAGGCGGCAACCTGGTCCGAAAGAAGCTTTCCGATTTCGCGCGCCGGCTTTGCGGGGCTGAAGAAAAAGCCCTGCACCTCAGTGCATCCCTCCGCCCGGATGGCATCGAGCTGCCGCGCGGTTTCCACGCCCTCCGCCGTGGTGCACACGCCGAGGCTTGCACCGATCTGCGATACGGCACGAACGATGGCCAGCGCCTCCCGGTTGTCCTGCGCCAAGCCATCCACGAACGAGCGATCGATCTTGATCTTGTTGAAGGGAAAGCTCCGTAGATGACTGAGCGAAGAATAACCGGTGCCGAAATCGTCGAGCGCGATGCGGACTCCGCTGGCCTGAAGCCGCCGCAACACATCGATTGCTGCATCCGTGTCCTTCAGCAGGACCGTCTCGGTGATCTCGAGCTCAAGCCTGTCCGGCGCCAATCCGGAGCTCGCGATTGCGCCGAGCACCGCGTCAAAGAGGGTCTTGCTCCTGAACTGGCGAGGCGAAAGGTTGACCGCAATTTTCAGATTGCCGGCCCACGTGGACGCTTCAATGCAAGCCTCCCGCAGCACCCACTCTCCGATCGCAATGACGAGGCCCGTTTCCTCCGCCAACGGAATGAACTCTGCTGGCGCAACGAGGCCGCGCTCGGGATGGTTCCAGCGAATGAGCGCCTCGAAACCCGAGACGTGGTTGTGCGCCAAATTGATGATCGGCTGGTAGTAGAGCTCGAACTCGCCGTTGGGCAGCGCATTGCGCAGCTCCAATTCCAGGGCGCGCCGTGCCCGCATGCGCATATCCATCTCCGGCTCGAAGAAGCGATAAGTCGCACGGCCTTCGTGCTTGGCGCAGTAGAGGGCCATGTCGGCGCTCTGAAGAAGCTGTCCGGCGGCGACTGAATCGTTCGGCGAAAGCGCAATACCAACGCTTGCACTGATGATGATCTGGTGGTCGTCGACACGATAGGGCTCGCTCAGCGTCTCGATGATTCGCGTCGCCAGCGAGGTTGCCGCGACCGGCTGAGGCGCATGGCTCTGCAGCACGGCGAATTCGTCGCCACCGAGCCGCGCAATCGTATCGGTCGACCGAACGCAGCCACGCAGCCGCTCGGCGACGATCTTCAACACGGAATCTCCCACATGATGCCCGAGCGTATCGTTGACCTCCTTGAACCTGTCGAGGTCCAGGCAGATCACGGCCAGAACTTCACCGCTCGCGACGCGCTCGAGGGACTGCTCCAAGCGGTCCCACAACACGCTGCGGTTGGGCAGATCGGTGAGCGCATCATGGCACGCCATGTGTGCGATCTTGCGTTCGTTGTGGTGCCGTTCCGTGAGATCGCGGATGGCGTAGACCTCGTTGCCGCGCACCTTGGCGCGAAAGGGCTGGCAGACGATCTCGACAGGAATGAGCATTCCACCGACGGCCTTGAGCGAGGTCTCCGCCGTTATCAAGCCACCCTTGGGCGGTCGCCTGGCATGGTCGTCGAGCAGGTCGCCCACGATGCGCAGGCCGATGAGAGCGTCCACGGACCGTCCGCTCAACTCGGACACGCGGCGATTGGCCTTCACGATCACGCCGTCGTCGGCGATGACGATCCCCTCGCTGGCCGCATCCACGAGCTCGCGAATGCTGTCGACACTGTCCTGACTCCTCTGGCGGTCGATCAAGGCCGCTGCCAGCCCGGCCAGCAGCACCAGCACGGTGATGACCGCGATGGCGACGGCCATCATCGGAGCGTCGGCACCAAAATCTTCGACCACGATGGTGGGATCGGGAGTGACCACGGCAGCGCCCATGGCCGTGAAATGGAGGCCGCAGATCCCCAGCGTGAAGAAACCCGATGCGGTGACGATGCCGCGCAGGTTCTGGTCGCGGTGAAAAGCCAGCACGGAGGCGGCGCCGAACATCGCGCCAACGACGAGCGCCGCGGCGACGAGCGGGATATCCCAAACCATAGTGCCGGGCACGATGAGCGCGCGCATGCCCGTGAAGTGCATGACGCCTATGCCTATGCCGATGAGGGCTCCGCCCACGCCAGCATCGAGCCGCGCGCCGTGGGAGCAGACGAAATAGCCGAATGTCGTGGCGCCGACGGCCACCAGGAGCGAGACGGCCGTGATGAGGGGATCATAGGCGGTGGGCAGACCTGCATGGTAGGACAGCATGGCCACGAAATGGGTGGCCCATATTCCGCTACCGGTCGACAGGCCGGTCAGAAAGAGCCAACCCAACCTGCTCAGCCCCTGACCCTGAACCGCGCGCGAATAGGTGCTGAAAGATGTGAGAGAGGTGGCCGCGCAGATGATGACTGCCAGCAGCACGAGGCGATAGTCATGCTGCTCGGTCAAGCAGCTCAGTACTTTGTACATATGCCACCCGTCACGCTGGCCTAGCCCTCGTATCGGGCGCGGGTAAACAGCTCGTGAAACGGCGTAGCGCAATGCATAGCGACTGTCCGCGCCGTGGCATCCGGCAGGCCAAAGGGCTTGCCAGGATGAATCATCGGTTACGCCAAGTTGCAATGATTGACAGAAAGTCGCAGCGGGCTTATCCCTTGCACCGTAACCGGCCGCCACCGAAGGCGGCTTTTTTTCGTTCGGCACCCAGCGAAGAGGGATGGCCGCCATGACCGCGACCTCTGCCAAGAAGACCTCGTCCGCCAAGACCTCCGGGCCGTCCCCAGCCGTGATGGGCACGTATGCGCGCCAGGACGTGGTGTTCGAGCGAGGCGAGGGCTCGTGGCTGATCTCGACGACCGGCGACCGCTATCTGGATCTGGCGAGCGGCATTGCCGTCAACGCGTTGGGTCACGCACACCCAAAGCTCGTGGCCGCGTTGACGGAGCAGGCCGGCAAGCTGTGGCATACGTCGAATCTCTATCGCGTGAAGGAGCAGGAGAAGCTGGCCGAGCGGCTGTGCGCCCTGACCTTCGCCGACAAGGTATTCATGTGCAATTCCGGCGCCGAAGCGTGCGAGGGCGCGATCAAGTTGGCGCGACGCTATCACTTCGCCAACGGCAATCCTGAGCGCTGGCGCCTCATCACCTTCAAGAGTGCCTTCCACGGCCGGACGTTGGCAACGCTCGCCTCGGCCGGCAACGACAAGTATCTGGAAGGCTTCGGCGAGCGCGCACCCGGCTTCGACCTCATCGACCAGATCGGGGATTTGGCTGCGGTCGAGAAAGCGATCGGCCCCGAGACGGCGGGCATCATGCTCGAGCCGATCCAGGCAGAAGGCGGCATCCGCGTCGGGTCGACGGAGTTTCTGCGCGGCTTGCGGGCTCTTTGCGACCAGCATGGGCTGCTGCTGGTGTTCGACGAGGTCCAGTGCGGCATGGGCCGCACCGGTAAAATGTGGGCCTACGAGCGGGCCGGCATTACGCCGGACGTGATGGCGATCGCCAAGGCGATCGGCGGTGGCTTCCCGGTGGGTGCATTCCTCGCCACGGAGGAAGCGGCCAAGGGCATGGTGCCGGGCACGCACGGCTCGACATTCGGCGGCAATCCGCTGGCGATGGCCGTTGCCAACGCAGTACTCGACGCCATGACGGAGCCCGGTTTCCTTGACGGCGTGGCGGCCAAAGGGCTGCGCTTCAAGCAATTGCTGGCGGGACTCAAGGATGAGCACCCGGACGTCATCGAGGAAGTGCGCGGCGAAGGCCTGCTGACGGGACTTCGCGTCAAGCCGCCGGCCGCCGATGTCGTCAAGGCGTGCATGGGCGAAAAACTGCTGACGGTCGGCGCCGGCGACAACGTCGTACGCCTGATGCCGCCCCTCAACATCTCCGACGAGGATCTCGGCGAAGCCGTCGCGCGCCTGTCGCGTGCGCTCAAGGTTGTCGCAAAAACCGCAGTGTAGTGCCGTGCTGAAAAGATCTCCGAAGAAGGGTGCCGCCAGCGGCACCCTGAGGCATTTCCTGGACATCGACGCGTTCGACAGCAAGACGCTGCGCCGTATCGTCGACATGGCGCACATCATGAAGCGCGCGGGCAAACGGCCGCCTGCCGAATTGCGGCCGGCCGGGATCGAAGATGCGATTCTCGTGATGATCTTCGAAAAGCCGTCGACCCGGACGCGCGTGTCGTTCGACGTGGCAATGCGCCAGCTCGGCGGGCAGACCATTGCCCTCAATCATACGGACCTGCAGACGGGTCGCGGCGAGCCCGTGTCCGACACGGCCAAGGTGCTGTCACGCTACGCCGACGCCATCATGATCCGGGCCAACAAGCACGCGACGCTGACGGAGTTGGCTGACAACGCAAGCGTGCCCGTCATCAACGGACTGACGGAACGCAGCCACCCCTGTCAGATCATCGCCGACATCATGACGTTCGAGGAGGGCAAAGGTCCGGTCGCCGGCAAGACCGTGGCCTGGGTCGGCGACGGCAACAACGTGGCGGCCTCCTGGGTGCACGCGGCCGTCCGCCTCGGCTTCAAGCTCAAGATTGCCTGCCCGCCCCAGCTCAACCCGGAAACCAGCCTTCTGGAGTGGGTCAAGCGCGAAGGCGGTGACGTAGAGCTGACCGACGAGGCCGACGTAGCCGTCAGGGGCGCCGATTGCGTGGTCACGGACACGTGGATCTCCATGGGCCAGACCGACGAGACGCGGCGCAAGCAACTCCTGTCACCTTACGCAGTCGATGACCGCCTGATGGCCAAAGCGGCCAAAGGCGCGGTGTTCATGCACTGCCTGCCGGCCTATCGCGGACTGGAGGTCTCCGGCTCGGTGATCGACGGCCCGCAGTCGGTGGTGTTCGACGAGGCGGAGAACCGGCTGCACGCGCAGAAGGCCATTCTGGCCTGGTGCCTGGGCGTCGATTGAGCGTCAGCTCGAGCGACTCAAAAAGACGCTTGGCCCGCGGACGCATATTGCTTCCGCGAAGCCAAGCCGGGCGCGATGACGTGCGGCAGCCCGTCGTGCGCCCAATTCAGCAGCCGTGCCGCCACAGGCAACGGCTGTAGCCATGGCCACCCCAACCCCAGCGGCTGGCGCACTCATGCCGCCACGCGCGGCAGCGGCCATAGCCGGCCGGACGGTAGTCAGTGTAGCGATGCCAGCGATGAGGGTGGTGATGACGCCAGTGATGGTGGTGCCGGCGATACTGCGTCTTTTCGATCGCCGACGTGCCTTCGGCGATTTTCGCCGCTCCCGCGGGTAGGGGTACGGCTGAGGCACCGGTTGGTGCAAGCAGAGCGGCGGCAACGCACAATCCAAGCAGAACTGACAACGTGCGAGGCATGCTTTCCTCCATGTCCCACGGCGTCGGGCCAATATGCACGCGCGACCTTGAACCGGCGGTGACGGAAGCATTCATCGGCAATTCACGCACGCGCCATGGCGCAGCCATCAATGAGCCGACCGGTGCCAATCTTTGGCGACGGGCACGCAGTGCCTATATATCGGCGGTGAATCCCCTCCATACGCGGACGGAACCGCGTAGACGCTGGCAGCGAACGCTGCTAGCATCGGCGCGCCTTGGATGTCGATTAATTACGAATAATCAAAGCATTAGCTGGACACCCCATGGTAATGACTGCATCGAATATCGGCGTCACACATGACGTGCCTGACGATCTCGTGCTGCCCTTCGGCACCGTGCGCTCACGCGTTTCCGGACGCATCGTCCGGCTGGGCGCGTCGGTCGATACGGCGCTGACGGCACACGACTATCCAGCGCCAGTGAGCGAGGCCCTGGGCCAGGCCCTGGCGTTGACGGCATTGCTCGGCAATCCGCTGAAAGATGACGGCCGGCTGATCCTTCAGACCAAGACCGACGGTCCGCTGGGCTTCCTCGTCGCGCACTACGATGCTCCGGGCAAACTCCGGGGCTACGCGAGCTTTAACGCCGAGCGTCTGGCGCAAGCAAACGGCAAGATCGAGCAGGGACAACTGCTGGGCCGGGGCCGCATGGCCATGACGATCGATCCGGGCGGAGAGCAGGTGAGCCATCAGGGCATCGTTGCGCTCGAGGGCGGTACGCTGACGGATGCGGCGCTTACGTATTTCCGTCAGTCGGAGCAACTGCCCACGTTCATCCGGCTGGCCGTTGCGCGCCACTTCATCGGCCGCGACGCGGCGGGCAAGCAGATGTGGCGGTGGCGCGCCGGCGGTCTCATCGTGCAGCACGTGCCGTCGGCCGGCGGCGAGCCCCGCGCCGACGAGACGCCCGAGGAGCGCGATGCGCGCCTCCACGGCGAGGAGGATGACGATTGGGTGCGCGTGCGCCTGCTCGCCTCGACTGTGGAAGATCTGGAGCTGCTCGATCCGGCACTGACGCCGGAGCGGCTGCTTCTGCGGCTGGTTCACGAGCAAGGCGTGCGCGTGACCCCGGCCGTTCCCATCCGCTCGCAATGCCGATGCAATCGCGGACGCATCGAAGGCTTTCTCAAGGGCTTCTCAGCCCAAGACATTGCCGAGATGCGCGAACCCGACGGCGGCGTCACCGTAACGTGTGAGTTCTGCTCGACGAAGTACCGGTTCGAGCCGGGCGAGGTGGGCTAGGCCGCTTGTATCTTCAGCGGGCCTCTGCCCAATCGGCGACGCGGCCGAGGTAGGCGATGCATTTGTCGAGTTCCAAGATCTCGACATACTCGTTGGGTTGGTGGGCCTGGGCGATGTTGCCAGGCCCGCACACAACGGACGAGCATCCGGCCGCCTGGAAGTGCGTGGCTTCCGTACCGTAAGGCACCGCGAACGTCTCGTTCTGGCCCATGAGACTGAGAGCCAGCGACGTCGCCTCCGCGTCGCCGGCAGACGAGAACGGCGGAAGAAAGCCGATGTTCTCCGTCACGATGTTGCAGTCGGGCCAGACGGCGCGCATTTCCGGCAGCAGCTTTGCCGAGAACGCATCGAGTTCCCGCTTGATGCCGAGGGCGTCGAAGCCCGGCAGCACGCGCATGCTCCAGTAGAAGGTGCACGACGGCGGAATGACGTTCTGCGCCAGGCCGCCTTCGATCATGCTCACCGTGAGCGAGTTGTACGGCGGATCGAAACGCGCCGATGTTTTCTCCGTTTTCAACCGCTGTTCGATGCGGGCCAGCTCGGAGATCAACGCGCCGGCGATGGAGACGGCGCTGACGCCGAGCTGCGGCTTGCTGGAATGTGCGTCCTTGCCCGTGACCTGCGTGCGAAAACGGTAGCCGCCCTTGTGGGCGTCGACCACGCTCATGTTGGTGGGCTCACCGACGAGAATCAGGCGCGGCTTCGGCAGCGTCGCGCCGAACTCGGCGATCATGGGCTTGACGCCGGTGCAACCGACCTCCTCGTCGTAGGAGAACACGACGTGCAGCGGGACTTTGAGCTTTCGCTTCTTGAAGTCCGGCACCATCGCCATGATGCAAGCAAGGTAACCCTTCATATCGCAGGCGCCGCGGCCGTACAGCCTTCCGTCGCGTTCGATCAGCGTGAACGGATCGGTATCCCAGGCCTGTCCAGTGACAGGCACGACGTCCATGTGCCCCGACAGGCCAACGCCGCCGTCCACCTCGGGTCCGATTGTCGCAAAGAGGTTGGCATGAATGCCGTCATCGGCGGGAAGCAATTGTGCCTTGACACCGTGGGTCGCGAGATAGTCGCGGACGTAACCGGCACAAGCCAGATTGCTCTTGGAACTGGTGGTATCGAAGGCAACGAGTTTGGCGAGGATGTCTTTGGCGGTAGCGGTGGTGCCGCTCATACTGTGTTCCTAGTTCACGCTCCGGATGACGAATGGGCTGTCGAGCGAGAACGCGGGAACCGCCACATCGATCAGGCTGCCATCCTGAAGCTGCATTTGGTAAGACCCCACCATGATGCCCGATGCCGTGCCCAAAGGGCAACCCGAGGTATAGGTGAAAGACCCGCCCGGATCGAGCACAGGTGTTTTTCCTACGACGCCCGGCCCCCGCACTTCCTCCGTCTTGCCGTGGGCATCGGTGATGCGCCAGTGGCGCGTCTTGAGCTGCACGACGGCATCGCTCTGATTGGCGATCTCGATGGTGTAGGCCCAGAAGAAATAGCTGTCATCGGGCGAGGACTGCTCCTCGACGTACTGGGGCTCGACCTTGATACGGATGCCATGCGTGATCGATTCGTACATGGGCAGCGCTCCAATGCGGCGTTTCTTGTCCTACGTTGCTAGATCGCTGCCAGACCGCGGTCAAGATCACGCGCCAGATCTTCGAACGCCTCCAGTCCCGCAGACAGCCGCAGCATGCCGTCGCTGATGCCGAGTTCCGCCCGAGCCTCGGGTTTCAACCGCTGGTGCGTCGTCGTGGCCGGATGCGTGATGATGCTCTTGGTGTCACCGAGGTTGTTGGAGATGAGCACGATCTGCAGGGCGTTGACGAAACGGAAGGCTTCGGCTTTGCCGCCGTCGACCTCGAACGTCACCACCTGGCCGCTGCCGGTCATCTGCCGGGCGGCCAGCGCCGCCTGCGGATGATCGGGGCTGCCGCAGAACATGACGCGCTTGATATGGCGCGACTTGCGCAGGTGATCGGCGACTTTGGCGGCCGTGTCGCATTGGGCGCGCACGCGCAGGGGCAGCGTCTCAAGGCCCTTGAGCATGACCCAGGCGTTGAAGGGAGCGAGGCTCGGACCGGTCTGGCGCAGGAAGGTGTGCAGGTGGTCCTTGAGAAACTTCTCCGAGCAGAGCACCACGCCGCCGAGGCAGCGGCCCTGGCCGTCGATGTGCTTGGTGGCGGAGTAGATGACCACATCCGCGCCGTGTGCCAGCGGCTTCTGCAGGATTGGCGTGGCGAAGACGTTGTCCACGAACACCAGCGCGCCGGCACGCTTGGCGATGCGCGACACGGCCGCGATGTCGACGAGATCGAGCGTCGGGTTGGCCGGCGTCTCGAAGAAGAAGGCCTTGGTGTTGGACTTCACGGCCGTTTCCCAGGCACCGATATCGCGTCCGTCGATCAGCGTGCACGTGATGCCGAAGCGCGGACACAGCTCTTCGACGACGTAGCGGCAGGAGCCGAACAGCGCGCGCGCCGCGACGATGTGGTCGCCCGCCCGCAGGTAGGACAGCAGCGCCGACGTGACGGCGGCCATGCCGGTGGCGGTGGCACGGCAGGCCTCCGCGCCTTCGAGGAGGCGCATGCGCTCCTCGAACATGCCAACCGTCGGATTGGAGAAGCGCGAGTAGATATAGCCGGGGTCCTCATCCTTGAAGCGCGCCTCGGCCTGCTCGGCGGTCTGGTAGACGTAGCTCTGCGTCAGATACAGGGCTTCGGAGGTTTCACCGAACGGCGAGCGGACGGTGCCGCCATGGATGAGGCGCGTCTCGGGTTGCCAGTCGTTTGGATTCGGTGTCGGCTTGGTCGTCATGCGCGGTCTCCCTCGCCGAGCCTGGAACGCAGGCGCACGGCATAAAAATACCCGGCTCGCTGACGCCGCAAGCCGGGCGCCCGTGACCGGGTCCGCGCGGCCCTTTTAGCGACTTATTTAACGTGGCTGCAAGCCGGCCGGCCAAATCACCACGAGTTCACAACGGGGATTAGCGCATGCGCGGCCTTGGCGTCAATGGGGGTATGGGCTAGTGCTGCGATACGTGTCATCCCGGGCAAGCGCGGGCCCGCGCACCGACGAGGGCAATGACATCGCTCCCGCGCGCGACCCGGGACCTAGGATCACATGCGGCAGCCTCCGGTAGTTGTCGCCCCTGGATCCCGGCTCCTCGCTTCGCTCGGCCGGGATGACACGAGTGTGAGAGGACCGGCATGGCGAAGACGCAAACGAAGAAGGCGAGCGACGCGACGCAATCCGGCGTGCTGCCGTCGCAGGCGATCCGGGGGCTGATCGACGCGCGCTACATACGTCCCGCGATGGCGGTGGCGCCGGGACAGATCCAGCCCGCGAGCCTCGATCTGCGGCTGGCGGAGGTCGCGTACCGCGTGCGCGCGAGCTTTCTGCCCGGCCCCAAGACCGACGTGGCGTCGAAGCTGTCGGAGCTGTCGCTGCACACGATCGATCTTACGCATGGCGCGGTGCTGGAAACGGGTTGCGTCTACGTTGTGCCACTGCTGGAAAGCCTCGCGCTGCCGCGGGAGATTTCCGCCGCTGCCAATCCCAAGAGCTCCACCGGACGGCTGGACGTGTTCACGCGCGTCATCGCCGACGGCGTGACGTCGTTCGATACGATTCCTGCGGGTTACCAGGGCCGCCTCTACGCGGAAATCTGCCCGCAGACCTTTCCCGTGGTGGTGCGGCGCGGCTCGATGCTGAGTCAAATCCGCTTTCGCGTCGGCGCCCCGGTGGAGGGCGATGTGGCGCTGTCCGCGCTGCAGGCAACGCAGCAACTCGTCTCGGGCGACGCCGACATTCACGGCGGCGTCGCGCTGTCGGTCGATCTCGTCGGCGGCAAGGACGGGCTCGTCGGCTATCGCGCCAAGCGGCACACGGGCGTTGTCGACGTCGATGCGGTGGGCGCGTGCGCGACGCTCGACTACTGGGAGCCGATCAGCGTACGCGGCGCCAAGCGGCTCGTGCTCGATCCCGACCAGTTCTACATCCTGGCCTCGAAGGAAGCCGTGCACGTTCCGCCGACGCACGCGGCCGAGATGATGCCGTTCAATCCGCTGGTGGGCGAATTTCGCGTGCACTACGCGGGCTTCATGGACCCGGGCTTCGGCCACGCGGCGGCCGGCGGCTCAGGCGCGCGTGTGGTGCTGGAGGTGCGCAGCCACAAGGTGCCGTTCATTCTCGACGACGGCCAGATCATCGGCCGCCTCGTCTACGAGCGCATGACCGAGGTGCCGGATATTCTGTATGGGCGCGACGTGGGCAGCAATTACCAGGGGCAGGCGCTGAAGCTGAGCAAGCATTTTGGGTAAAGAGCCGCGTGCGGCCTGCGCCGGGGTGACGTTGGGGAACGGGGTTCATCCGCGACGCCGTCCTCACACATGACGCTGGCGTGTCCGCAGGAGAAAAAGTAATCCCCGCTTGAGGGGCAAGCCGGTATCCTCATCGCATCCCGGATCGAGGGTGGCCATCTGCAGCGGCGTGCTTCTCGTCATGGTCCGGGTGCCGTTGTCCGATCACCCCGCGCGGCTGGGCGCCAGACCAGCGGAGCGCCGATGCGGGGTCCGGAGGCGGCGCGCTCGGGCATTCGCCAGCCCATCAAACAGCGCTTAGGTCAACGGGCTCGCGAATGCCCGGGATTTTCTGAAAGCCTCGGGCGGGAAAGCGCCGCGAGGATGAGCGCGCGTGGTGAGGTCGATCAGCCGGACGCGCGCCGTGCCGGGCGCGTTGCGGACACCGCGAGGGCGCCGTTGTCGTCCAGATATTCGCGCGGAAACGGCACGCCGACGAGAACCTTGAAGTAGGTTGGAAACACCGAGCGTCGATAGTCCATGGTTTCGCGGATGCGCAGTGCGTAGTAGCCGACCTGATGATAGTACATCACGCGTGCGCGGATATCGGCCTCGAGCTTGGGAAGCCCGAGCGCTTGGAACAATGTTCTGAGGATGTCGAGACGCGTTTCGTCGACCTGGCGAACCAGCTGCGCGGCGGCGGCGGAAACCCGCGCCCAATCCCGCACGGCGGAATCATGGTCTGGATCGAATTCGGCGGGTCGCAACCAGATGCAGAAGAACTCGGCGAGCTGATACACGGGTTTGCCCGCATGCTGCTGCATCACGCGCCGAAAGGGATCGGACTGCTTCCATGCCTGCAGCACCGATTTCAACAGCTCGTCGCGGTCCCTGAAGTGCCAGTAAAAACTGCCACGGGTGACGCCAATCTGGCGTGCGAGATGATCCACCTTGATGGCCGCGACGCCACCCTTGATCAAGGCTTTGCGGGCGGCGGCGATCCAGTCATCTCGCGTCAAGCGCTCGGCTGGAGGTAAACTCATATCGTGCGATTAACAGTGTTCTTCGTTGTTGAAAATTCAATGAAATTCGATGCAGCGATCGTATGATCGCCTGTCGTGCGAAACATGCCGTCCTAACCCATTATGGTGCCTACGGACAGACATACCGCGGAAACGCGGGCGATTGCTACGCACATCGAGCGCGGAAACCGAAAAAATGCAGGCGGAGCAAGGAACTGGCCCACGGTCGTGGGTCGACCATATGCCGTCGAGTACTGTCAAAGCGAATAATAGGGGTTTTACAAAATAGCTCTCGCGCGTTGCGCGTGATCAGCGTCTTTTCCAACCTCTGATTGTTTATTGTGCCTCGATGCCGGTCGTCTTCAGCACGTCCTTCCAGACAGGGATCTGTGCCTTGATGAAGGCGGCCGCCTCTTCCGGCGTCGAGGATTTGGGCGTGAAGCCCTGCTTCATCATCTGATCGCGGACGTTGGGATTGGCGAGAACGGCGACCATCTCCTTGTTCATGCGCGCGACAATCTCGGGCGGCACGCCTGCCGGGCCAACCAGGACGAACCATGGACTGAAAGGAAATCGCGGCAAACCGGTCTCTACGATCGAAGGAACGTCGGGCAACACCGCGCTGCGCTCGTGAAACGTCGCAACCAGCGCCCGAAGTTTGCCGGCCTTCACATGCTGCGCGATCGTCGTCGACGTAGCGTTGATGATATGCACCTGGCCCGACAGCACATCGTTGATCGCCTCAGGTTCCGATTTGTAGGGGACGTGCACGATGTCGATGCCGGCGTTGGCAGCGAAGATGGCCGTGGCGACGATGGCGTACGTGTTGCCCGAGGCGTAGTTCAGCTTCTTCGGATTGGCCTTGGCGTAAGCAATCAGTTCGGCGATCGAATGGGCCGGCACCGACGGGTGCACGACAATGAAGAAGGAGTTGTCCCCGAGGTAGGTGACCGGCGTAAAGTCGGTGACGACATCATACGGCGGCTCCTTGCGAATATGCGGAACGACGCCGAGCGGACTGTTGGTGCCGAACAAGAATGTGTAGCCGTCGGGCGCGGCACGTTTCACCTCGATGGCGGCCAAAGCACCATCGGCGCCGGGCTTGTTGACGATGACGATGGGCTGGCCGATGGCCTGTCCCAACTCCTGGCCGGCGATGCGCGCGAGCGTATCACTGGCCGAGCCCGGACCGAACGGAAGTACGAACCTGATTGGCTTGGTCGGATAGGATTGCGCCTGCGCGACGGCGATCGGATGCGCGAGAAAAGCGGCAAGGGCAACGGCAATGAGTTTGCGCATGAATGAGGCTCCCTGGGGCAATGGCGCAGGAGCTTGTTTTAGGGATCTTCGTTGGCATCCGCTCCGGCCTGCCATGAATGATACACGGCCGGCTCGGCTCTCAAGCCGAAAAAAATGCAGCAGCGTCACGACCGCACGCAGGATCGCCGCTCCCTTGACGCGAACTATGTAATGCGCATCGTGTTCATTGTGGCCCCAGATGAGCCGCAATTCTGCGGAGAAAATAGCCGTGATGACACGTGTAACACGGAGGACAATACCGCTCGTTCTGGCACTGGCATGTGGGGTGCATGCGGTACCGTCATCGGGCCAGGCGTGCAGCGTTCGCGACTTCACCTTCCAGGATGTGGAAAAGATCAATTTCTCAGATGTCGTCAGGCATGCTGGCTTCTCCCTCGCGAGGCAGGACAAAGCAGAACAGAAGAAGAGGGATTTCGAGGGAAGCGCCGCTATCTATGGCGTGCCCTCGACGCTGCAGTATGACGAAGCCAGGGCGCTGTCCGATTTTATGCTCAGGTCCAGCGGCTTTGCGTTCAGTGAAGACGTTCGCTTGAGCCTCGTCCGGACCGCCCTCGCAAAGACGGGCGCGGAAATGTTCAAGGATTGCGTGGCCGCAAAAAGCATCCGCATTGCCCTCCCCGACGCCGCTTTCGCCGGTCAGAACTTCGACTTGCCTGTTAACTGGACCCCAATCTCTCAGGCTCCTGAAACGGTCGAGTATGAGATCAGAGCGCTTGGCGGAAGGGTTCAAGGAAAGGGAGGCGTGCTTGGGACAATGAAGAAAGGCGTCACCAAGCACTTCGATATCGAGCGAACAACCAATAGCCTGTTGGAGATAGATGTGATTGTGCATGGGCAAGCGCACCCCTCAATCACATTGCCATCGCCGAACAAGGCAATGATGAAGTTCAAAGCAGAGAAACGAACAGGGAAAAGTCAAAAGCCACTCTCCGGGCCAGGCAACGAATGTGGAGATCAGGCCAGCCTGGCTTCAGAGGAAGGCACTGCCGCGAGGGCGCACTCCAAATCGTGCCGGCTGTGCGTAGGCAGGTCATCCAGCGGCTTTTTGCTGGCATCTTCGGCCGAGACGGACGGGCAGTTTTCAGGGACCGGCAAAGTCACACTGGAGTTGAATAATCCCGTGCAGTTGTGCGCATTGTTTTCGGTGGAAGGACGGGGGAAGAAGGGCGGGAGACAAGAGGTACAGAACGGCGTATTCCACGTATGGGAGATGGTCCCTGCGCAATGAACCAATCGCATGGAAGCAGCACTGTTCGTCCGGGACGTTCCGATCCACCAAGATCTTGTGGCGATCTTAGAGCGGCGCATAGCGGACAAAGACACCTCCGACTAGGTCTTCCACGAACTAAGCGATCCGGCTCCTGGTTCAGCAATGGAACGAGGTCAA
>CADEFX010000096.1:0-1033 GCA_902826715.1 uncultured Hyphomicrobiales bacterium | reverse complement strand
TGACTGGTGGTCAATCGCCGAGGTGTTAGGTCACAACAGAGAAAGGCAAAAGAGGGGCTTGCAATGACGATGGGTCGCTATGCAGGGGTCTCGTCGGCGCAGGCGAAGTAGACGTGCGTGGCCAGCGTCAGACTGCCCTCGGCTTAAAGCGTCAGCATCCACCTGGACGGTAACCGCACTTGTGCTGATTGTGCACGATCTCAATACTCATGCACCTTTGCCACGTGGCACACACCTCAGGATTTCTTGCTGGCGCGGCGCGCGCTGGAGCATTTTCTTGAGGTTTCGGTCTTTGCGCGACCTTCGCAACACACCGTCCGCCCACCTCGCGTTCGTCTGCATCACATTGCAGCGGGCAAACGCGACTTTTCTCCGCGGCCAGGGCCGCCAGCATCTCATTGGATGGGGCGCCGGACGGGAGCGCCGACCTCTTGGCGCGATGGTACTTTTCAATTGCGCCCGCAATGGCCGCACCCCATTTGCCGTCTTCCTTGCCCGCATTGCAGCCGACGCGTGATAGTTCGCGCTGAATGCCACGAACCAGCGCGGTGTCATCGACAGGACCAGACTCAACTGGAATTGACGCGACAATCGTTTGTGCTGACTTTTGCGCGTCTTGCTGTACCTTGCGAGCCGCATCGGCTGACTTCACGGCAATCTCGCGCTCCTTTTCGGCCACCAGCAGCGCTTCGCGTGCTTTCTTGGCATCCTCCTGTGCCTTGCGCAGTTCGGCAGTAAGCTTGGCTTCAGCCGTCTTTCGTTCCGCGTCGCGCTTCTGCTGCTCGGCCGCCAATTTGGCCTCTTCCGCGCGCTTCAGCTCATCGTCTCTGCGCGCTACGTCCTGATTGGCCGCCTTCTCCTTCTCCGCCTGATTCATCAATGCGCGGGCGAGGCCTGCGAATGTGCCGTGGGGAAAACGGTCAACATAGGTCTGCAACAGATCGGGCGACTTGCTATCCTTGATCGCATTCCAAAAGGCGATCTCCATTTCCTTATCGTAGTTGCCTCGCGAAGCCTCTGCTTTTGGTGCAGT
>CADEFX010000095.1:6656-16951 GCA_902826715.1 uncultured Hyphomicrobiales bacterium | reverse complement strand
CCGCAACCTCCGAGATTTCTTGGTTTTAAAGTGCCTCTTGAAGCCCACCGTTGCAGTTCGGTGTCACTCATTTCCTTTTTGTGAAGGTGCGACGTCACGCAAAGATGTCGCCCAAAAGCGCCCGTTTTTCAGTGTTCTATGTCGTGTGACTGCAATTCGCCGGACGATCTGCACAATTTGAGGAGAGGGGTAGAACGGCAAAAAGGCACTAGATTTTGTTGGTTAATGGTGGCTATCTACAAGCGTCGTCTGGGTGTTGTTTTCGACGAGAGGGCAAATCGTTCGAAAGCATATATTGAGACGACAATACGTAAACACAGTATAGCGGGGTTGCTTATGGGGGATTCTCCTAAATCACCTTCGGATCATCCCGATTCGGGGTTACCGCAAGTCGGACAAATATCTGCTAAGGAGGCCAATGATCTTGAGGTTTTCGAGATCGCCGGCACGATCAAGTGGTTTGATGCTTCAAAGGGCTACGGCTTCATCATCCCGGACAATGGCCTGACCGACATCCTACTGCATGTCACCTGCCTCAGGGCCGGAGGATACCAGACGGCATATGAAGGTGCTAGAGTGCACTGCGAAGTGCTCAAGCGCGATAAGGGCATGCAGGCCTTTCGCATTCTGAGCATGGACGAGAGCACGGCCATCCATCCTTCGCAGTTGCCGCAGCGCACGCACGTCATCGTGACGCCGGAAAGCGACTGGGAACGCGCGATGGTCAAGTGGTTCAACCGGGTCCGGGGCTTCGGATTCCTGACGCGCGGAGAAGGTACGCCTGACATCTTCGTCCACATGGAGAGTCTGCGCCGCTTCGGCTTCACCGAGTTGCGTCCCGGCCAGATCGTGCAGGTTCGCTGGGGCATGGGCTCGAAAGGCTGCATGGCGGCCGAGCTCCGGCCGGACGGCATTCCCATGGGCCGGCCGTCGTCCCATTGAGACGCCTGCCCTATCCTTTCGACGAGCATGTGACAGGGTTGCGCTTGGCGCAGCCCTGTTTTTCGTCATGCTGTGCTGCATGCTGGCCACCGGAATATCCGCCGCTGACGCGAAGATGCGCCGTGAAACGCTGACGCTCGTGACGGGCGCATCCGAGCACGTCATTCAGGTCGAGGTCACGTCGACGCCGGAGGAGAAGGCCATGGGCCTCATGTTCCGGACCAGTCTCGCTGATGAATCCGGCATGCTGTTTCCCTACACGCCTCCTCAAGAGGCAACCATGTGGATGCGCAATACTTATATCTCCCTCGATATGCTCTTCATTCGCGCCGATGGGGTTATTCACCGCATCGAAACCAATACCGAGCCCTTTTCGGAACGCGTCATCGCTTCGCGCGGAACCGTTTCAGCCGTCTTGGAGTTGAAGGCCGGTACAGCGGCACGGCTTGGCTTGAAGCCGGGTGATCGCGTGCGCCATCCCTTGTTCGGCAAATAGAAACGCTTCGCGCGTCTTAAGCCGACGTTCCGCGCAACCATCAGCCCCCGATTGCGTTCTTAGACAGAACGCCAAAAACGTGGCGGCCGCAAGCAGTTAGACCTTCGAACCCGGATCCCCGTGAGGACGTAGGACAATGAAACTCGACGCAACTTTGAAGCGCTTGGGCGTCACACTGCAGCGCCGCCTGAACGCCGATCTGACCGACGATTGCCCTCCGCGCATCGAGGAGTTGATGCAGCGTTTGCATCGTGCAGGCGAGAACGCCAACTCAAATCGTGCGCGTGACAAGGGCCGTTCGCGTCGCGATGGCAATTCCGCCCCGAGCGCGCGGTGAAGCGTAGCGCGGGACGCCTCCCCGCACCCAGGCGGCTTTGAGTATCCTGCAAAGCACTGCTATAACCCCTTCGCGCACGTCGGGGCATAGCTCAGCCTGGTAGAGCACCTGCTTTGGGAGCAGGGGGCCGGGGGTTCGAATCCCTCTGCCCCGACCAAATGTATCAATACCTTAACGGAAATTGGCGCGCCCCCGCCACCCTTTGGATACGCCAGGGGTAACAACACCCCCTGCATGGGCAAATTGCGGGAATGCGAGAAAAAGTCCCGGCCGCCGCTCCGGCTACGAAGCTCAAAACGTTTCTGGCCTCCCACCGGTGTGCGATCGCTTTGCAGCGAGCGGGCAGCGCCGCACCGGCATGACGTCCCGCAGCCATTGTAGGTGACCTAGCTGGCCGATCGCTGAAGAGCACGCCAAAGCTGGTGGCCCCGATCGGAAGAGTTTGATGCCCGGATGCGGGGCCTAGTGCGGGAGGCGATGACGTTGGCTCCAGAGCATCCGCCGGAACAGGATGCAGGTCGAGCAGACGAGCTCCAAAAAGGAAGACCAGCTCGTCATGAAGGCACTCGACGGGCCCGAAACAAACAGGGGTACGCAGGTGTAGCCACTATCCGGAAAACCACCACTGCCTCAGCCTGATTGCCGAGCCAGTACCTGCAATGCCTGGAGCGGTGGCCCGCCGCGGAACAAGCGCGTTGGCATAGGTCACGCAATACATTTCCGGAGCAGAGAAACGGAGCACCTTCAATCTGTCCTCCCGATCCCGGCCATCCGCAATGCACAGATTAAATCTAGCAAGCCAAACTGGGTTCAGGCGGTAGTGGTTGCCCTTTTCATCCTCGCATGTGGCCACCACATCGTTATAGTCGCTGAGGACACTACCAGGGTCATGTTGACGACACTGGACCTCCGTATCTCCGGGTTTCTTTTCCTCCTTCTTCTTGGGGAATACGAGGCTTACCTTGATGGAGTGGAGGTCTGTTCTCTCTCCAGCTACGCCGCCCGCCGCGTTTATGACCCGGAAGGAGTCGGGTACCTCCTTCAATTTAACGCTCGCTTTGAGCCCGCCTCCAACCTCAGTTGTAAACGTGAGCGCGTCGACGAAGCTGTCCTTTCCGCCTCCTTGCTCGACCAATTGAACAAAAGTTCTCACTACCTTGCGAAGACCGATAGAGCCCGTCATTGGATACACTATGTTCCTCGAAGGACCTCGAAATGCTTGTTTATCGCACCAATGATCCTTTGAGACGGTGATCTCGCCGAACGTCTCTTGCGCAGAGAATGTCCGTTTCCCCACACGAGTTTTGTTCAGTTTGGCTTCCGCTCCGACATCAAGGATATTTGTCAGAGACCAGGGAGCCCTTAGCCCAACGCTAGCGCCCAATTCATTTGACTCAGTTATTTGGAAGTCGAAATCGTACGCCACCGCAACCGAGGAGTAGTCCGCCAGATACCTTATCATTGTTGCAGAATTGTTTTTGATGATATCTCGAACAGTCTCATCCAACGCGCCGCGACCTTTTGCAGTCTGCAACTCGTCAACCAACTCCTCCAGGTCATCGGCGGTGATGTTTGCAAGCGCGCCAGGGTTCTGATCCAGCTCTTCCAGCTCCAAAACAACCCTGTGGTTCTCGAAGAACACTCTTAACGTTTTTATCGCCTCTTCCTTTGCTTTAGTGCTGTCCAAACCCATATTTGGCTTCATGCCCTTGGCTATTGCTTCAAGAGCGGCGATAGCTGCGTCAACATCCGCATTCTTCTTCTCCTGGGTACTTTCGCCGAATTTTTGATTGTATTTTTTTCTGATTTTCTCGATCAAACTTCCGATTGGCGGGTAATCACTCTTGAACTTATTGATCAGTCGTCTGACCTCTGGATTGGTTTTTGCACTTTCGAAAGACATAACAATCTTTTCGTTCTCTTCCACGATCTTCTTTTTGAATTTAGAGCGTTCTTCTGAGGTCAAAATCTGTGCGACAGCAAGCTCGAGAAGGCCCGCACGCATTTCGCAGCGCGCGCGCGCAACAATTTGTTCGGTGGGAATTCGACCAAACGACACATCATCAGGAATTGGATGCAGAGAGCAGCCTGCAAGCACGGCAGCAAAAATAATGCTGCCCACCAGCCCCATGGAGCGCGCAACGTCGAACAAAGCATTCGGCTGAAAGTGACGGCCATTCAATCCTGGCGCTTCACGCCGGAAGAAATACGAACACATTGCAATCTCCCCTAACGCAATCAGACAAAGGATCGTCGCTGATCGGGGTATTCGGATCGGAAAATAGCTAGGGCCGGCCAAAATTGGCCCTCAATATCCATGGCATCCCCCCAACGCACGCTAAAATTGAAAGCGTAGATGGCGCGTACCACTGTCGTCCAGGGACGCAAATTCGGGTTGGGGATTACCGCGTCGTTGGCGTACATTTCGGCCGACAGCAGCTTGTGGAGAACGCGCGGCCTATCGGGCCACGCTCGCCAGCCGGTAGATGGCGTGCTCCCTACGCCACCTTAACAAGCACACCACGAGCGCCAGAACAGTCGCGCCATTCGCTGCCGGCACGCACCCGTTCGCGTGGTTGCTGGTTCGCGCTTTGCTGCAACAGCGTCACGTTTATTGGCAATACGCTCGGCGCAAGCACGATGATCCTTTCATCGGCGATTGTCTTTGTGTTCTTAAAGTTTAGCGGCATTCCTGCTGGCGTCGTTGGTGACGCCATATCGGCCTCACGCATTTCGAAGCAACCGCGTCTGCAAGTCCCAGTCGATACAGGATGCGAGTTGCGCTGCTATGGGCTGCATCAAGCACGCCGCCTTGCGATGATGCACAAGGAGGGATAGCCTGAATTCCCACGATCTGCCGCCGCACGATTTATTGCCTGTGGCGTTGCGAACAATCGTCGTGATCATTGCGAGACCAAGGGGGCCTGACATGAGGCGCCGGGATGTTGTTTTCGGGATCGGTGGATTGAGCGCCGCTCCGATGTTTCAGCGCGTGCAGCAGCTTACAGAGAAGCAACTCAACACTCCGACGTTCCAAGGGCCGATTACGTGCGTGGCCGGTGTTCGCCCTTACCGGCGGCATTCCTTTCGCCTCGAGCGCGAACATGTCCCGTCCCGCCCCAACAAATTCCTCGTGCACAATTACGGGCACGGAGGCGCCGGAATTAGCTTGAGCTGGGGCGTGGCCACCAAGGTGCGCGACCTCGTTAAGGCCCACGTGCAAACGATCAGCGCCAGGGACGTCGCCGTCCTCGGCTCGGGCGTCATCGGGATGACAACCGCACGGCTGCTGGTGGACCTCGGCTTGCGAGTGACAATCTATGCCAGGGATCCTTGGGAAAAAACGACGTCGGCTGTCGCCGGCGGGCAGTGGGCACCTTCCAAGGTCGATTGCGCTGACGTTCAACTCGCCAAGGACGTCATGAAGATCTCGTACCAGAGATTCGTAGCCGACATGGGAAGCAGATACGGCATATCCAAAGTACCCAACTACACAAAGTTGCCCCAGAAAGATCTGGACACCGTCATCGATCTATTTGGCCCCGATACGCTCATCCCCGCGCGCGAGACCGTGCAACGCTTGCCGTTTGGGCACAATATGGGGTCGGGGTTTCTCTATGAAACGCTCTTGATCGAGCCGCCGATCTTTC
Source organism: uncultured Hyphomicrobiales bacterium (assembly GCA_902826715.1). Taxonomy (GTDB): domain Bacteria; phylum Pseudomonadota; class Alphaproteobacteria; order Rhizobiales; family Hyphomicrobiaceae; genus CADEFX01. The sequence continues at coordinate 11,526 of CADEFX010000095.1, read as the reverse complement.
TCAAGCAGCTTCGCGCCGAACTCGACGCCAACCAGGTAGCGGTCAAGCACGCTGTGTTTTCTACGCCCCAGGATGTGTTCGAGCTGCCGGAGAATATCGTTGTAAACTGCACCGGCTTCGGCGCCAGAGAACTGTGGGACGACAAAGACGTTGTGCCCGTCAAAGGTCAACTGGCGATGCTCCCGCCGCAGCCTAACCTGAATTATCTGTTTTCGCGCAGCGGACATATGTTTCCGCGCAAGGACGCCGTGGTCATCGGAGGCACCGAGGAACCGTGCATAGAGAACAACACGGCTGTTCCCGCCGTCTGCCAGGACTTGGTCGACGACATAAAAGGCGTCTTCGGGGTCTCACCGATGATCGAACGCCTCCCCTTCCACATCGACCATCCGAGTAAAGTGGACGAAGTCACTCCCTTAATCGGAGGCGGCCCACCCCATTTCAATCGCTGCACCCAGGTTCAGCATTAGCGCTCCGGGGACGCACGGCACGCGTCGACCAGGCCGCGAAAGATGCCATTGCCCGGATGGTCGTTGCCCGCGAAAAGCTCTTGATGCCATTGCAGACCGAGCGCGAAAGAATGCGACGGCACCTCAATGGCCTCGATCACTCCGTCATCCGAGCGCGCGCTGACGACCACGGACGGCGACAGTTCTCCGATCGCCTCGAAATGCGACGTGTTCACGAGCAGATCGGACTGTCCGACAAGTCCGGCGAGGCGTGTCTCCGGTGCGATCGACACCCTATGCAACGAGCCGCGCTTGTCGTGCTCAATGGCATTCGGCACAGCCTCGCGGACACTCGACCAGAGCCGACAACCCTTGACGCCGGCCAGGAGCTGCATGCCCGCGCAGATCCCAAGCACCGGCTTGTCGCGCCCGATAAAACTCTGGATGATCGCCTGCTCGATGGCAAAGCGCTCCGAGAAGGGAGCATTGGAAACCTGCCTCCCGACATACCACTCAGCAGGGTAGGCGTAGCGGCCACCTGTGCAGAGCAGTCCGTCAAATTCCTCGACGACGATGTTGATGATCTCCGGTAAATACGGAACGCCGAACGGGATGCCGCCAGCGTCGCGCACCCCCATGAAGCAACCCTTGGAAATTTCGTAGCGGCTTCCATCGCCGCTCGTGTTTTCATCGAGGATGACGGCGATCCAGGGTGGGCGCTTCATGTCGACTCACCGGCTAGCGCAGCGCGACCGCCTCCTGCAGCTTGGCCCACATCAGCGGCGTGTTGATGGTAGCGTGTTCCTCTACGCGCGCAAGTTCTTCAGAAAGAGGACCATACTCTGCTGACGTGTGGAGGATGGTTCTGCAGAGCTCCTTCGTTTTGCCGTCTCTCCCACTGACCGGGCCATCGACAAACACGGAGGATACTGTCGGCTGCCAATATCCCTTCGGGTTGCCGAAGGCGAGCAGTGAGCCCCGCATTTTGACACGTCCGCGGGTGCCTACCCTTTCGGGCTGCAGCAAGGTCAGCCGGACCTGCCCCTCGAAGTATGACGGCATGCTCAGGATGCTGCGCTCGCGGTTCATGTAGATATCGCCGGAGTAGTGGTTCTCCTCGCGAACGCCGACTTCGGCGGTGTAGGAGTGCAGCTCTTCGAACGATAGGCATTCGCGCCCCTCGCTTGGACGAATGTCCAGCACGCTGCAAGTTATGTGGCGTCCCGTCAGGAATGAACGGCGGTAGAGAAAGAAGCGCCCGCACAAATATGGGTAGTCCTGCACTCGGTAGCCGCCGAATGGCGACGCCTGGTTCGGCACGCCGATGCTGAGGCCGTAGTTCTTGGGATCCAACGCTGTGTTGGCAAAGATGTTCAAGAACGTGTGGCGCTTGATGGCGAGCGGCTTGTTGCCGTCCTTCTGGATGCACTTCTTGTATGTATTGAGCGAGATCCGGAGGATCTGATCCGCATATTCAGAGTCGTTCAGTGAAAACGCCTCTCTATGCGAACGCAAATCCGCAATGAAGCGATCCCTGTGACGGCCTGACAGGCTAACGGTCATGGCGCTATCCAAGTAAGGCGTTGTTCTGAAGAAATTTCTCAGCAGCCCTGGGCAATTGCGGAGCCTTGTTACCGGCGGTCGGAGCGCGCCAGCCGGATCATCCTGACACAAGCTGACTGCAGTTGAAAGAAGATGATTGCCGTCTGACGGAGGATGACCGTCATCTCGCAGGCGACGATTGCGCGATGGTGTTTCTCGGCGGGGGAGGAGGGGGCAACTTCGACGGCAGGTGAGTGAGCGTCGTAGCGCCGCTGATACTGACCCAACGCTGGGAGGCCCCCCATGCCAAATCATCGCATCATGCAAGCCCGTCTCCATTTAGATGCGTTTCGAGCCACAGAAAGTAGCCTGCGCTTGAGCGATCGAAACCAAAGTTGCTGCGACAAGCCGCAGGTGCGAATTCGCATTCTGGGCGACTTGGCGATTAGCGTTGATGACCGGGAGATCGTTCTGCCATGCCGCAAGGCAAAGGCGATGATCGCTTATCTCGTGTTGGCGCCGGGCATGAGGGAGACCAGAGATCGCCTGGTTGGACTGCTCTGGAGCGAGACCGAGGACACAAACGCCCGGGCTTCCCTCCGCCAGCTCCTTTACTCGCTGCGCATCACGTTCGAAGCGGCCGGGCTGGCGGGGCTTTCGGTGGATAAAAGTGGCGTGCGGCTGGACCCATCGATGTTCAGAACGGATCTCGATGATTTCCTGGACAGCGTGGATCGCGGATATCCGATGGATGTTCAGTTGAACCTGGGGGAAATCAGCTCCCTGTTCCTGTGCGGCTACGACGACATAGATCCGTCTTTCGCCACCTGGATGACCGTCAAACGCGAGAACATGCGTCGCATGCTCATTCAGCACCTCGAAGCACGACTGACCGATGTACCCAACAGGCCTGACGAGACCAAGCGCCTGGCTCGAGCGCTCGTCCAGATCGATCCGACGCATGAAATCGCCTGCCAGAAGCTCATGAAGGCCTATATCGACCTGGGCAGCACCGCCAGTGCCCTGGCCGTCTATAAGCAGCTCTGGGAGCATCTCGAGGAGGAATATGACATTGAGCCATCGGCCGCGACGCAAGAGCTGGCGGTGGCTATCAGGAACGCGCAGCACATGCCAGGTGTCGACCCGCTCAGAGCGCCAGTCGATCCTGCTAGCGAAGGCGCGGTCGATACCATCACATCGCTCGCCATCAAATTCGCAGTTGCCTGGATGACCGCGCGAGAGCTCAATCATCCAACCGAGCAAGGCGTCGCACAGGTTGCCGGAGCCTTGCCGGGAGACTGGCTGGTTAGTCGTTGACTTGGTACCGGCAAAGCCGGCGGCGGGATTCGCGATCCTGCCCCGGCTCTGCCGAGTAGCTCACCTGCGTCCAGCGGCGGAGGATTTGTCATGCAACGAGTCGTTTGTTCCCCTTGCTCGCTCTCGCGTCGTCAATTGCCTAGTGCTCTGGTTGCAGTGTGGCTCGCGCTGTCGGGCATGCCGGCCGCAGCGCAGAACGAGATCAGCCCCGCACAGCAGCCCGTCGCCATCGATTGGCCGAGCGTCGCACGCGATGTGCAGGCACTTTCGCCAGATCTCGTTTCGCCGCGGGCAAATGTTGCCGCGACGCTCACCGCAGAGGTCGACAAGGAACTCGCGACTTTCGCCATCGAAGACAAAGAAACCCTCCGGCCGCTGGCTCGCCTCAACCTGCTCGTCACCTCGATGTATTCCAAGCGTAAGTCGGTGCCGATCCCCGTGCTCGCTCCCATCGACATCGCGCGCTACATCGAGGATGTCGCGCGGACCGGGTTTGCGCCGCAGGACATGATGCGGTCGCATCTCGCCCCCTCTGTCGCGCGCATGCAGTTCTTGCCTAAGACAGCAGGCTATGACGCCATCCTGGCTGTACACCCCGATTTGCTCAAGCGGCATCAGGTCACCAACACAAACCACGTTGCTGTTCACATCGGGGGGCATGGCCTCGTCTACGATCGACAGGCCAATCGCGCGCCAAAGTCAGAGAAGGCAACCGCACGGCGCATCGCGGATAGTCAGTTGAAAATCCTGTATCCTGACATGCAGCGCAGCATCGGTCCCGACGACATAACCTACAGCTTCACAAAATACGGCGTGCCCTACTTTGCAAGCATCACGTGTGTCGCAAGCCTGTCCCAAGCTCGCAATGTCATCTCGTGCCCAAAGGCTGATGCCGTATTGCGGGCCGTCTTACGCGATCTGCGTTTGCTCGGCGGAACTCCGACCTCCCTCAAGCGCCGTGTCGACGCCGATGCACCGCAGCGTCCGCAGGCTGTGAGCGAGACGTTCAGATTTTTTCCGCCTGGCAATCTTCCCGACGAGATCAGTCAAGATCGAGCAGGAGGAGTCAAAACGCGGATACGGTGGGGAAACAGAGATTTCAGATTTCCGATCGAATTGCCCAACGCCCACGCAAACTCGCAGCTCTTCATGCACGGCGGAAACTGTAACGGCGCTGCCAACAAGATGGAGCTTTCGGGCGGGCGCTATAAATGCCGTCAGCTTCCCACAAGAATCCTATTCGACCTGGAAAACCACCTGGACAACTACGCCTATCCTTGGCGCGATACTTATTGCGAAGTGCGCAACGACAATGATCGCAAGCCACCGGACTGCCTTCATCCAAGGGGGCACGAGGGACAGGATATCCGGCCACGCGAGTGCATTTTGGAAAATGGCCGATGCAAGATCGACATGTTTGACGTCGTCGCCGTAACCAATGGCAACGCGGTGTGGACATCCCTCAATCATCTCAGGTTGATCGCGGATGATGATACGAACCTATACTATATGTACATGCACATGAGCCCCACCGCATTGAGCCAAGCGGCCATGATTCTTGG
>CADEFX010000095.1:0-6646 GCA_902826715.1 uncultured Hyphomicrobiales bacterium | reverse complement strand
AGCAGGCAGTGCCGGTCCACAACGGGCAGAAGGTTGGCAAGGTCGGCAATTGGTGGAAGACAGATCCGGCGGGCACGACAGCTCACTTGCACTTCGAGATTCGCACGCCAGGGCCACCGTACTGCGCAGGCTTCGGATGCACCAGCGCACCTTACTGGACGCTCCTGCTGGCCTACGAGCGGTTGATCGGGATGCACGGGACTGAGGTCACCGAGTGACTTGCATCAGAGTTTGACGAACTATTTCGGAAGGTTCGATATCATCCGCTTGATCGTCGATCCGCGCCCCGCTAGTCAGCCGTCGATGCTTCGCGTTTCCGCGCTCAGCGTCTTCACATCGCCGGACGTCCGCTCGCGCCCTGAGGAGCCGGTGGGGGGTCGCGCCGGATTGCCGGCCAACTGCAGCTCACTTGCGCTCGCGCCGCGGCGAAGAAACAATGCCGGATACGCAGCAAAAATTCCTGTAACACTGGCAGAAAGCGGAGAGTGCCATGGATCTCGGACTGCAGGGCAAGCGCGCCATCGTGACCGGTGGAAGTCGAGGTATCGGCAAAGCCATCGCTCAGGAATTGGCCCGGGAAGGCGTCGATGTGGCCATTGTTGCGCGGAACAAGGCGGAGCTGGAGACAGCAGCGCGCCAGCTGGGCGCCGAAACCAACCGCCGCATCGTCCCGCTTGCTGCCGACGTGAGCAGCAAGGAACAGGTTGATCGCATGGTTGCCGAAGCGGTCCAGCACCTGGGCGGCGTGCACATTCTGATCAACAGCGGATCGGCGCCGGGCGGATCGGCCAGCGCGATCGGTCCCATTGAGACCGTGGTAGACGAGGATCTGCTGCAAGACTTCAATGTGAAGTATGTCGGAGCTCTGCGATGTTCGCGCGCCGTCATCCCTTTCATGAAGACTGAGGGCTGGGGCCGTATCGTCAACATCAGTGGCGCCAACGCGCGCAATGCCGGCAATCTCAGCGGCGGGGCGCGAAATACGGCATTAGTACACCTGACCAAGACGCTGGCTGTGCAGTTGGGCCGGCATGGGATCACGGTCAACTGCATCCATCCTGGAACGACTCGCACCGAGCGAACGCCGAGCCTGCTTGCTGCCCGCGCCAAACAACTTGGCTTATCCGCCGAGGAGGCGGAGCGGCAGGACTTTGCACCCGACTCGCCGCGCGGCAACGCCATCTGCCGAATGGTAGATGCCTCCGAGATCGCGACCGTTGCAACGTTCCTGGCTTCTGACAAAGCCTGGGCCGTTTCCGGCGAATTAATCGCGGCTACGGGAGGAGCGGGACGGTCAGTCTACTATTGACCGTTCTGTTCCCCGTGCACCGGCAAAGCGGCAGTTGCCGGGCGCGATGCGCGCGCGCTATTGCGCCGTCATGCCTCCATCGATGACCAGCTCCGAGCCGGTAACCCAGGACGATTCGTCAGAGGCGAGAAACAACACGCCATTGGCAATGTCGTCGGCGGTTCCGAGCCGGCCCATCGGCGTACGATCGATCAACACCTGCCGGACAGCGGGGTCGTTGAAACGCTGCTCGGTCAGGGGTGTGTCGGCATAGCCCGGATGCACCGAGTTTATGCGGATGTTCTCTTTCGCATATTGCAGCGCCGCGGACTTGGTGAAGACAGTGATCGCGCCCTTGGCAGCTGAGTAGGCGGGCGACGTCGGGCTGCCGACGATGCCCATCACCGAGGACGTGTTGATGATCGAGCCGCCTCCGCCCTTGCGCATGGCCGGGATCGCCGTCCGCGTGCCGAGGAACACCCCCTTGGCGTGCACGTTAAGCTCCTGCTCCCAGATGGCGAGCGTGATGTCCTCGACCTTTCGGGGGAAGCCGACCCCGGCATTGTTGAAGAGGATATCGAGCCGGCCGTGCATCGCCATGACCGCGTCGATCACTCTGGTCCACTCTTCCTCGGACGTCACATCGAGGTGCATGTAGCGCGCGTCATGCCCGGCCGCACGCAGTGCCTCCGCCGCGCGGTCGCCCAGCTCGTCGCGGATGTCGGTCAGCACTACCTTGGCGCCCTCGCGCGCGAAGACATGCGCTGCTGCTCCGCCAAACCCCATCAGCTCGCCCTTGATTGCTGCCGCGGCACCGGTCAGCAACGCCACCTTGCCCTTCAGCCGCATAATAGTTCCCCGTTCTGCATCATTCGGCAGATCCCGACGCCACGTGAGGTGTCTTCGGAACTGCCAGCCCCGCTCAGTGTCCGCTGTGCGACGCGGTGCGGTCAAGGCTCAGGCAATCGAACGAAAACGGATCACAAGACAGTCCTGTCATGCCCTCTTGAACCGCTGGAAGCGCGGCAGGCAGCACCCGTTCACAAAATTGTTGGTGCGGCCGATCACGCTCGTTGCCTCCCCAAGCTGTGAATTAGTCGCAAATGCACTAGATTGAGGTGTATTGCGCCGGACAACTGCAGGCCCGCAAGGAGGAATACATGGCTATCATCTTGCTCAACCGCCGTAGGCTCCTCGCAGCTGGCGCCTCCGTCGTAGCAACCGGAGCGTCCGTTCTTCTGTCGCCCGTTCGCGCCCAAGGCCTCGCGCCGACCGGGTCAATGCCAGGCGGCTCCAATAACTACCGCGCGGGTGCGGCGATTGTGGATCGGATCGGCCGCGGAGGATTTTGGATGACCGGCACCGTGCGCCGCGCTGGCGACGGGGTTCCGCTGTCGGGGCAGCGCATTCAAATCTGGGCGCACACGACCGAAGGATACGAGCAAGACCCCCATAGTCATGGCGCCACGCTCACTGATGCGAACGGGGCGTTCCGCCTGGAGATGCCGCAGATCGTGCCCGCCTTTGGCCAGCCGCATGGTCACCTCGCCTATGACAGCGGCAACTTCAAAACCGTATTTCTGCGTCCCGTGATGAAGAGCGCAAAAGACACCAGCCTTGAGGCGCACTTCGTCCTTCAGCCGGCCTGACCGAGTTGCTGACAAAGGGGATGAGTTCGGTCCGGGTGACGCTGATCTGGGCCTGCCTCGCGGCTGCCATTTGTGTGCCGTTTGCTTTTGCAGCGACGAGCCCGCTGCTCGCATGGCGCGATCCGATCTACATAGCCGCCGGATTTGCTGGGAGTCTCGCGCTGGGTCTCTTGCTCGTTCAGCCGCTGCTGACTGGCGGCTATTTGCCGGGGCTGTCGGCTCATCGTGGACGGCGCGCACATCGCTGGATCGGAGGCGTGCTGGTCGTGGCGGTGATTGTTCACGTTGGCGGCCTTTGGATCACCAGTCCGCCGGACGTGATTGACGCCCTTCTCTTTACATCGCCGACGCCGTTCTCCACCTGGGGCGTGATCGCCATGTGGGCGATCTTCGCCGTCGCGCTTTTGGCTGCGCTCCGCCAGCGATTGCAACTGGGACCGCGGACATGGCGCATCGCTCATATGCTCCTGGCGGTGGTCATCGTCGTCGGGGTGGTGGTCCATGGCATGCTGATCGAGGGAACGATGGAGACGGTGTCTAAGGCGGTCCTTTGCGCTCTGGTCGTGGCGGCGACCATCAAGGTCATGGCTGATCTGCGGGTGTGGAGAAGGCGAGATCGACGCGGTCCTCGCTAGAGAGGGAATGCACATATGGAATGTGCAACCGCGAGATTTCCGCACACTTCTTCTCGTGAAATTTTGCGGAGGCGTTAGAGGATGCTACCGTGTGGCACCTGCTTTGTGAGCGGGCGGCGGGGCTTCGAACGTCTTCGCCGACCAATCTATTCCCGGCCGCAGCCGCACGAGATCATCGCAGTGCGCATCGGGCTTTGGGAGACATCGAGGAGCGACCATGGGGCGAATGGACGGCAAGGTGGCGATCGTCACTGGCGCGGCACGTGGGATTGGAGCTGCAGCCGCTCGCCTCCTGGCGGCCGAGGGCGCCAAGGTGATGCTCGCCGACGTCCTTGCCGAGCCGCTTGCTGAGGTCGCGAGAGATATCGGCGCCGGCGCTGCAACCTGCCCGACCGACGTCACCGACGAAGACGCTGTAAGAAGGCTTGTCTATGAGACGATCGTGCGATGGGGCAGGGTTGATGCAGCCCTGCTCAATGCGGGCATCGAGGGCAAGGTCGGTCGGATCGAGGACTACGAGGCCGAGACGTTTGACAAGGTCATGGCGGTCAATGTCCGTGGCGTCTGGCTGGGTCTCAAGTACGTCATGAAGGCGATGGAAACGGCGGGCGGCTCGATCGTGATCACGTCCTCTACGTCAGGTATTCGCGCAACGCCGCACATGTCGGCTTATACGGCATCCAAGCACGCGGTGATCGGGCTCATGCGCTCGGCCGCGATCGAGGGTGCGGACCGGAAAATCCGGGTCAACACGGTCAATCCATCGCCAATCGACACGCCGATGATTGCATCGCTCGAAAAGATGCGGGGCCTCGCCGGACGCAACGACCAGCCGATGGCCACCGGCACACCCCTCGGCCGCTACGGCACGCCGGAGGAAGTGGCCAAGCTGATGCTGTTCCTCGCCAGCGACGAATCGAGCTTTTGCACTGGGGGTGTCTACATGGTGGACGGTGGCGTCTCGGCCGGCAGGCGCTCGTGACCACGATAATGCCGGTTGCCGCGCGCCTTGAGCTTGCGGCCCGCATCCGGCCATAACGCGCGATCTCAGGCTGGATGGCGGAGGCGGGATTTGGCTTCCTCGATGGCGCCAAGCGCTGCCAGTTGTTCAGCGGAGTAACCGCGTGTGTGCATGCCCTCGCTTGCCGCGGCAAGCTCGCTGAGGAGATTGAGCCGCCATCTTTCCAGCGTAACGATCTTCTCGCCCCGTGTGAGCAACCGATGCTCAACAATGTCCATGGGGTTTGCAAACCAGGTTTCCGGCTGCTGTTTGGCGGCATCGCGATTGAATGGCTTTGCGTCGGTCAGAGGAGCCTCCCTCGTCAGGTCAAAGCAAACGATAGAAGACAATCGCGATTACTGTGCCAAAGGCAATGGCCGCCAGCATCGGGACCGTCCACCAGCGACGTCTGCGAGAGATTTCCATGGCCTGAATGATCGCGTCCTGATCGCTTTCACTCATCTTCGCCCAGGTCTCTATCGGTGGGAAAGACGGCGCAGCTTTCAGCACGGGCACCTCCAAGTGCGAATCACTCGATCATAGGCGTCCCTGGATCGATGGACTTGCATGGCAAACGATGCGACCCTTCCGACCGGTCAGGCGTGGGCACCCCGATCGACTCGAGCTTTGCGCGTGCGTGACCCGCGCGAGCCGCTTCGCTACAGAGCCCATGGATTGCAGCCCTCCCGCCAAGGAGCAACAGCTCATGATCAAGCGCTTCCCCGGCGCGGTCCCGACGCGCAGCCGCGCCGTGGCTCACGACGGCATCGTCTACGCCGTTGCCACCGCCAGGAACAAGTCCGCACCACTCTACGAGCAGACCAAGGACGCCCTCGCCCAGATCGACGGCACGCTTGCCGAAGCCGGCTCGAGCAAGTCGCGCATCCTGCGTGCCACCGTTTACATCACCGACATGAGCCGGAAGCCGGAAATGGATCGCGCCTGGGACGAGTGGGTCGACCGCGCCAATCCCCCGCAGCGCGCGTGCATCGGCGTCACCCTGGCCGACAAGGATCTTGTCGAGATCCTGATCACCGCGGTCCAGGCCTGAGGGCCGCGCCCGTCCGCGCGATCACCACGGAATGATATCGTTCCGATAGTCGACGAATGCCTGCCCGCCTGTGCCCCAGCGCGCCTCTAAGACGTCGGCGACACTGCGCACGCTCGTCTCGATGTCCAGCGGAGCGCCCGGGCCGCCCATGGATGTGCGGACGACGCCGGGGTGGAGCGCCAGCACGGTCAGGTCGGCCTGGACATGGCGCGCGCGGAAGCTGCGAACGAGGGAGTTCAGCGCTGCCTTGCTGGCCCGATACAGCTCGGCCCTCCCGTCGTCGTTTGTGCCGATGCTTCCGAGAATCGAAGACATGAAGGCAACCATGCCCCCGGACGGCACACGGTCCAGCAGCGCATCCGCCACGCGAACCGGACTTATGGCATTGGTGAGGAAGATGCCGGCGATATCGCTGTCGGGCACCTCGCGGAGCGGCACATTCCGCCCCGCCATCATGCCGGCATTGAGGAACAGCAGATCGAACCACTGGCCGTCCAACCGCTGCCTCAGCGTCGCCACTCCGCCCGGGTTGGTGATGTCCAGAGCCTCGATAACGAGCAGGCCAGCCGAACCTTCGTGCAGACGCTCCAACTCCGTTGATCTCGTGCGCACCGTCGCGGTCACGCGCCAGCCGCGCGCGAGATGTTCCCGCACGAGCCCAAGCCCGAGGCCCCTCGAGGCGCCTATGATCAGAGCGTGTCTCATCCTCGTCTCCATTCGGGGTGTCGTGGCCCAAGGCCTTGGTCCGCCGCTTCAGTACGCCAACTGATACCGCCCGTTAACCGATTATCAGCGGCTTTTATATCAAACTGCCCCTACGTTGTGCACGACGGTGGGGACGATGAGACCGCGGATCGTTACGAGGCATGCACTTTTGCCTGCAGCGGCATTTGTGCTGGGGCTTGGCTTTTCCTATTTCTGGCCGGCCTCCCGATCGGGCGGCCGCCCGCGCCAAGCCTCCGACATCGACTCGTTTCAACTTCTCGATGCGCTGGCGTCCCTTGTTTCGCGCAACGCCGACAT
>CADEFX010000094.1:5741-16969 GCA_902826715.1 uncultured Hyphomicrobiales bacterium | reverse complement strand
GGCGCAGCAGGACTCGAACCTGCGACCCGCTGATTAAGAGTCAGCTGCTCTACCAACTGAGCTATGCGCCCGGCCACCAGAAATAAACCGGGCCCAGAGGGGCCCGCGAAGTGCGGTCTTCCTATATCAGCCCGGCGTCCTTGTCCAGCAGCGCGCCCAGCCTCCGTCTGCGGCCAACCAAGCCGACGGCTCCGCATTCAGAGGCAAAAATGATAGCGCTGCCCGGGGCTCCGCACTGGCGGAGCCCCGGCATTTGGATGCAGCTCAGGAGACCATGGCCTGTGCGCTCGGACCCCGCTGACGCTTCAGCATGAGCTTGTTCAGCGCGCTGACATAGGCGCGGGCGGATGCCACCATCGTGTCCGTATCGGCGCCGCGGCCCGTGACGGTGCGGCCGTTCTCCTCGAGCCGAACCATGACCTCGGCCTGCGCGTCCGTGCCTTCGGTCACCGCCATCACCTGATAGAGCGGCAGCCGGGCCTCGTGCGGCACGATCGCCTTGATCGCCTTGAAGATCGCATCGACCGGACCGTCACCTGTAGCTTCGCGGACGTGCTGCACGCCGTCGATGTCGAGCGTTATCGTGGCTTTCTGCGGCCCGCCGGTGCCGGCGATGACCGTCAGGCCCACGACCTTGATGCGGTCGGACTGCGACGCCACCTCCTGGTCGACGAGCGCCTCGATGTCCTCGTCGAACACGATCTTCTTCTTGTCGGCGAGATCCTTGAAGCGGTTGAAAGCGTCCTGGAACGCGTTATCGCCCAGTTCGTAGCCGAGTTCGCGCAATTTCTCGCGGAAGGCATGCCGCCCCGACAGCTTGCCCATGCTCAGCGATGACTTGGACAGGCCAACGCTTTCCGGCGTCATGATCTCATAGGTCTGGTTGTTCTTGAGCATGCCGTCCTGATGGATGCCGCTCTCGTGCGCGAAAGCATTCCGGCCGACCACCGCCTTGTTGTATTGCACCGGGAACGCGGCCACCGCTGACACGAGCTTGGACGCGCGCGTGAACTTGGTGGCGTCCACACCCGTCCAGTACGGCAGCACATCGGCCCTGACATTGAGCGCCATCACGATTTCCTCGAGCGCCGCATTGCCGGCGCGCTCGCCCAGGCCGTTGATGCAGCATTCCACCTGGCGCGCGCCTGCGCGCACGCCCGCCAGCGAATTGGCGACCGCCATGCCGAGATCATTGTGGCAGTGCGTGGACCAGACCACCTTGTCGCCGCCGGGCACGGTCTCCCGCAGCATCTTGATCAGCTCATAATATTCCTCGGGCACAGAGTAGCCGACGGTATCGGGAATATTGATCGTCGTGGCACCCTGCTTGATCGCCACCTCGCAGCAACGGCGGAGCACGTCGATCTCGGTGCGCGTCGCGTCCTCGGCGCTCCACTCCACGTCCTCGACCCATTTGCGCGCCTGCGCCACGCTCGCTGCCACTGCCTCGATTACCTGATCGGCATCCATCTGCAGCTTCCACTTGCGATGCACGGGGCTGGTCGAGATGAACGAATGGATGCGCGGCCGCTTGGCATGGCGCACCGCTTCGCCGGCGCGATCGATGTCCTTGAGGCCGGCGCGCGCCAGCCCGCAGACCACTGAGTTTTTTACCACCTTGGCAATTTCCGTCACCGCCTCGAAGTCACCGTTGGAGGAGATCGGAAACCCTGCCTCGATGATGTCGATACCCATCTCGTCGAGCAACTCGGCGACCTTCAGTTTGTCTTCCAGCGTCATGGCAGCGCCGGGCGACTGCTCGCCGTCGCGCAAGGTTGTATCGAAAATAAGGACCCGGTCTTTCTCGTCGCGGACCGGGGAGGCAGGGTTTTGCGTCGTAGGCATATCGGGAAATCCCATCACATCGAGTCAGCTTCGGCTGACGTTGAATCGTCGGTCTGGCTTGAAACTTGATCCCCTGAGCGACCGCCCGGCAAAGCCGGATCCGTCGAGGCTCAGGGGCTCGTAAGGAGGAGGGTCAGGAGAAGCGCATCGGCGCACAGGGCATCGGCTCCGGTCGCGCTACCCGCGCCGAAGAGGGACAATTGCGAACCTGTCAGGTTCTTGATCATTGTCACCGAGCCTAATGGGCGCTTGACGCGCCCGCAATCGCAGCCACTTAGCCGAACCCAACGCGCTGTGGCAAGCCAAAATTGCGCGCGCCTTCAACTTATCGGAGCCGGCCGGCCGTGTCGGGGGCTACAGTTCAGATCTCGATGGTCCCTTGGCTGACCCTTACGGCATGGCCCGCAATCCGCACTGCGCCGAGCCGCCCTTGGGTAACCGTCAATGACACCGTGATCAGGCTCGGGCGGCCCATCTCGAAGCCTTGCTCGATGACACGGCGATGGACGCCTTCCGTCGGTTCGTCAAAGCGATGGATGACCCCGGCGAACGCCGCCGCCGCGCTGCCCGTCGCCGGATCCTCGGCGACGCCATGATGCGGCGCAAACATGCGTGCATGAAACGCCGACGTGGTGTGGGCCACTTGACGCGTATAGAGGAAGGCCCCGACCGCATTCTCATCGGCAAAGGCCGAGTGCCAATGCGATGAGGCGACGTGCGCTTTGGCAATCGCCTCCAGGGTGGCGACGGGCACGAAGATGAATGGATTGCCCGCGGTGTATCGCGTGGGCCGATGATTTTCGAAGCCGATTTCGGACTCAATGAGACCCAGCGCGGACGCAAGGCGATCCGGGCTTGGCGCCTTTCCCTCCTCCTCCGGCAATCTGGGTGCGTCGAACTCGGCGAGCGTCGCCGATCCGGCGCGCAGCTTAACGCCGACGCGGACCGGACCGATCTTCTCCTCGAGCACGATGATCGCATCTTGCTCACCGCTCACCGCAGGGCTTCGCAACTCCGCCAACAATGCCGCCGTCCCGACGGTCGGATGGCCTGCAAACGGCATTTCCGCCGCCGGGGTGAAAATCCGGATACGCGCCGTATGGGCTGGCCCCTCGGGCTTCATCACAAACACGGTCTCCGACAGATTGAATTCGCGCGCGACGGTTTGCATCGTCGCCGTGTCAAGCGCATCGGCATCGAAAACGACGGCAAGCGGATTGCCGCCAAACCGCGTTGTCGTGAACACGTCGAGAGTATGGAAGGACAATCGCATGCTCAAGTCTCCTGCCGTCGGCCGGCCGGCACATTGCCGCAATTTACAGGCGAAACCAATCCTCCTGCGGGGTGGCGCTGCGGCGCCCACGGTCGCATAGCTTTTTCCCCTGTTCCGGCCGCGACTTGTGCTCAAGCGAACTCTATTTCGCGCGCGTCATGAGACGTGAACTGCGGCCGTCAAATGGTCCTCTTAAGGCCCGAAAGTCATCACGATCGGAGCGCCAGATAGGGACATTCGGGACGCCGCTGATACCGCCCTTTCAGCGAGAGTCCTGACCAAGTTGGGCTGCCGCGATACGCTTTGGCGTCTCCGGCCAGCCTGCATCTCTGCCGGAAGGATCTGTTCGCCGCCGCACCGCCACACACCTCCCTCCCCGACGCGACGGTGAATGGTTCCTTCCGGTGGGTGCTCCCCCCCACTCAGCTTGAGCGAAGCACATCGCAGAAGCGGCCAACCTCGTCGCTGGTGTTGTAGTAGTGCACGGAGGCACGTACGACCGCCGGCAGACCGCGCTTTCCCAGATCAAGTGTCGCGTAGCGAGCTCGTGATACCGAGACGTTGATGCGGTGTCGGGCCAGGCGACGCTTGATGGCGTCCGGCTCCTCGCCCTCTTTCGTGAATGTCACGATACCGCATTTTTCGCGCCCGAGATCACGCACTGTGACGCCCGGAATTCGCGTCAATTCTACCCTCAGCTGATCTGCAAGAGCGAATGTCCTCTCCTGAATGGACTGGAGGCCGATCTCCAACGCATAGCGCACGGCTGCCCGCAACCCGATGCGCCCGGCGATGAAGCTTTCCCAATTCTCGAACCGCATGGCCCCGGCGGCCATGCGATAGCCGCCGGCGGAGTCGATGTCGGCAGCCTGCATATCGAGGAAGGGCGGCTCGAGCTGATCCAGGATGCCTTTTCGGACATACAGAAAGCCTGTGCCACGTGGCCCGCGCAGGAATTTACGTCCGGTGCCCGAGAGCATGTCGCATTGGATGTCGCCGACGTTCATCGGCATCTGCCCAACGGATTGGCACGCATCGAGTAAATACAGCACGCCGTTTGCCCGCGCGATGCGGCCGATCTCGGCGGCCGGATTGACGAGACCGCCCTGCGTCGGCACATGCGTGATGGCAATGAGCCGGACGCCGCCGGCGCTCACAATCCGCTCTAACTCCGCGACATCTACAGCGCCGCTGGCATCGGAACGCACGACCTGGATCTTGACGCCGCGTCGCTTCGCCATCTGCAGGAAAGCGATGTAATTCGAGGCGTACTCCGCCTCGGCCGTGACAATGAGATCGCCTTCTTTGAACGGGATGGCATAGAAGGCCATATCCCACGCCCGCGTGGCGTTCTCGATGTAGGCGATCTCGTCGCTAGCGCATCCAAGCAAATCAGCAAAGGCCGTGTAGAAATCGTCGAGCTCCCGCTCGGCGGCGTCGGCCGCCTCATAGCCGCCGATGCGCCGCTCCAGCTCGAGATGCGCCCGTATGGCATCTGCCACCGCATCAGGCATCAGCGCCGCGCCGGCGTTGTTGAAGTGGATCAGATCGGCGCAGGCCGGCGTCTCCGCGCGCAGACGATCGATGTCGAGATTTGCGCTCATTTTCTAGCCTTTCCCGTACATCGTGAGCAACCCTTCGAAACGACGACGCCGGAGCCACCTGAAGGCTCCGGCGTCACCAGATATCCCAAACGAGCGCAGCGCTCAGTTTTTGGTTTTGTCGACCAGCGCCTTCTCCTTGATCCACGGCATCATGCCGCGCAGCTTGGCGCCGACTTCCTCGATCGGATGGGCGTCGTTGTTACGGCGGATGGCCTTGAACTTGGCCTGCCCCGCCTTGCATTCGCGCATCCACTCCGAGGTGAACTGGCCGGACTGGATGTCCTTCAGAATGCGCTTCATCTCGGCGCGCGTCTCTTCGGTAATAACGCGCCGGCCAGACATGTACTCACCAAACTCTGCCGTGTTGGAGATCGAGTAGTTCATGTTGGCGATGCCGCCCTCGTAGATCAGATCCACGATCAGCTTTACCTCGTGCAGGCATTCGAAGTAGGCCATTTCCGGCGCGTAGCCGGCGTCAACCAGCGTCTCGTATCCGGCACGGATCAGCTCGACAAGGCCGCCGCAGAGCACGACCTGCTCACCGAACAGATCGGTCTCGCATTCTTCCTTGAACGACGTCTCGATGATGCCGGCTCGCCCGCCACCGACGGCAGCGCCGTAGGACAAGAACAGGTCATGCGCGTTGCCGCTCTTGTCCTGATGGATAGCGAGCAGACAGGGGACGCCGCCGCCGCGCACGTATTCGGAACGCACCGTGTGGCCGGGGCCTTTGGGCGCGATCATGCCCACATCGATGTCGGCACGCGGCTCGATCAGGCTGAAATGCACATTGAGGCCGTGCGCGAACATGATGGCCGCGCCGTTCTTCATATTGGCCTGCAGATGATCCCTGTAGATGTCAGCCTGCAGCTCATCGGGCGTGAGCATCATGAGCACGTCGGCCCATTTGGCCGCTTCAGTGACGTCCATGACCTTGAGCTTCTCGCCCTCCGCCTTCTTCGCAGAGGGGCTGCCCTTGCGCAGCGCGACGACCACGTCCTTGACGCCGGAATCGCGCAAGTTCAGCGCATGGGCATGGCCCTGGCTGCCGTAGCCGATGATGGCCACCTTCTTGCTCTTGATGAGATTGATGTCGGCATCACGATCGTAATAGACGCGCATGGGCACTCCCCTCTCTACAGACTGGCTTTCTCATGAAATGGGTCGGCGTACGCCTAACGCCTTGGCGCCGTGCCTCGCAAGGGAAAACCGGCATTTCGCCCGGCATGGGCTCAAAATTGGTTGCTCCGACGGCGGCCCAATCGGCGCGCCGGCAGCCTGAAACGCTTGATTTTGCCGCAATGGCAAGCTACGCACCCGCCTCCTGCCGAACGCCTCGTGTCCGGGCTCGCCGAGACCTGGCTGGCGCATGCCGCTTTGCGGTGGTGTGTACCGCGTCCGTCGGGAAGGCCCGAGGCTATAGCTCAGTGGTAGAGCGCCTGGGATACCAGGAAACAGGGGTTCGATTCTCCTTAGCTTCTCCAGCGACTAGCTCATTGGGTAGAGCACGAGACTATTCATCTCGCGGTAGTGGGTTCGACTCCCACGTCGATCGTTCGTCTCACAAACGAACTCCATACACGGGAAGCCGGCTGCTTCCCGGCCGCCCCAACCGGCGCGGAAGCTTCGGCCGAAGCGACGGGCAAGGCGGCAAGCGCCCAGGCACTCTGCGCCCGCGCGGATACCGCCTGACGAGGAAGCGAGCGGGGCCGGCACCGGCGCGCCCAAGTCTTCAGACCGGCGCGGACGCAACCGGCTCTCAACGCGGATCTGTCAGGCTGAAGCGCGGGCCCGTCGTCTGGACGTGGGCGGCAGCCGGCGACCTCGTGTGGTCGCCAAGTTTGAATAAGAAATTGCATTTGGAGCGTGTGTTATGTGGAAGCTGCGGATGTTCAAGGTGATCGTCAAGGATGACGAGCGCGCCTTTCTGACCCGCGACGGACGGTTCGAGCGGCTGCTTGGTCCGGGCCGCTTTACGGCGTTCGATCCCTCCGGGCATCTCTCTGCCGAGACGGTGAAGGCCGTGCGCGCCGAAATTCCGGCGGACAAGGCGCTGCTGCTCGCCAGGACGCATCCGCGTGTGGCCGCCGAGAACTTCGAGATTGTGCAGCTCGGCCCGACTGACGTCGCCATCGTCTCGTTCGACGGCGAGCCCAAGCATATGGTCATGCCGAACTCGACGCGCGCATTCTGGAAGACGCTGACCAAGGTGGACGTCGACCGCATCGACGCGGCGGCCGACGTGCGCGTGGCCAAGCGCCATCTGGACCGGCTGGACCTGACGCGCATGCCGATCGTCGTGTATGCGATCGTGGAGGCGCACGAAGCAGGCCTTCTGTTCATCGACGGCAAGCTCGCCGAGCGTCTGCCGGCGGGCCGGCATGCGTTCTGGGCGGTGGGGCGAACGGTCAAGGTCCAGAAGGTCGATACGCGTCCGCAGCCTCTCGAGGTGACGGCGCAGGAGATCCTGACCAAGGATCGTATCGGCATCCGGGTGACACTGACGGCCTTCACAAAGGTCGTCGATCCGGAGAAGGCGGCGCTGGCATCGGGGGACGTGTCCAACACGATCTACCGGCTCGTGCAGTTCGCGATCCGCGAGGCCGTGGCAACGCGCACGCTGGACGAGATTCTGGCCGCGCGCGACACCATCGACCGCGAGGTCCGCGCCTTCGTCACGGAGCGTGCCGGTACGCTCGGTATCGAGATCGGCGAGATCGGCGTCAAAGACGTCATCCTGCCGGGCGACGTGCGGGAGCTGCTGAACAAGGTCGTCGAGGCCGAGCGCACGGCGAAAGCAAACCTGATCCGCCGGCAGGAGGAGACGGCGGCCACGCGCTCGCTGTTGAACACCGCACGGCTGATGGAGGACAACCCGCTGCTGCTGCGCCTGAAGGAACTCGAGGCACTCGAGAAGCTGGTCGAGAAGGTCGGCCGCATCGACCTGCACACGGGTAGCGGAAGCGCCGGCGGCTTTGATGCCCTCTTGCAGAACCTCTATCGCCTGCGCGATCAGGCCGACGGGAAGATGCCCGAGATCAAGCCGCAGTGACGGCGAGGATGGCGTCGCTTCGAGTACTTCCGGAAAAGTGGGACCGGTTTTCTGATAAGAAGCACGACAAAAGAAAAACCTAGGGTGTTTGAGCGACGAAAGTCGAGAACACCCTAGGCGATGCCGGTCGCTCAGGCGCCCGTCTGGCCGAACCACGCCCGCGCACGCTGGCGAATGTCATGCGCCACGGCTGCCAGCCGCGCTTTCGCGTCGCGCCATTCGGGCCCCGCAATCCGTTTGACCCGCGCTTTCAGGATACGGCCGTAGCGCCACGCCCAGGTTTGGCGGATCGCGGCGAACACGGCCTCTTTCCACGGAATGAAGCGCTCGTACGCCCACGCAAACCACGGGATGCGCATAAGCGCCGGTTGCGTGAGCTGGAATATGCGCGCCACCAATGCCGTTCCCATCACCTTGGCGGCCAGGAACAGGGCACCCGCCGCGACCGCCTGCCCCTTGGCAATGAGGAAGAGCGCGACGAGCTTCAGCGGGAACAGCAGCGCTGTCGGCAGCGCGAATACGCAGAGCGCCAGATAGGGCGGTAAATCCGCAACCAGCGCCTCCGCCCGCGCCCACAGCCGCCAGCGTGCGAGTTTCGCCAGCCCATCCGCGAGCGGACGCCAGCCCCACTCCTCGAACAGGACGATGAGCGCGAGCACCAGCCCGACAGCACGGCGGAGCGCCAGAAGCACGGCGCGCGCACACGCCACCAGCGCTTCCACGATACGGCCGCGCTCCGGTTTTCGATCCTCGGATTGCTGATCCATCTGGCTATTCGACGATCCGCTCGGACGTCTCCGTTACGGCCGGCTCGATGGGAGTGTCGACCCGGATATGGCCATCGGTGATCTTCTGGCCTTCGAGCCGCTGTTCCTGCTCCAGCGCCACGGCGAGTTCTTCCCGCGCCTTTTCGGCCTGACGCTGCCGGTTCCACATGGAGGCGTATAGGTCATTGGCCGCAATCAACTCCGCATGCGTCCCCTGCTCGATGAGGTGCCCCTTCTCCAACACGAGAATGAGATCCGCGTGCACGATGGTCGAAAGGCGATGGGCGATGACGACGGATGTACGGTTGCGCGATATGCTGTCGAGCGCGTCCTGGATCTCCTTTTCGGTATGGCTGTCGAGGGCGCTCGTGGCTTCATCCAACACCAGGATCGGCGGGTTCTTGATGATCGCGCGCGCAATGGCGACCCGCTGTTTTTCGCCCCCCGAAAGTTTTAGCCCGCGTTCGCCCACCATCGTATCGTAACCGTCGGGTAGCGTCCGAATGAGGTCGTCCAGCTGCGCCATTCGTGCTGCCGCGTAGACGTCGTCGGGCGTCGCATCGGCACGGCCATAGGCGATATTGTAGAAGACCGTGTCGTTGAACAGCACGGTATCCTGCGGCACCACCGCGATGGCCGCGCGCAAACTCTTCTGCGTCACGTCGCGGAGATCCTGTCCGTCGATCAGAACGCGCCCCGACGCCACATCGTAGAACCGGAGCAGAATGCGGCTGATGGTCGACTTGCCGGCCCCTGACGGCCCGACGATGGCCACCATCTTGCCCGCCGGAACCTCGAACGACAGCGGCGCCAGGATCGGCCGCTGCGGATCGTAATGGAACGTCACGTTCTCGAAGCGCACGTTCCCGCCGCTCACCGCAAGGGGCTTGGCTCCGGGCTTGTCGGCAACCTCCGGGCTCATCTCCAGCACGTCCATCATGCGCTCGATGTCGATGATGCCCTGCTTGATTTCGCGATAGACCATGCCCATGAAGTTGAGCGGAATGAAAAGCTGCAGCATCAGCGCGTTGACCATGATGAACTGGCCGACGGTGTTGTGGCCGGCCACCACATCCATAGCCGCCATCACCATGCAGCCGGTCAGCGCCAGCGTGAACACGACCGCCTGCCCCAAATTCAAAACTGCGAGCGACGTGTAGGTCTTGATGCTCGCCCGCTCGTATTTCTCCATGGACCGGTCGTAGCGCTGCGCCTCACGCTCCTCGGCGCCAAAGTATTTCACGGTCTCATAGTTGAGAAGACTATCCACCGCCTTGGTATTGGCATCCGTGTCGCTCTCGTTCATGTCGCGGCGGATGCGGACGCGCCATTCGGTAGCGTGCACCGTGTAGGCCAGGTACAGCACGATCATCAGCGAGACCGCCAGTACATAGCGCCAGTCGAACTCGAGCGCGAATACGACGAGCACCAGCACGAACTCGACGATCGTAGGCACCAAGGTCATCAGGGTCAGGCGCGTGATGTTCTCGATCCCGGTCCGGCCGCGCTCCAGCACCCGCGTGAGCCCGCCGGTCTTGCGTTCCAGATGAAAGCGCAGTGACAGGCGATGCATGTGCTCGAACGTCGACAGGGCGAGCTTGCGCACTGCATGCATCGCCACCTTCGCGAACAGTCCCTCGCGCGACTGCTGCAGCAGCGTCATGCTGATGCGCACTGCGCCGTAGAGCAGCGTGGCAAGGACGGGCGCGCCGACGAGCCAGGGCATGGCCGACGCTGGCGGCAGTTGCCCGCCGCTGGCCGTGACCAGCGCATCGGTTGCCCATTTGTAGGTGTAGGGCATCAGCACCGTCACGATCTTCGCGACGAGCATGAGGGCGAGCGACAGCGCGACGGTCCGCTGCAGGTCCGGCCGATCATAGGGCCAGATGTAGGGCGCCAGCGCCCGCAACGCACGCGCACGTTTGGGCGCAAGCCTCAGCCGTTCGAGGATCGTGGCCAGCGATATTCTGCGCGGCTGATCGTTGGTGAGCTGCATGCGACAGCCATAGATGGCCCGGCTCGGCTTGTCGACGGACGAAACGGCGCGAGCGGAGGTGTGGAAACTCCATCTGCTTCGCAGATGCAGCATCGACGTCAGATCCGCCTGCGAAACTTCGGCAGATATAAGCGCTGGCACTGGAAGATGAGATTGGGATCGGCAATCCGCCGCGCATTGGCCTTGAAGATCACCCGATAGTGACGGCCTTTGCCATAGTGCCGGGCGGCGATGTTCCACAGCGAGTCGCCACGCCGGACGATATACCAGCCGGGCACACTCAGACGGCGCCCGGCCATCGCGCATGTCTGCTCTGCAGGCTTCCTCCGCCCGCCCTTGGCTCGCTTGCGGCTCACTGCTACAGCGAGCTTGCGCGACGGCCCACCCTTGCTCGCCGCGCGCTCCTTGCGGTCCACCCGCCTCTGCGCCGCTGTTCGCTTGCGCGATGGCCTAGCGCTGGCCTTGGACGTCTCGGGCACCTTTGCCTCGGCTGGCTTGCGATCGGCGGCGGCTAAGCGACGCCCTTCTGCTCTCTTGGCATCGGCAGCTTTCTGCGCCTCTGCAATTCGAAGGGCATCGTCTGCCCTGCGTGCCTCATCGGCCTGCTTTGCGGCAGCGATCCGGGCCTCGTCTGCTTTCTTCGCATCCGCAGCCTTCTGCACTTCGGCGACGCGACGTGCCTCATCGGCCT
>CADEFX010000094.1:0-5641 GCA_902826715.1 uncultured Hyphomicrobiales bacterium | reverse complement strand
TTCTTCGCATCCGCAGCCTTCTGCACTTCGGCGACGCGACGTGCCTCATCGGCCTTGCGTACCTCATCGGCCTGCTTTGCGGCAGCGATCCGGGTCTCCTCCGCCTTCTCCGCCGGCGGCGCCTTGGGTTGCTCCTCCCTGCCACGGACAATTTCGTCGAAGCGATTGCTCGCAGACTTGGCTAGATCCTCAGCCCGCTCCCGCAGATCGCGTTCCGCGGTCACAGCGGGGCTCTTCTCCGCTATGACTGTACGCCCAGGCTCCAACGCAAGCCCGCGCACCACAGTCTGGTAAGCCAGCGCGGCCCGATGCACCCAGCCGATCGCCGTCTCGATGAGCGATTGCTGCTGAGGCTGGGGCTCGCCGCGCCCGCTCTTCGGCACCTGACCGGCCACAAGTCGGGCAGCGGCATCCGCGACCGGATTGAGTTGTGCCGGCTGTGACAGTCTGCGCATCAATTCCTGATAGTCGGCGGCGGACCTGGACGTCCAGCTGTGGACCCGCTCCGCCAGCCCGGTCGCCGATCGGCCACGCTGCTCGCCATCGGCCGACGGCGGCTCATTCTTCTCCGCCGCCCAGGTCGCGGGTATCAGATCCCCTGGGCCTGGCAGCGGCAGAACGACGCCGAAAACCACGGCGAACGCTGTCGTCAATCGCACAGCCTTCATCGCCCCCTCGCTCGTGCCATAAAGGCGCGTGCCCGTGCTGAAGGTTGCACAGGCGCCCCATCTCAGTCTGGCCTTTAGAGCCCCCCAAAGGCAAGAACACGGCGCCCCAAAAAAAGAAACGACCGCTCTGGCCCGCAGCCTCCTGAGCCCCCATCTAATGTGGTCCGCTCCGACCTCTGGCCTTGCGGGGATGGCAGCCATCTAAAGACTGCCCGTCAAAGATTATTGTGATAACGGAAACAATGCAGAAGAAGAACTTACATAAATCTGACACACCGGCAGATCCCGGGCATGAAAAACTCCCAAGTCGGCTGATCCCCACCGTAGATAATATTTGCGTCTATTGCGGCTCCGGCGATGGCCGGGATCCGGCCTATGCCGAAGCAGCCGTCGCGCTCGGCACATCCATGGCCAAGGCCGGCATCGGCCTCGTCTACGGCGGCGGCAGCCTCGGGCTTATGGGCAGGGTCGCCCGCGCGGTGCTCGACAACGGCGGACGCGTCACCGGCATCATCCCGGCCTTCTTGTCCAACAAGGAGCGCATGCTGCGCGACGTCACCGAGCTGATCGTCGTCGAGGACATGCACCAGCGCAAGCGCCTGATGTTCGACAAGTCGGACGCATTCGTGGCGCTGCCCGGCGGCGTCGGCACGCTGGAAGAGCTCGTCGAGCAGTTGACGTGGTCCCAGCTCGGCCAGCACGAGAAGCCGATCATCCTGGCCAATGTCAATCAGTTCTGGAATCCGCTGCTGGGCTTGCTTGAGCACATGCGCGGCGAGCGTTTCATCCGCGAGGGCCTTGAGGTGCGCTTTCGGGTGGTCGATCAAGCCACGGCCATCCTGCCGGCGGTCATCAGTGCAGTCGCAGCGTCAGCCGACGCCGGCCAGGCCGCGCACGTTCCCGAAAAATTCTGAGACCCTTTGGGTCGGCTCGGGCCTTCCGCTCAGTAGCAGTACTGCTTGAGCGTCCAGCTCGTGGCCCGGCAGCGCCGCTTGCCTGACGCGGTCACCGTGCACTCGCGGTTCGGAATGCGCTGATAATCGCAATACAGGCCCCTGCGACCGCCAGGCACCCAGCCCGAGTAACCATGCGCCGGGCCGCGGTGCTCACTTTGCCATTCGTAATATTCGCTGGACGAGCCACCTCGCTTCTGCGCTTCCGCTGCCGTCGCCATCGCGGCCATCAGGGCCAATCCCGTGCCAACCCAGGTCAACCTCCGCATCGCGCATCTCCGCCGCACCTCAATCAGCCGGATGTGGGCCACTTAACCCTGCTGCACAAGGGCGTGTTGTTGCCATGTTGGCGGCGACGGCCTATCAGCGGGGCATGACCGGTACTTTGAACGATGCAGCAACCCGGACCGCGGAAGATCTCGTGCACCGCATGCGGGCGGGCGAGCGCAATGCCATGGCGCGCGTCGCGACTGAGCTGGAACGTCTTTCGCCCTCGGTCCCGGCCCTGCTGGCGGCGATGCAGCCGCACCTCGGCCACGCGCTCGTCGTCGGCATCACAGGGCCGCCGGGCTCGGGCAAGTCGACCCTGCTCAACGCCCTCATAGCCCATATCCGCGGCATCGGTCGCTCCATCGCCGTCATCGCCGTCGATCCCTCGAGTCCCGTGTCCGGCGGCGCCATCCTGGGCGACCGCATCCGCATGACGGCAGCACTGGACGACGACGGCGTCTTCGTGCGCTCGCTCGCGAGCCGCGGCTACCTTGGCGGCCTGTCGCCCGCCGCCGTGCGCATGCTCGACGCCTTCGACGCCGCCGGCAAGGATCTGATCCTCGTCGAGACCGTCGGCACCGGCCAAAGCGAGATCGACATCGTCGATGTGACGGACGTGCGCATCATCGTGTCCGCGCCGGGCCTCGGCGACGACATCCAGGCCATGAAGGCGGGCCTGCTCGAGATCGCCGACATCCTGGTCGTCAACAAGGCCGATCTCGACGGCGCCGACCGCACCCTGCATCAGCTCAGAAGCGCGCTGTCCTTACGCGCGCATGGTCGCGACGCCGTGCCGGTGCTCAAGACATCGGCTGTGAACGCCGAAGGCATGGGAAATCTGTGGAGCGCCATCGAAACCTGCGGCGCTGAACGCCTCGCCGAAGGCATCGCCCCGCGTCGCCGCCGTCGCGCCCGCTACCTCATCGCTCGCGCCGCCGCTGATCTTGTCGCCCAGCGCATCCGCGATGGCGCCGGCGATACCCTGAACAACCTCGCCGACGATGTCCTGGCCGGCCGCCTGCTCCCCGCCGACGCCGCCAAGGCGATCCTTGCGAAAAACTAGGCCGCCTCTGCCTTCGCCGCCACCTTCAGCAGCTTGTAGTTGATCGAGTCGATCAACGCCTCGAAGCTCGCATCGATGATGTTGGGCGAGACGCCCACCGTGAACCAGCGCTCCCCCGTCGCCGTGTCCTGGCTTTCGACCAGCACGCGCGTGACGGCCTCGGTGCCGCCGGTCAGGATGCGGACCTTATAATCCACCAGCTCGATGTTCTCGATATGCTTCTGGTAGCGGCCGAGGTCCTTGCGCAGTGCCTGATCCAGCGCATTGACCGGGCCGTTGCCCTCCGCCACCGACCACAGCGGCTCGGGATCGCCAGCGACAAACACCTTCACCGTCGCCTCTGACACCGTCACTAGGTTGCCGACCGCATTGTGGCGCTTCTCCACCATGACGCGGAAGCTGTCGACCGTGAAGAATTGCGGCACTTCGCCGAGCAGCCGCCGCGCCAAAAGCTCGAAGGACGCATCCGCCCCTTCGTAGGCATAACCAACGGATTCGCGCGCCTTGACCTCATCGAGCAGCGCGCCAATGCGCGCGTCGTTGCGATTGACATCGATGCCGAGCCGCTCCAACTCGTAGACAAGGTTGGATTTTCCGGCTTGATCCGACACGAGCACGCGCCGCCTGTTGCCCACGGTCTCGGGTTTCACGTGCTCGTAGGTCTCCGGCTCCTTCAGGATCGCGGAGGCATGGATGCCGGCTTTGGTGGCGAACGCCGCCTCGCCCACGTACGGCGCATGCCGGTTCGGCGCGCGGTTGAGTATCTCGTCGAGCACACGGCTGGCGTGGGTGAGCTTGCTCAGCCGTTGCGGCGTGACATTGGTCTCGAACCGATCGGCAAACTCGGACTTCAGCAGCAGCGTCGGTATGACCGATGCGAGGTTGGCGTTGCCGCAGCGCTCGCCGAGCCCGTTGAGCGTACCCTGAATCTGGCGGCAGCCTACCCGCACTGCGGCGAGCGTGTTGGCGACCGCGTTTTCCGTGTCATTGTGCGTATGAATGCCGAGGTTTGCGCCCGGCACATGCTGCACCACGTCCGCTACGATGGCTGTAATCTCGTGCGGTAGCGTCCCACCGTTCGTGTCGCACAGCACCACCCAGCGCGCGCCCGCTTTGTACGCCGTCGTCGCCACTTGCAGCGCATAGGCGCGATTGCCCTTGTAGCCGTCGAAGAAATGTTCGCAATCGATCATGCATTCTCGACCGCCCTGCACGACGGCTTCCACCGATTGCGTGATGCCGTCGAGATTTTCCTCGTTGCTGATGCCGAGCGCGATGCGCACGTGATAGTCCCAGGCCTTGGCCACAAGGCAGATGGCGTCGCACTGCCCCTGCAGGATGGCCTGAAAGCCCGGATCGTTCGACGCCGAGCGTCCTGCCCGCTTGGTCATGCCAAAGGCCGTGAAGCGCGCACCGGCAAGCGCGGGCTTCTCGCGAAAAAACTCCGTGTCCGTAACGTTCGCGCCGGGGTAGCCGCCCTCGATGTAGTCGATGCCCAGCTCGTCCAGCGTCTTGGCGATCAGCCGCTTGTCCTCCAGCGAGAAGTCGACGCCGGTGGTCTGCGCCCCGTCGCGCAGCGTCGTATCGAACAGGTAGAGGCGTTCCTTGGTCATGACGCTTTGCCTTCCGGCGGCCAATGGTCGGTGTCGTGATCGGGATGCTGATGCGAGACGATGGAGGCGTAGTACGCGGCGGCCTTGTGCGCCTCGCTCCCAGGCCGTCCCGGCAGATCGGGCAAATCATCGGCCCACGGGATGCGAAACTCCGGCGCCAACTGCACGATCGGCGGCGCCACCGAGGGATCATCGAGCGCGCAGACGGCAACGTCCACGGAGCTGCCGGCGCCGAACGTCAGCGGCGTCCCGCAGGCGTCGCAAAAGCCGCGCTCCGCGCGATTGGAGCTTTGGAATATTTTTGGCTCGCCCCGCGTCCACGTCAGGCCTTTCGCCGTCACGAGAATGCCGCCGATGCCACCGAACGCCTTCTGGCACATGCGGCAATGACAGATCGACGAGCGTCCGAAGCTCTCGACGGAGAACCGCACGGCGCCGCACTGGCAGCCGCCGGCATATGGACCCTCTTGCACCCCGCTCATGATCTTTCTCTCCGCGCTCATGGCGCCGCTTTGCACACCGCCTCGATATTGTGTCCGTCGGGATCGAGCACGAACGCGCCGTAGTAGTCGGGATGATAGTGCGCGCGGATTCCCGGTGCACCGTTGTCCTTTCCGCCTGCCGCCATCGCAGCCGCGTAAAACGCATCGACGTCGGCTCGCGTCGCCGCACCGAACGCGAGATGGATCGGGCCGGTCGCCTTGCCACCTCCAATCCAGAAGTAAGGCTTGCCGCGCCCGAAGCCCGCCTGGTCCGAGGTGCCCGTGACGTCCTTGCCGAACTCCATCATGAGCGTGATGCCGAGAGGTTTGAGGGCTGCCGTGTAGAAGCTCTTCGCCCGCACGAAATCGCTGACCGTGATGCTGACGTGATCGAGAACGGGCGTTT
This sequence comes from uncultured Hyphomicrobiales bacterium, assembly GCA_902826715.1. Taxonomy (GTDB): domain Bacteria; phylum Pseudomonadota; class Alphaproteobacteria; order Rhizobiales; family Hyphomicrobiaceae; genus CADEFX01. The sequence goes on along the minus strand of CADEFX010000094.1, from coordinate 186 downwards.
CAGTCATGGCGTTACTCCGACACGAACGATCTTGCGCACTTGATTCACGGCGCACCCCACTTCTCCCTCTCCCCGTTTTTACGGGGAGAGGGTCGGGGTGAGGGGCAGGCTCTTGCTCAGAATTTGCCGCTGCCCCTCACCCTAACCCTCTCCCCATGCCTGATAGTGGGCATGGGGAGAGGGGAT
>CADEFX010000093.1:8379-17105 GCA_902826715.1 uncultured Hyphomicrobiales bacterium | reverse complement strand
AGCGAATACCGCAGTGCGTGCGTGGACAACGTAGCGTGGGGCATCATCGTGTCGGGCGCGTGCGCTCCAGGATCTGGCGATCATGGCGGCCTCCTCGGCGAAGTTGGTCCAACTGGATGGCAGCGAGCACGGCAACGTGTATTGGACGAAATTGAAGTTCTTCGAACAGCACGCGGCCACGATGCGAAAGCATCGTGGCCGTTACCTCTGTCAGGTTCTTTGGGTGTTAGCGGCGGAAGAAAGCTTCGGCGCGCATGCCGGGAAGTAGCGGCACCTTCCCGTCAAGGTCGATCATTACCTCGAGAACTTCGACGTCGGTCGCCCGGCGGGCGCCGCGCGATCCCATCCGCGGCGCTGCCAGCGAAGGCGCCAGCTCCGTTACCGTGCCCTCGAACTCCTGGCCCGGATACCCGTTGCTGCGTACATAGGCCTTCTGGCCGAGCTTGACCTTGGACACGTCCTGTTCATCGACCTCGGCGCGCACGCGCACGACCGACATATCGCCGATGACGACGAGCGGCTGCTCGGGCGATGGCGTCACCATCTCGCCGACCTTGGCGTGAAGCTGCAGCACGGTGCCGGCCATGGGCGCGCGGATGCGCGTCTTGTCGAGCACGGCTTCTGCCATGGAGACATCGGCCCGCGCTTGCGACAAGCCGGCCTCGAAGCGGTTGGGACCGGGGACGCCGCCCTTGGACTGTGCTGCCGCGAACGCGGCCTGCTCGCGGCGCAGGCGTTGCTGGGCTTCCGAAAGCCGCTTACGGGCCTGTGTCTGCACGACTGAGCGGCCGCCTTCCTTGCGGTCCGCTGCGATCATGTCGTCCAGCTCGAACCGGGCCGACGTGATGGCTCGTTCGGCCGCGAATACGGCATCCTCGGCCTTGCGGACGTCCTCGCGACCGGCGGTGGCAGGTTGCGCATCGCGCTCGCGCTTACGGGCCGAAGCTTCCGCCTCCACCGCGGCCAGTCGCGCGCGTGCCTCCACATCGTCGAGGCGCATCAGAACCTCGTCGTCGGCAACTTTGTCATTCATCTTGACGAGCATCTCGGTGACGCGGCCGAGCATGCCGCTGCCGATCTTTACTTGACCCGAGCGCGGCTCGACCCTGCCCGGCGCGGCGGCATTCCATTGCGACGATGCCTGAGCCTGCGTTTGCGATTGTCCCGTCGAAAGCGTTGAAACAACCGCCGCGGGTTCTTTGCCGAAGTTGGCGCGACCGGGCGTCACATAGATCGAAATCGCTGCGCCTGCGGCGCCAAGCCCGACGATGCCCACGATCGTGGCAGCCTTCTTGATGAGCGAGCCGCCTGTATTGGTGTTGGTCTGCATGACGTGGGTCCTTTGCTGTGGTCTGTGTAGGCCTGTGCATGCACAGGCTGCGCCTTGCAGCTCCGTGCCCCTTGTCTGCAACCTACGTTCCTGAACCGGCTCGCGCTGTTCCGCGCGTTACAAACGCCTTCCGCGGCATTTTTTCTGGGCGGCACGAGCCGTGTGCCTCGGGGAACAGCGCATCCTCTCCACTTCGATCATGGTCGGGCATGTAAGCGAGAGCGGTCACCGCTCGGCGGCCAAACGGAGAGTGCCATGCACGGCAAGATCACGAAGTTCCGGAGCGACATGGGCGTCGGCGTCATCGAGGCCGACAATGGATGCAAGTATCGCTTCTCCCACACACAGGTCAGGAACGGTGCGCCCGAGCTGATCGGCCAGACCGTTGACTTCCTGCTCGTCGCCAGCCGCCCGACCGACATCATCATGATGTGCGGATCGCCATGGACGGCCTTCGGCGGCATCGGCCGTCGTTAATCAGAACGCAAGAAAGACCACCGTCATGGCCAATATCCTAGACATCTGCGATGTTCCCTTGGTGCCCGCCACCGACCTGGCGCTGGCTATGCGGTTCATGATCGATAGCGGCCATGGCCTCGTCATGATGCGCGGCCTCTCGAATGTGGACATGCAGGAGTTGGAAGAAGCTCTGTGGGATCGGATCGAGGGTGACACCGCTCACCGCCGGGCGGTTCTGCTGCGCTTTCAGCATCTCGTCGATGTCTTCGGCGCTCGCCGCCTGCGTGACCAGCTTCTGCAGTGTGGCTTCCGCTTGATAGCCCCGGCGCTGCAACTCGCAGCCGAGATGCGCCTCAACGCCAAATGGGGCTTCAGCCCGCACAAATTCAACGCGGCCCTGCGGTTGCTCGTTCTCGAACTCGACCAGACTCGCGAACCGGCCGTGGAACCCGCATTCGATCTGGCGGCGTGATCGCTGGCCAATGCGTGTTCCGCGCGGAACAGCGCCGTCGGGAGGCATCGGCCATGGTGGGTATCATCGGCCGCCTTCGGCGGTCATAGGAGTGGGAGTTAACACCATGCCGAGCATCGATATCCGCGAGTTGAGATTTGCGCTGATCGCCGGCGCGGCCATCGGCGCCATCTTCGGCATGCTCGCATCGGGGCCGCTCGGAGCGTCCAACTTGCCCGAGCGCGCCGTGCAGACCGCGTCCTGCGGACCGAGCGTATGCGCAAATGCCATCTGGTTGCGGACGCCGGTCAGGTTTATCCCTGCCCGGACTCATTGACAACATATATTATATAACAATATCAATGATATATACTTCTGTCCTGGTCTGATGCCGCTTGAGGCGCAGCGTTCGCCTCGCTGTATGGTGCTACGTGTAGCCCATCGTAACCACTTAGTGTTGCGGCGGCTTTCCGGCGATCATCAGGCCTCGACATCCGTGTCGGCTGCTGCATGATGCCGGCCACTCGCCTCGAGCAATGGATGAGGGCCATGGAGCCGCGCGCAATCGTAGACCTGTTGAGCCGGACGGCCCTGTTCGGCTCGCTAGACGAGGCCGACCGCACGGCAATCGTCGGCCGCATGCGCCGGGTTCAATTCGAGCCGGATCAGATGATCTTCTCGCGCGGGGACCCCGGGCGGGAAATTTACCTTGTGCTCAAGGGACGAATTCGCTTGTCCGTGCTGTCCAGCGATGGCCGTGAGCTGTCGCTCGATCATGCCGCGGCAGGTGGGATCTTTGGAGAGATCGCCACCCTCGACGGCGGCGAGCGTACGGCCGGCGCAACGGCGATCAGCAAGGTCGACGCCATGATCCTTCCGCAGAAGGCGCTGGTCGAGCTGATCGAGACCAACCCGCATGTGGCCATGGCCACGATTCGGTTCCTGTGTACGCGCCTTCGCGATACCGACCATCGACTGGAGGCAATTGCCCTGCACCGCATAGAGGTGCGCCTCGCCCGCCTCATGCTGTCCGCCCTCAAGCTCAAATCGCCGGCGGCAAAAGGCGATGGCGTGCCCTTGGATCTGGGCATGTCGCAAGGAGAGCTGGCGCTGCTGATCGGGGCCAGCCGGCCCAAGGTTAACGTCGCTCTAACCATGCTTGAGGACATGGGGGCCATCAAGCGCGCCAAGTCCGGTTTCACGTGCGATCTGGAAGTCCTCGAGAGCATTGCCGACATGGAATAACTCGATGTCGGCGACAATCCGATGTGGTTTAATATATTGATTTCAATTAGCAATTTATCACTGGACATTCCTTCCAACTAAAATCGTTTCTGTTCCAGCTGTAACAGCCGTCGATCCCGGACCCGCCTAGTGTCGAGCCATCAACTCGAACAACAAGGCGGGTTTGCAAATGAGCGTCAAGGATCACAGCTACCGGGTGGCAGGCGGACGCGTTGGAGTCCTTCTCCTGCACGGCCTGTGCGGCACCCCGACCGAGATGCGATTTGTGGCCAACGGCCTGGCTCGCGCCGGCTACACCGTGCATTGCCCCCAGCTCGCCGGTCATTGCGGCACGGAAGACGACATCAAGAACACCACCTGGCAGGATTGGTACGCCAGCTCCGAAGCGGCCCTCATCGAGATCCGCAAGGACTGCGACACCGTCATCGTCGGCGGCCTGTCGACCGGCGCGGTTCTGAGCCTCCTTTTGGCGGCCAATCACCCAGACAAAGTCCAGGGTACGGCCCTGTTTGCGCCCACGCTGTGGCTCAACGGCTGGCTCATCCCCTGGCACGCCCGCCTGTTCCGCATGGTGTTCAGCAAGCGCGTCGCCAACATGATCGGCTTTCCCGACCTGCACCCGCACGGCATCAAGGACCAGCGCATTCGGGATTTCATCCAGAGCGCGCTGTTCAGCGGCGATAGCTCCACGGCTGGCCTGCCCAACACCCCGGGCGGGGCCGTTCTCGAGCATCGCCGGCTGGTTAATGCAACCAAGCGCCGGATCGGCGATATCCACCAGCCGGCCTTGATCGTGCATCCGCGCGAGGACGACTACGCCGACCTGGATAACGCATGGTATTTACAGCGTAATCTCAAGGGCATGGTCGACATGGTGGTGCTTGAGGACAGCTATCACATCGTCACGGTCGACCGGCAGCGCCATGTGGTCGTGGATCGGGCCACAAGCTTTGTCGAGATGGTTGTGAAGCGTCTGCAGGCCGCCACGGCAAAGGCCGCCACCCGCGCCTCAGCACCCGGTCGTTTGGTGCCCGCCGCCATCGCCGCATGAGGAGTTCAACGCCCGTCAGGCGGGCGTTGAACCAAAACCCGCTGTCCGACGACCAATCCACGAGACCCAGAAGATTTTTGATCCTGTTCCAGGTGGAACAGCGGCCCACAGGGCCTCCTGGCAGGATCAAGTCAACGAACGCAAACGCACTTCTGAAGGAGACGACAATGAACAAGCTCGCACTCGCCGCAATCGCCACTGCAATCTGCGCCGTCACGCCGGGCTTCGTTCCTAAGGCCGAAGCGGGCATGCGCATCGGCTTCGGCTTTGGTGGTGGTCGCCACCTGATGTTCCGCCCGCACTTCCCGCCGCCGTCGTATCGGTCGGATGACGAGGACGAGCGCCGCATCCGCCGCTACCGCGCTGCGCGCCAAGCCAGGCCGGAGAAGAGCGAGAAGGTCGCCAAGAAGGTCGTGCCGCTGGTCAAGTTCGCCGACGGCGAGGGCCGGCAGTTCGATCCCGCCAGCAAGGTGTGGTTTGACGGCAAGAGCCAGTGCTGGTCAGGCAAGGACCAGTTCACCTTCAAGAGCGGCGACTGGTCGTACGGCAAGAAGGATTGGGCCGAGTCCGACGGATCTTGGAAGGTCACCTCCGGCGAATCGCCCGAGCTGGTGAGCTGTGACAGTGTCCCGTCCTTCGCGGCCAAGGCCAGTGCTTTCGCGGCCAAGGCGGCACCATCGGTCATCAAGAAGGCAGAGAACGTCGACAAGGGCGCGACCAGCCAACCCACGCCTGTCACGTCGACCCCGGCCAAGATCAAGACGGCAGAGAGCGACACGTCCGCAGTCTCGCAGAAGCCAGTGGTCGGATCCTCGTCTGCCGAGTGCAAGAAGTACTTCGCCAGCGTCGGGCAGATGATCACCGTGCCGTGCGAAGACGCCAGCAGCAAGCCGAACTAACCAACGCCAATTGGGGGATTTGAGCCATGGCAACGTCAGCTGCCACCGCGAAGTCGATTGCGCCGGCCCGGACCACCCGGGCCGGCAAGCGGCGGAGGGCGGTGCCGATGATTCCGAAGCTCGCCTATCGCAATCTCTTTCACGATCGTCTGAGCCTCGTCGTAACGCTCACAGGCATTGTCTTCTCGGTTGTCCTGGTGGCCGTGCAGTTTGGACTCTACCTTGGCTCGGAAAACCGCATCGCCGCGATGCTCGACAATGCCAAGGCCGACCTTTGGGTCGTTCCGCTCGGCACCAAGAGCTTCGACGATCCGTCGTTTCTTTCAGGGCGCGAGCGTCATGCCATCCTGTCGATGCCGGGCGTCGCCAGCGCGGAAGAGCTCGTCGTCGGCTTTGCAAGCTGGCGCAAGCCGCGGGGCGGTTCGACTGCCGCGCTGCTGGTCGGCTCCAACACGGCCAAGGGCATGCTGCCCTGGGATATCGTCGAGGGCCGCATGGCCGATCTCGCCTCGCCCAATGGCGTCGCCGTGGACCAAACATATTTCAGTGAACTCGGCATCAGCAAGCTCCGCGACAAGGCCGAGGTGAACAATCTCGAGGTCACCGTCACGGCCGTCACGCAAGGCATCCGATCGTTCACGACGCTTCCCTACATCTTCACCACGCTCGGCACGGCGCGCACATTGCTCGATGCGCAGTCCGAGCAATCCTCTTACATGCTGGTGCAGCTCGCGCCGGGCAGCGATCTCGCGACCGTGCAGAAGGCACTGGCCGCTCGCCTGCCCGATACCGAGATCCTCACGCATGACGCCTTCCGCCAGCGCAGCCTTGACTATTGGCTGTTCGAGACGGGTGCGGGCTCGGCCCTCATTGCCGGCGCCATCCTCGGGATTATCGTCGGTATCGTTATCGTGGCGCAGACGCTTTATGCCAGCACCAAGGACCATCTCAACGAGTTCGCCACGCTGCGTGCGCTCGGTGCGTCGGCCGGCTACATCCATCGCGTCATCCTGATGCAAGCTGTGCTCAGCGCGGTGATCGGCTACCTGCTCGGCATGTGCTTGAGCCTGCTGGTGATCGAGGGCTCGAAGGCCACCACGCTGCTCATTCTGATGACGCCGAACCTGGCGCTCATGCTGGTCGTGCTGACAGTCGGCATGTGCATCCTCGCCGCCATCTGCGCCATCTTCAAAGTCACGCGCATCGATCCGGCTGTCGTCTTCAGCCGCTAAGGGGAGATCAGATCATGACTCAAGACTTCAGCCCTATTCTCGAAGCCAAGGGCATCGTCAAGACGCTGGGCGCGGGCGCAGCGCAGGTGCAGGCCCTCAAGGGCGTGAACTTCGACCTGATGCCGGGCGAACTGACCCTTCTCATGGGACCGTCGGGAAGCGGCAAGACGACACTGCTCTCGATCCTCGGCTGTATCCTTACGCCAACGGACGGATCGGTGCAGATCGCCGGCCGTAGCACCGAAGGTCTTAACGCCGAGGGCATGGCCGATCTCCGCCGCCGGCACGTCGGCTTCGTTTTCCAGGCCTACAACCTGGTGCCGACGCTGACGGCCATCGAGAACGTCATGCTGGCGCTCGACCTGCGTGGCGTCTCGTTGTCCGACGCGCCCGACCTGGCGGCTGAGGCCCTGGAGGCCGTGGGCCTATCGCACCGCGCCGACGCCAGCCCGAGCAAGATGAGCGGGGGTGCGAAGCAGCGCGTGGCTATCGCCCGCGCGCTCGCCGGTTCACCCTCCGTCATCCTGGCTGACGAGCCCACCGCGGCCCTGGATGCCCAGAACGGCATGGCCGTGATGGAGCTTCTGGCGGAAGTCGCCAAGGATACAGGCCGCGGCGTCTTGGCCGTTACCCACGACCATCGCACGCTCGAGTACGCCGACCGCATCATCCGCATCGAGGACGGCCGCATCGTCGGCCGTGCCCGCCGCCGCGACGGCGAAATGACCGAAGCACCAAGTGTGTCATGGGGAACAGCGGCGCCAGCCGAAGTCCGGCATGCTTCAGTCATCGCTTGAGGGCAGACGAGATCCAGGAGGACGCTAGCCATGACCAACTTCATCGCACGGGTACTGAAATCGGCCGTTGTTGCGGCTCCCCTGTTTGTTTCCGGTACCGCCTTTGCGGACGGCGGCGCAACGGGCGTCTGGATCGATCACACGGGCCGCGGCGCGGTGGAGATCACGAATTGCGGTAGCAACCTTTGCGGCCGCGTCGTGTGGATCAAGGACGAGAAGAATGCCAAGGGCTGCGGCGTCCAGATCATCGGCAACGCCAAACCGGTCGCCGGCGGCAAGTGGGATAATGGCTGGATCTACGATCCCGATGCCGGCGCAAAGTACAGCGTCGAAATCACCCCCCTGAGCGGGAGCAAGTTGAAAGTCCTGGGCTACTCTGGGTCAAAGATGCTGAGCGAGACCATGATCTGGAAGCGCGCGTCCGGCGACCTCAAGCGTTGCCAGACTGCTTAAGCTTCACCAAGCCATGAGCTTTTGCGCCGCCGCCCGAAAGGCCGGCGGCGCAAACGTTTTGGATGCGCAACCGGGACTGAACTAGGCCACGAGCATCGCGCGCATATTCGTCGCCACGCGATAGCCGTTCACCATCGCGCGCCGGTGTGCTTGCTGGCTCAAAGCCGCGTCGCGGCGCCACGCCAGTTCGTCAAGGGCACGCTCGAACGACGTTTGCCGCATCCTGAAAGGATCGATGTAGCGCGCGTAATCGAGGTACACTGCCGCGAAGAGTTGCTCGAGCGTTGGCCGTGCCTGACGGCGCGGAAATGCGGTGCGGTCCGCTGTCAGTCCCCAGCCGGCATAGAACGGCCCGCCAAAGCACGTAACTTTGCGGCCGCCCAGCAGAGCTTCAAAGCCGAACTGGCTGGATACGACATAGACATGGTCAACGATATCGATCAGCGACCATGGGTTCACGTCGAAATCGACCACCCGGACCCGATCGTCTTGCATCGGAATTTTGCCAAGATATCCGCGCTTGCGGGCGCCGATTACCTCGGGATGCGCCTTGACGATGATCTGGGCGTTGGGATGTTCGTCGAGTGCCGCTGCGAGCATATGGCCGAATGTCTCGGCATTGGCGGGGCCGCAAAGAACCGATCCGTCGCCCATCGTTTGGTCGACCACCAGCACGCGGCCGCCGTGAGGGGCGCGCGAGAGACCCAATTGTGCCGCAGAGAGACGCGGACCGCCGTTGTATTTCGAGATGCCCAACTCGCGGATGCGCGCCATGCGCTCCACGACCTTGTCGGGACCGGTCCCGATCA
>CADEFX010000093.1:0-8369 GCA_902826715.1 uncultured Hyphomicrobiales bacterium | reverse complement strand
GGCCGCGGCCGTGCTGCTGCTGCCCCGATCAGGCGCTCAAGGTCCGATTCTGTATTTGGATCGTAGTGCACGCCAACAGCGTCAAAGACCAGCGATAGTGGCATTTCACGTGGGCCGGGGCGGACAGAACGCAGAAAGCCGTCCTCGATGGCCATGTATGGTTTGCCCGCAGTTCGCGCAAGTTCGCGCGCCGCATTGGCCGTCGGCTTGTGCCCCCAGCCCGCGATGGCGACGACGTCGTCAAATTGAACGTGAGCATGAGCCCGCAAAAACTCGGGCTGTAGTCCGGTCATTTCCTGGATGAGATGTCGTAAACGCCAGATTCCGCTGGACAGAATGGCTACCCGCGCCGCCATTGACCCCCGCTCAGACCGCGCGGGCGCGCTCACGCCGGCAAAACGCCGTCGTGCTGTCTAAACGCCCCCGCACAAGTCTTATGTGTTTAAAAAATCCCGCAACGTCTTCTTGTGCCAACGCTAACATGCGCGTGATTAGGCTCACAATGTTGCTAACATCAGTTTTCGCTGTTTCCGGTGGAAATGTGGCGACTCAGCCACAATTGGTTGCGGATGGCCGGGAGATGCAAGAGTTGTGAGGTGGCTATCTTCCTGGTCTACCCGCATCGGGCGCCCGATTCCTACGATCCCGACTGTCGACTACTATTTCGCGGGCGCCCTGAGTTCGCTCGTGGCCAGCAATGGAAATCCCGAACCGGGCCGTCCCATCGCTCGTCTGGGGCCACACACGGTTGCTTGCGGCCGTCGCGTTGTCATTTTCCGATACATCACGCGGAGCGAGCTTACCTGTCTGCGCGCGCTTGGTCCGGAACGCGTCTACTACCTCATTGACGACATGTTGCCTGTAGCGCACGCCTGCAGGGAACTGCCGGCCGATTACCGACGCCGCCTGATGCGATTTACGCGCGATCTCCTGCCTCAAATCTTGGAGCTGAATCCCATCATCCTGGCGCCGAGCGATGCGATCCTTGCCCTTTTTCCCGATCACGAAGGCGAACGTGTTGATCCCGTGCTCCTTGCCGTCGCGCCCGATCATAGGCATTTCGCAAGTCCCGGCCCCTTTCGCTTGGCGTTTCTTGGTACGCGCAGCCACGCCAACGGGTTCGATTTTCTGGCACCCGTTCTCGAGCAGGTTCTGACGAATGGCCAGAACATCACGCTGACGGCCTTCTTCGGCAGGCATTTGCCTCCGCGCATCACAGGCCTCCCGGGGGTCGAGAACCACGCGCCTTTGCCCTGGGCAGACTATCGAGTGCGCATGGCAGGCGAACGCTTCCACGCCCTCCTCGCGCCGCTGCCCGACACGCATTTCAATCGCGGCAGATCGCTGACGAAATTGATGGAGGCGGCGGCAACGGGCGCGGCCTTGCTGACGAACGCCCGCGCGCCGTTCAACGACGCGATCGAATCCGGCCACGACGGTTTGCTTCTCGGCGACGATGCGGCGGAGTGGGTCGCCGAGATCCAGCGCCTCACAGCCGATCGGGATGCCGCCCGCTGCTTGGCTGAAGGCGGCGCGCGGCTCGCTCGTCGCATTGGCGACCCTGACCGGCTTGCCCTATTCTGGCGCGAGCGTCTTGGCTTCTGAGCCGATTGCCTCTTTCAGCCACGAAACGGCACTAAGGGCTTCCGTCAGTGCCGCTGTTTCCGTTTCGAATGTCTTGTTGCCATGGAATCCGATGGCAAACCATCCGCGCTGATCCTCGACATCGCGACGGTACTCATCGAAGCCGAAGGTGCCATCTGGCCGGCGAAATAGGTCCACGCAGCGATCCTCCCCGGCCGCGTTGATCGACTTGACTACCAGGTTCTTGCCGCGCATCGCGTTGTCCGCAGTTATCAAGCCTTCGCAGCGGCGGCCTTGCGGTTGGCTTCCAGTCGGGCGTCGACCAGAGCAACGGTGACATCGATAGTCGGGTGGCTCAGGCCCTTCTGCTTGGCGATGCCTTGCACCAGCTTGTCCGCCCGCTCGATATTGGGCAGGCCGTTGTTGAGCGCGCGCGCCGCCGACGCTGGTCGTGTGAGGCTCTGCGCGGCCGCGGCATACTTTTCGAACGGTACGAGATCGCCTGGCGCCGCGCCGAGCTTCACGCACAGGTCGTTGACGAAATTGTAGACCGAGCGCGAGGTGTCGATGTCGCTGTGCACGGCTTCCTGCGCGGTCCGCATGCCGTCCTTGGTGACGCAGCGATAGTTGCCGGCCAGCAGCATCGCCCACTTGGCCAGCGGCACGAAGATGGAGTCATGCACCTTCAGCTTTACCGGCAGCTCGATCTTGCCGTCGCCCGTATCGAACCGCACCGCCTCGATGTCGGCCTGCAACTGGCGTACGACGGCCGTGTGCTTGTCGTTGTCGAATTTCGCCACCTTGAAGTTGGTCGGCAGCGTGACCTGCAGCACATTGACCTTCTCTTCCGGCGGGCGGATTGCCTGCGGGTCCGGACTGCACAGCGACAGCGTGCCAGGATCGAAGTTGTCCCACACCGATGCGTCGGTATAGGCGTTTTTCAACGCGTCGTAGTCTAGTCCTGGGATGCGTTTGACGTAGGGCAGGGGCGGCATGTTCATGATCGACATGCACGGCACTCCCGACTTCGCCACGGCATCGAGCAGCTCGCGCACGCCTGGCGACCGGTATTGCGGCTCCTGCATGGCGAGCCCGATGAGGTCGTAATCGTTGGGGTTCACATCGCCCGGTCCGGCGGCTGACACCTTGCCCGGCAGTTTTCGCGAGTCGATCTCGATCTGGTCCTTCCTGCCCCTGATCGGCATGCGCACGCGGAACCCTTCCGCATTGATCAGGTCAGCCTCCGCCGGCAGGCAGACCAGCGTGACCTTGTGCCCCCCGAACAGCAGCTTCGATGCCAGCAGCGACCCATAGGACGCGCCCAGGATCAGGATGTTGTAGGGCATTGCGAACGTGCTCCGTTTCGAGAGTGGGAGTAGAGGAGTATCCGGCCCGCGGCCATCCTCCCAGCCGGCATGCTATTGGGGGTGCCGCGCTCATGCAATGCGGAATGCCTGTCGAGCGGGCAACCCGGCCGGACATTTGCCATCATTTCCAGATTGCGGCGAGACCCGCGTGTCCGGCGGCGTTTCGCCTGCTATAGGGTGCATCGCAACAGGATCGAGACAAGAGTCGAGCCGTGACACGCAAGGTCGGACAGATCGGTAGCGAGGCGCCAGAATCACGTCCCCACAGGTCGTCCTTATCGGTTATCGAGAGCAGCGGATTCGAGGACTACCGGCTGATCGATAGCGGGGGAGGCCGAAAGCTGGAGCGTTTCGGCCGCGTGACGGTCGACCGGCCGGAGCCGCAGGCCATGTGGCAACCGGCACGCTCGCCGGACGTGTGGGCGAAGGCCGACGCGACCTTCGACGGCGAGGACGATGTCGAGAGCGGCAAGTGGCGGAAGTCTGGCACCGTTCCGGAGAGCTGGCCCGTCCGCCTCAAGGACGTGACGCTCATGTGCCGGCTCACGAGTTTCCGGCATCTCGGTATCTTTCCCGAGCAGCTGCCGCATTGGGAATGGATGCTCCAAGGGCTGAGCCGCATGCGCATCGAGCGCCCCCGTGTCCTCAACCTGTTCGCCTACACGGGGGCGGCAACGATGCTCGCCGCACACGCCGGAGCCGAGGTCACGCACGTGGATGCGTCCAAGCGCGCGATCGTTTGGGGCAAGGAGAACCAGCAGGCCTCGCGCCTCGGGGAGGCACCGATCCGCTGGCTGCTCGACGACGCGCGCAAGTTCGTCCAGCGCGAGGTGCGCCGGGGCAGAACCTACAACGTGATCCTGGTCGACCCGCCAAAGTTCGGGCGTGGTCCAAACAATGAAGTCTGGGATCTGTTCGAGCACCTTCCATCATTGATGCGCGATTGCGCGGCGCTTCTCGATAAAACCGAATCGATGCTTGTTCTCACGGCCTATGCGATCCGCGCCTCAGCGTTGTCCATCGATCAGGTAACCCGCGAGGCGCTGTCGGGGCGCGGTGGTGACATTTCGAGTGGCGAGCTGGCGATCCGCGCGGAAGATGGCGGGCGTGTCGTCCCCACATCGTTGTTCACGCGGTGGATTTCCCATGCATCCGGCTGATCGCGACGCCGCGCGCGCGCCGCGCGTCATCACCAGTCTCCAGAACGAGCAGGTCAAATTCATCCGGTCGCTCGACATGCGCAAGGTGCGGCGCGAGACGGGCCTGTTCTCCGTTGAGGGCGCGGCCCTCATCATCACCGCGCGCGACAGCGGCTGGCTGCCGCGGACGCTGATCTACGCCGCGGGGGAGAATCAGCGTCCAATCGTCGGAGGTCTCGTCGAGTGGGCTCTCGCGGCAGGAGCCGATTGTCTCGAAGTGACCGAAGCCATCATTGCCAAGCTCGCGTCCAAGGAAAATCCGCAGAACGTCATGGCCGTGTTCGAGCAGCGCTGGGCGTTGCCGCCCCTGGCCGTCGCCGAGCCGGCAGACGGTACGTGGCTGGCGTTGGAGCAGGTCCGCGATCCCGGCAATCTCGGCACCATCATTCGCACGGCAGATGCTGTTGGCGCTCGTGGCATCATGCTGATCGGTGCGAGCTGCGATCCCTATTCTCCGGAAGCTGCGCGGGCGACCATGGGCTCCATCTTCAACGTGCCGGTGGCACGGCTCGATCAACCCTCCTTCGTGCAATGGCTGGCATCCTGGCCCGGCGACGTCGTTGGCACCCACCTGTCCGGCACGGACGATTTCCGCACGGTCGCCTATCGCTCGCCAACGGTTCTCGTTATGGGCAGCGAGGGTGCGGGCCTGTCTTCCGAGCTGGCGGCCGCCTGCACGCGTCTGGTGAAAATTCCCATGGCAGGCCGGTTGGATTCGCTCAACCTCGCCGTCGCAACAGCGCTCGCCCTCTATCAGATCCGCGGCAGCCATTTGCGCGTGTGATGGAAATCAGTTGCCTTTCTGCAGCCGCTGCAACGCTTCAGGCGTATCGACATCGGCAAAAATGGCATCGGTGCCGAGATCTACCTCGGCGACCTCGTCGGCATGATTGCCGATGATGTGCCGCGCGCCGGTATCGCCCTCCGCTTCCATCATATCGGCAAACAGCGCACGGCCAAACAGCGCCGGATTTCCGCGCTTGCCGTTGTGCACCGGCAGCGCGATCAGGCGGCCCTCCTTCGGAGCAAACGCGGCAATGAGACGGTCGATGTGGCTTGCTTCAATGCGCGGCATGTCGCCCAAGCAGACGATAGCTCCGTCTACACCAGTTGGGAGAGTGCCGATCCCGGCCTTGAGCGATGTGCTGAGGCCCTTGGCATAGTTCGGATTATGCACCAGCCGCACGTCGAGGTCCTTCAAGGCCTCCTCCACACGGTCCGACTGGTGCCCGGTGACGACGACGACGGGTCGCGCGCGGCTGGCGAGCACTGCCTCCGCTACGCGGCGAACAATCGGAACACCGTCAAGGGCCGCGAGCAGCTTGTTGCTGCCGCCGAAGCGCGTCGACCGTCCCGCGGCCAGGATCACGGCGGCAATACGCGGGGCGCTGCGGAGACCGTTTTCGCTTTCGTCGCCCATCACGAGCTCCCTCGGCTGCGGGCGGGTCGCGATTTCCTTCAACAGACCACCCAAACCCATGGCCGCCACGTCCGCCGACCCCACTGGAAGGCCCGCAAGACGGCGCTCGAGCACCCAATCGAAGCCATTGAGCTTGGGCGAAGCCGCGCAACTCGGCGCGCCAATCACGTCCGTCTGGCCGAGCCGTCCGAGCAGCATCAGGTTGCCCGGATCCACCGGCATCCCCAGTCTCAGGATATCGCCGCCCGCTGCCACAAGGCCGGCCGGAATGACATCGCCGCGATCAACGATAGCCGATGCCGCAAACACAATGATCGGATCGGTGCCGGCCGCGTTCATACGCATGATCGCCGCGGCGACGGCGTCCTGCTCGTGATCCACGATGTCGACCGGGCCGAGCCTGCTCCCAAGGACCTCGAGCCGTCCCGCGATTGCCCGTTGGCGCTTGGCGAGGACACTGGGCTTGGTTGCTGGCAACCGCGTCAGGATCAGGCCGGCCGTCTTGGCGCGCAGCAAAACGACGCGGATCAATCCCGCGGGTGCGCGCGCCAACGCCTCCGCCTGCGCCACCACGCTTTCGGGCAGTGCAAACGTAATGATCTTGACCGTCGCCACCATCTGTTTCTGGCCCACGCGCTCGAAGGGCGTCGTGGTGGCGATGGTCAGGCCTTCATCAATCAGATTGAGCGCATGGACACGCGCCGCGTCGATCTCCACCAACCCGGCCGTATCGGCAAAGAGATTGGCACGGCCCGTAAATGGTGCCGAGCTGTGCGTGTTCTCTCCGGCGGCCGCGCGCGCGATGCGGCCCGCCGCTTCATCCTCGCTCACGTCGCCGCGCTCGATCTGCGCGACGATGATGTGTGTGGGTCCGGTTGCCTTGATCCGTGCCAGCTCCGTCGCGGTGAGCACACGTCCTTTTTTGATCGTGCCGCCGGGAACACTGACGGAATGCGCTAGGATGGCTCCAGCGGCCTCGTCGACAGGAATGCGTGCAAATTTCATTCGTCAGGTCCTGCCGGCACGTCGCGCCATGATGGCCAACGTAGGAAGCGCGCGCGTCAGATACAACATCAGCGCCTGCTCCGGGCCTGCTCCAGAAACTGCAGAAGCAGCCGGCTCGTAGCCTCGGGTTGCTCCTGCTGTACCCAATGGCCTGCCCCTTCCACGAGATGGCAGCCGAGCATGTTTGTGCACGCCGCCGTTTGCATGCGCTCGAAGTCGCCAGGCTTCTGATACACGCCCCAGTCGCTCTTACCGGCGATGTAGCAGGACGGAACGTCGATCGTGCGGCCCGAATAAATTTCCAGGTCTGCTCCGTACCGGCCCGTCGTGCGGCAGCGATACCACTGAAGTCCGCCCTGAAATCCGGTGCGATCGTACTCGCTGCTGTAGATATTCAGTTCATCCTCGGGTAGCCAGCGGCACGCGGCGATCTCGGCCTTGCTGGGCATCTCTGAAGCCACCGTCTCTGCCATGCCCTCCGCCAGATCCATGATGTAGTACGTTGGCATCTTGGCGAGTTCGCCTGCTGTCCATCCCGCCAGCTTGTAGGGCTTGTTGCCGGGCCAATCGGCGCTCTTGTGGTGGTAATAGGCGCGCAGAAAGGCATGCACGCCCTGCGGAGAATTCCGCATGTTGGCGTCGGCCTCGCGCGTCGAGTAGTACCACTGATAGTGCTTGCGCGGCCTTGCGAGCGCCGCGAGATCGGCGTGGATGTTGCTGCCACCGCGGGTGGTGGGGCTTTCGTTGGCGGTGTTGAATGGGAGAGTTGGCGTCCCCCCGAAGGGCGAGCTCATCAAAGCCACTGCCCGAAAAACATCCGGCCGTGCCAGCGCACAATATGCGGCAACCGGCGAGCCGAAGTCGTGGCCGATGACGGCCTCCACCGAGCGGTATCCGAGCGCTGAGACCAGCCCCAAGGTGTCGCACCCCAGGTTCAGCAGACGAAACGACCCGAGGTCGCCGTCATAGCTGCCGTCCCAGCCCGTGGTGCGTCCATAGCCGCGCTGGTCCGGCGCAACCACGTGATAGCCGGCCGCAGCCAGCGGCAGCATCACCTTGCGCCAGCTGTAGGCGAGTTCGGGAAAGCCATGCAGCAACAAAAGGCACGGGCGGCTCTTACCCTCGAATCCGGCTTCCAGCACGTGCATGCGCAAGCCGTTGATATTGTCGACCAAGCGCGAGCGAATGCCAGCCGGAAGGGGCTCAAGGGGCGTTTCTGTCATCGGCCGCTCCGTTCCCTGTTTATGGCGAATATGGCACGTGCGGGCTCGGATAGGCCACATCAGGCGTCGTCATCATCGTCCTCGCTCACGGATAGCAGTGAGCCGCCGATGCTGCGGCTGTCGAACGCGACGCTCTTCACGACCGCGAACACCGGCGTTCCAGGCGTCAAACCCAGATGATCGACCGAATAGCGCGTCAGTCGTGCCATCAGGGCGTCCCCATTGCAATCGAGGCGCACGTTGACGTTCGGGCCATCAGTGGCGCCGACCGCGACGACGGTGCCCTGCAGCACATTGAGCGCACTGATCTGATCCGGCACCGTCCGAGCCAGCAGCACGTCCCGCGCACGCACACGCAGCCTGACGGGTGCGCCAGGCAAGGCCTTGATCTGCCGCACGCGCCACAGTCCGCTGCGCGCGCGCAGCGCTGTCAAGCCGAAGGCCTCGTCGTGCCGTTCAACTGTTGCTTCAATCAACGAGCCAGCCCCGGACTGGCCGGTGAGCGGCACGAGGTCCAGACGTTGCATCACGTCCGCCGTCGGACCGACGGCGGCGACCCTGCCCTCCGACA
>CADEFX010000092.1:4980-17217 GCA_902826715.1 uncultured Hyphomicrobiales bacterium | reverse complement strand
TCCCCCTTCGCGCGGGATCGGGCTCCCGCTCGGGTGGGCGGCGCCCCCGGACCGTCTTGAGCTGCCGCCCTTGCGCCGTGCGCGCCGCGGCAGCGCGGTTGCTGTCGGGCTGCCCCAGAATAATGCGGTTGGCGACCCAGCCGGTCGGATCCATCAGAGGCCGGCCGTTGCTGCCGCGCGTCACGCTCCATTTGATGTACGCGTCCGCCAGCCCGTTGCGGCGCACCGCCTCGACGATCAGCGCGCGCATTGTTTCGCGATCGACCGGAGGCGTGAGCGCAATTGCCGCCATGGAGCGAAAGCCACGATCGAGATGCGCATCGAGCTTGAAGATGCGGCCGTTGCGGGCGCACGCCGTCTCGAAAATACCATCGCCGTAGAGCACCGCGTGGTCGAGCACCGAGATGCGCGCCTGCGACTGCGGCACGAACTCCCCGCTGACATACACGATGGGCTCGGATTGGCTTGGGGCGTTCAGCACACAAACTCCGAATGGCGTTTGTTCCATTTATATGGATTCGATTCCATTAAAATGAAACTTTGTCAACATAGCCCATTGAGGGCGCGTGCCATGGAGATTGCAATGGCTGGCGCTGCATCGTATGCAGGGGTTCAAATCCCCATCTGAATCGATCAAAAATGGAACGCAAGGAAAAGGGCGCCGATCTCAATCGCAACGTCGCACGCGTGACCGCGATCCTGGATGCGCTGGCGCATGCGTCAGACCAAGGCCTGCGGCTGACCGACGTGATGCAGACAGCGCGCCTCAACAAGGCCACGGCGCACCGATTGCTGGCGAGCCTCACTGCCTACGGCCTTGCCGACCAGCATCCCGAGACCGGACGCTACTTCGTCGGCCTGCGCCTTCTGTCTCTCTCCCAGGCCGCCAAGAAACGCTTCACGCTCGCACCGCTCGTCGAGCCCGCCTTGATGCGCATCTCTCAGCAAACGCAGGACACGGTCTACTTCGTCGTGCGCACGGGCGACGAGGCCGTATGCATCGGCTGCCACGAGGGCTCATTCCCGATTCGCGTGCTGACGCTGTACGTCGGCGACCGGCGGCCTCTCGGCATCAACGCCAGCGGCCTTGCGCTGCTTGCCTCGCTGCCGGACGAGGAGGTGGAGCGCATTCTGGCCCAGCATGGGGCCGCGCGTGCATCGTTTCCCTTCGACGACATCCAGCTCCGGCGCATGCTTTCGGCCACGCGCCGCAACGGCTACGCCTACAACGACGTGCACCTGTTCAAGGGCATGGAGAAGATGACCAACATGGCCGCGATCGCCATGCCGATTTGCTGCAGCGACGGGACGGCCGTCGCGGCCTTGCATCTGACGGCGATCACCCAGCGGCTCGAACCGCCGCGCCGGTCCAGTGTGATTTCGCTCCTGCAGCGCGAAGCCCGCGGGATCGAGAAGACGTTTCGCCCGATCCTCGACGGCATGCGCCCGCATCGCGAGGAAACGGCCGGCACGGACGTTGTCGCCGCCGTGCCGTCACGCCGACGACGCGACCGGCAATGACGACCGCGCAACCGCCCGCAGATCGCGCAACGCGATTGCTGCCGGCGGGAGGTCGAGCCGTGTGGCCGTCCACAAGCGCACGCAGCGCCACAATCTGACCCATTTCCGACATCACGGCATGTCTATCTTCGCGCCGTGATCCAACAAGCCCTTGCAGGTGACCTGATGTTCCGCAGCCGCTTCCTGCGTACCCTCCCGTCTCTGGCCGCCGCCATCCTCGCAGGCGGTCTCTTGACCCTGCCGGCCGCCGCCCAGAAGCGCGTCGCGCTCGTCATCGGCAATTCCGCCTATCAGCACGCGAGCGCACTCGCCAACCCCGCCAACGATGCCAGCGATATGGGTACGGCGCTCAAAGAACTGGGGTTCGAGGTGATCCTCGGCCTCGATCTCGACAAGCGCGCCTTCGATCAGCGCGTGCGCGAGTTTTCCCGCGCCCTGCCCGATGCCGACACCGGCGTCTTCTACTATGCCGGGCACGGCCTCCAGGTGCTGGGCAACAATTATCTCGTGCCGGTCGATGCCCAGCTCCAAAGCGAGCGCGATCTCGATTTCGAGGCGAACTCGCTGAACTTCATCCTGAGGCAGATGGAGCTCGACCGCGACGGCAAGACCAGCATCGTGTTTCTCGATGCCTGCCGCGACAACCCGCTCGCAGGCAATCTCGCTCGCACCATGGGCACACGCTCGGCGGGCGTCGGCCGCGGACTGGCGCAAGTGCAGGCCGGCGTCGGCACTTTCGTCGCCTACTCGACACAGCCCGGCAACGTCGCGCTCGACGGGCAGGAGCGCAATTCGCCGTTCACCGCCGCACTCGCCGCCAGCATCAGGGAGCCGGGCCGCAACCTCACCTCCGTGATGATCGACGTGCGCAAGAAAGTCCTGGCCGCCACCAGCGGCAAGCAGGTGCCATGGGATCATTCGGCTCTGACTGGCGACTTCTATTTCCATCTCGCGTCCGCCCCGGGCACCGTGCCAAGGGCGACTTCGCCCGATTCAAGCGCGGATGCCATGCACGACCGTGTTCGCCAGCTCGAGGAAGAGCTGAAGAGCCGCCCCGATCAGCGCCAGACCGCCAACATCGCCCGGCTCGAGCAGCTCAACGAGCGCCTCCGCCAGCTCGAGCAGGCGAGCCGCGACGACCAGCAGCGCATCTTCGATACGTATCGCAAGCATGGCGCGTCCGGCGACCCGAACGCCCGCATGGCCACCAACCGCGAGGTCGGCACCATCCAGATGCAGATGGCGCGGCGCGGCCAGGAGCAGGCCAAGGTCAGGGAGGAGATATCCAAGCTCACGTCCGAGACCGGTGCTTTGCCGTCGACCAAGGCGGCGCAGTAACGGTGGCGTGAAGAGGGCTTGGCGTATCCGCACCCGGACTCCAATGTTTGACGGACATCGCCCTATGATCGCGGCGACCATATATCAGGCGAAGGATCGACCCCGTGCCCACCACCATCCCCGACAAGTATCGTGACCTCCTCGACGCCAAGTCGTTCGCCAGCCTCGGCACGGTCATGCCCGACGGCAGCCCGCAGGTGACGCCGGTGTGGTTCGACTGGGACGGCAAGCACATCCGCATCAATTCCGCGCGCGGCCGCGCCAAGGACAAGAACATGCGCCGCGATCCGCGCGTGTCGATCACAATCCTCGACCCCGACAATCCCTATCGCTATCTCGAGGTGCGCGGCCGCATCGTGAACATTACCGAGGACGGCGCCGACGCCCACATCGACGCGCTGTCACAGAAATATCTCGGCAAACCATACCCGTTCCGCCGCCCCGGCGAGGTCCGCGTCTCCTACGACATCGACCCCGAAAAGACCTCTTTCATGGGCTGACGGCCACCATGGACGGCAAGATCAATCTGGCCGAAAAGCTGGCGTCGTTTGCACAGCACTGGTCGCCGCGCACCGTGGCTCGGTTCAACGATTGCGATGTGATGGTCGTGAAGGTCCTGGGCGAATTCGTCTGGCACAAGCACGACGACACGGACGACTTCTTCCTCGTGCTCGAAGGCACGCTCGACATCGAGCTGCGCGATCGCGTCGTGACACTTGGTCCCGGCGAAATGTACGTGGTGCCGAAGGGCGTCGAACACCGGCCCGTCGCGCGCGAGGAGGTGCACCTGCTGCTGATCGAGCCCACCGGCACACCCAACACCGGCGATCCTGCAACGGCCGCCCCGCGCATCACGGCGTAGCGCCGGTTCTGCCGCATCCGCCGCGCGACGACCGGATCTCATCAAAGACGTGTGTGCGGGTTTCCCACGTCTGCTCCGAGATGCGGCCTTCACGCTGGCTGTCGAAGCTGAGCCGGCGAATACCACCAGCGTTCCCGGCGACCCGCGCGGGTCATTCCGATCAGTCAGGCTGGATGCCGTACCTGACGAAGGCGTACTTCAGCAGCGTGTAAAAGGCGACCGCTGCCAGCAGGGCAATGACCGTGCGCGCCATAGTGCGCTCTTCGCGAGGCCGCCTCGCCATCGCGACAGCGTATAGGCCGTACAGCGCCAGCGAGATGAACAGGGCGTAGTCGTCTCCCATTGGCTATCTCCCGATCTTGCGAGCCGCCTTCTTGGCCCTCTGAAGTGGCGCATTGACGATCGTGCGCACGAAGATCCCGGGATGAACCGTCGTCAAGTCTCCCCACTTGAGGGCCCGCGACTCTTTCTTTGCCCGTTGAAGAAATGGGGGGAGGCAATGAGAGCCCATTCTACGAGGACCGCGTGAAACGAACCAGCTCGGCACCGTCTCCATCCAAGAGTTTCAGATACGGTCCGTCGATGCGGAATTCGCGCGTCAGCTCGAGCGCGCGCAGGAATTTTCCTTCCTGATCCATGACGGCAGGCGGGCACATCATGCGAGTCGCCGCCATGGTGCCGAACGTCAGGCTGTTGCCGTCGGTCTGGGCCGTGCCGCGCAGCCTGTTGCAGCCGCCCGAGCCCGTCACCGTGCCGCCTGCGCCGATAGTGATCGTGGTGCGCGCGTGGTCGACCACGCCGCGCCCGCCGATGTCCTCGGCCAGCCATTCCTGTCCCACCATGCCGTTGCTCCCGGAAGCCGTCACCGACATCACGGCCGCCATCAGAGTACGCACCGAGTTCGGATACCCTTGGGTCAGCACGCGCTGCGGACTGGCGTTGACGAACAGCAGCCGTCCGTCGGCGAGGATGTTGGCGCGGACGGCATAGCGGCGACGCGGATCCACGTCGTCATCGCCAAATCGGATCTCGAAGGGGATCGGCACCTGCCGGTTTGGCCGGACCTGCATGGAGGCAACAAGCTCACCCAGGCCGCCCGGCCGCGTCACGTCGACCAGACTGATCTCCAGCACCGCATTGGATGGCAGCGCCACCCGCTCGCGGTAGAACACCTCGCCGCTCAGCACGCCGGCACGCGCCAGGGGTATGGCGCTCGCCATCAGCACCAACGCGCATGTCAAAGATGCTATTCGCATCGTCATGACGAGTCCGCCACTGAACCGGCATCATGTTAGTGCAGGATCGTGTCCGATGGCATCGGTTTTGCGCCGAGGAGCCGGGCCAGCTGCAACGCAGCAGCATCCACGTTAGGCTGCTATTGCTGCCTGCGCCTCGCGCGCGAGCGCATTGCTTCCCTGCCTGCGGCTGCTCTCAGGCAGTGGCAAAAAATCGCGGGAGGAAGCGCTCGTAGATTGCCGTCAACGATTCCAGATCGGCGATCGCCACGCACTCGTCAACCGCATGAATGGTCTTGTTGACGAGGCCGAACTCGATCACCGGGCAATAGGCCTGGATGAAACGCGCGTCGGAGGTTCCGCCCGCCGTCGTCAGCGCCGGCACGCGGCCCGTGACCTCGCGCACCGCCGCCACCATCGTGTCCACCAGCGGTCCGGGCTGCGTCAGGAACACCTCTCCGGTCCCCGAAAAGCTGACCCGATACTCGGCATTGATGCTGTTGGCGGCGGCCGCGCACTGCTCGCGCACCCAGGCTTCCACCTTCGGCCGCCGCCACAGATCGTTGTAGCGGATATTGAACTTGGCACGCGCTTCGGCCGGGATGACGTTGCTCGCCGTATTCGGCACCGAGATCACCGTGAACTGCAGGCTGGAGGCCTGGAAGTCCGGCGTTCCCGCATCGAGCGGCGTCGATGACAGGCGGTCGATGATGCGCGCCAGCTTCGGCACCGGATTGTCGGCGATATGCGGATAGGCGACGTGTCCCTGGCGCCCCGCCACCACCAGGTCGCCATTGAGCGAGCCGCGCCTGCCGATCTTGATCTCGTCGCCGAGCACTTGCGGGTTCGACGGCTCGCCCACGACCGCTGCGTCCAGTTTTTCTCCTCGCTCCGCCATCCAGTCGAGCACCTTCATGGTCCCGTTGACGGACGGCCCCTCTTCGTCGCCCGTGATGAGAAAGCTGATGGATCCCCGCCTCGGCTGCGCTACCAGGTGGCGCAACACGGCCGCCATGAAGCAGGCGATCCCGCCCTTCATATCCACTGCGCCGCGCCCGTACAGCATTCCGCCGTCGATCACGCCTCCGAACGGCGGATGCGTCCACGCCGCCGCGTCGCCCACAGGCACGACATCCGTGTGGCCGGCAAAGCAAACGTGCGGCCCGTCCGTGCCGATGCGCGCATACAGGTTCTCGACGTCGGGTGTCCCCGCCTCGCGCATGGTCATGCGGTGGCAGGTGAACCCGGACGGCGCCAGCACCTGCTCGATCAACGTCAGGGCACCGCCTTCCTCCGGCGTCACCGACGGGCAGCGGATCAAAGCTTGCGTAAGATCGACGGGATTGCGCAGGTCCATGGACGTCAGGGTGCTTTTGCAGAGGATGATGCTGTTGCACTTGCGCGCGCGGCGGTCGTCGCCGCGGCGGCGATAGCGGTGTCGGACGGCGCTCGCGTGCGCTCGACGATATTGATCTTCTGCCAGATCTTCTGCGACAGGTTGGTGGTCAGCCGCTCAAGCTCGTTCACGGCATCGATGACCTGGGCGTCTGTCGTGCTCTGCGCGTACAGCGCCGCCACCTTGCTCGACAGCGACAGCATTTCCGAGCAGTAGTCGAGATAGCGCACCAGCTCCTGCGCATTGCGGATGCGTCGCGGCGAGGATGCCGTATCGTCCGCCGGATGTAGCGCCGCGCCCGGATCCTTCGTCAGCTGATGCATGTCGATGACATGCACGATCGACCGCAATTGATACAGGTCCGCCAGCGCCGACGTGCGCTTCGCCCGGCCCTCGAGCGTGGTAAGGAACAGCACGGACGCACCCACGACGATCAGCAGGTTCACCGTGGCCTCGATGCCCTGGAGCATGCCGAACAACTCGGTATTGGCACTTTGCACGTTGATCTGGCGCGCGACGTAGATCAGCGTCACGACGCCGGCGACGATGACAAGACCACTCAGGGCCCGCAAGGCGATATTCGGTTTGGCAAGCTGATCCGTCCGCGCCCGGCTTTCGGCCGCGACGCGCTTCAGCTCGGCGCAGACGCGCCCCAGGCCCGCCCCCGGAAAGCGCTCCAGAATGCGCGCCTCGAGCTGATCGAGCGTGGCGACGATCTTGTCCGGGTCGAGTGTACGGTACATGAGCCCGGACTCCTCGGCGTCTCGCGCTAGTCCCGCAGCAATTCATTGATGGCCGTCTTGCTGCGCGTCTGCGCATCGACGGTCTTGACGATGACCGCGCAATAAAGCCCCGGCCCCGGCGATCCATCTGGCAGCGGCTTGCCCGGCAGGTTGCCCGACACCACCACCGAATAGGGCGGCACCTTGCCGATGTGCACTTGTCCCGTGGCCCGGTCGACGATCTTGGTGGACGAGCTGATGAACGTCCCCATGGCCAGCACCGAGCCTTCGCCGACCACGACGCCTTCCACAACCTCGGATCGCGCGCCGATGAAACAGTTATCCTCGATGATGGTGGGGTTGGCTTGCAGCGGCTCCAGCACGCCGCCAATGCCGACGCCGCCCGACAGATGCACGTTCTTGCCTATCTGCGCACATGAGCCCACCGTCGCCCACGTATCGACCATCGTCCCCGTATCGACATACGCCCCAAGATTCACGAACGACGGCATGAGCACGACACTCGGCGCGATGTAGGCCGAGTGGCGCACAACGGCGCCCGGCACGGCGCGGAAGCCCGCCGCGCGGAAACGGTTGTCGCCCCAGCCGTCGAACTTCGAGGGCACCTTGTCCCACCAGCTCGCGCCGCCCGGCGCGCCGGCAATCATCTCCATGTCCTTGAGGCGGAAAGAGAGCAGGACCGCCTTCTTCAGCCATTGGTGCACGACCCATTCGCTGCCCTGCTTGTCGGCCACGCGCGCCTTGCCGCTGTCGAGCAGCTCAAGCGCGGTCTCGATCGCCTCCCGCGCCTCGCCTTTGGTCTGCGCGTTGATGCCGTCGCGCTTCTCCCAGGCGGCTTCGATGCTCGTTTGCAGGCTTGCATGCGACATTGGGCTGACGCCTCCCGGGCGAGAGTTTTCAAGGCCCGAGCGTTGTGACGCGGCCCATCGGGAGTGTCAACAGACGCATCAATGCAGCTTCACCTGCGGCTCCGTGCGGCGCGTCAGGGCACGCGACAGGGTATCGAGCCCGACCTTGGTCCATCCGTGCAGGGCGATCTCGTGCATCTTGTAGAGCGAGCGATACGTCAGCCGCGCAAAATAGCCCTCGATGAACAAGCTCCGCCCCGCCAGAAACCCCATGAGACTGCCGACGGTGCTGTATTCGCCCAGCGAGACGAGCGAGCCGAAATCCTTGTAGACGAATGGCTCCAGCGCCCTGCCGTCGAGCTTGCGCCGGATCTGGCGGTAGAGGTGGGACGCCTCCTGATGTGCCGCCTGCGCCCGCGGCGGAATTGCCTGCGTAGCCCCTTCGGGCAAGAGCCACGCGCAATCGCCCATGGCAAAAATGTTGGGATCGCGCGTCGTCTGCAGCATCGGCGTCACCACGAGCTGCGAGGATCGGGTGACTTCCAGTCCATCGAGGCGCTGCAGCACGTCCGGCCCACGCACGCCCGCCGCCCACACCACCAGCTCCGACGGAATGAAGTCGTCACCGACCAGCTCGACACCGTCAGCGCGCACCTGCATGACGCGCGCACCGGTCCGCACCTCAACACCGAGCGTCTTCAAAATCTTCATCGTCGCATCCGCGATCCGCTGCGGCAGCGCCGGCAATATCCGCGGCGCCGCATCGATAAGAGTGATCTTGATATCCTTCTCCGGATCGATGCGGTCGAGCCCATAGGCCACAACGCCACGCGCCGTCCGGTGCAGCTCCGCTGACAGCTCGGTGCCGGTGGCACCGGCGCCCACGATGGCGACGTGCAACTGCGACGGCCGGATTGCCTCATGCTGCGTATGCGCCCGCAGGAAGGCATTGACCAGCCGCCGGTTGAAGCGCGCCGCTTCCTCCGGCGTGTCCAGCGTGATCGCATGCTCCTTGACGCCGGGCGTGCCGAAATCGTTGCTCTCGCTGCCGATGGCAATAACGAGGAGGTCATACGGCACCGAGCGTTCCGGCGTAATCATGCGTCTTTCGTCGTCATGCGTCGACGACAGGTGTACGAGCCGCTGCGCGCGATCGAGCCCGATCATCTCGCCATAGCGATAGCGGAAGCCGTGCCAATGCGCTTGCGCCAGGTAGTCGAGTTCATGCCGGCCGGTATCCATGCTGCCCGCGGCAATCTCGTGCAGCAGCGGCTTCCATAGATGCGTCCGCGCCCTGTCGATAAGCGTGACGTTGGCCTGCCCGCGCCTGCCGAGCTTGTTGCCAAGCCGTGTGACGAGTTCCAGCCCGCCTGCGCCACCGCCGACCACCACAATCTGCGGCAGCGTCCCGGATAGCGCCAGCACCGTGTTTTGACCTGGGGAACCCATGTTCCGCATCTCCCGGCTGCACCGGGGATGACGTTAGGATAGCCGCCCGCAAAATACCGATGCTAATTCAGTATCGCATTGATGAGGCGCTTGGCGTCCTCGCTGTCCCATTCGGCCGGACCCACGAGCCGGCCGACCTCCCGGCTCTCGCGATCGATGAGGATCGTCGCCGGCATGCCGATGGCCTTGAGTTCGGTGCCGAGCTTTATGTTGGGATCGGCAAACACCCCGAGTTTGTTCACCTTGATCTGGTCCAGGAACGTCTTGGCTCCATCGATCCCGGTCTTGTCCACGCTCACGGCCACGACCTCGAACTTATCCGACCCCATCGTTGCCTGGAGGCGATCGAGGCTCGGCATCTCCTTGCGGCAGGGCGCGCACCACGTGGCCCACAGATTCAGCAGAACCACTTTGCCCTGCCAGTCCTTGAGCGTGCGCTCCTTGCCCGAGGCATCCAAAAACACGGTGCCAGGCACAGCCTCCGGCGTCTTCTTGAAAACGAAGGCCGTCATATGGCCCGCGCTTAACGAATTGGTCCCGGGGCCGGACGGCAAGGCTTTGCCGGTCTCGCCCGCCCCCGTTACAGCTTCGGCGCTTTTGACTGAGGCCGCCGTTACCGGTGGATTGGCATTGTCAGGCCGGAGTAACGTGACGTATACCGCCGCAAATCCCGCCACAGCGGCCAGCGCCGCCGTCCAGGCATAGGTCGCGAGCGAGGTTCGCGGTGTTTGCAGGGCGTTCGGCTCATTCGTCATGCTTGAAGACCCAACCGTTTCTGTGAAGCGCCCGATCAACGCCCCCGAGGCCATCCCGTGACCGAGAAAAATCCGAACCGGATGTGGGGTGGCCGCTTCGCTTTGTCACCGGCCGACCTGATGGTCGAGATAAATGCCTCCATCGGCTTCGACAAGGTTCTGGCGCCGCAGGACGTCCGCGGCTCAAAGGCGCACGCCGCCATGCTGGCCGAACAAGGCATCATCACCAAGGCCGATGCCAGGGAGATCCTGCGCGGCTTGGACCAGGTTCAGGCAGAAATCGAGGCCGGCCGCTTCGCCTTCTCCGAAAAGCTCGAGGACATACACCTCAACATCGAGAGCCGCCTGACCGAGATCGTCGGCCCGGCGGGCGGCCGCCTGCATACGGCCCGCTCCCGCAATGACCAGGTCGCGCTCGATTTCCGCCTGTATGTGCGCGATGCGCTCGATGCCTTCGACGGTGCACTGATGCATTTGCAGCTTGCGCTCGCGCGCAAGGCCGATACGCATGCCGACACCATCATGCCCGGGTTCACGCACCTGCAGCCGGCGCAACCGGTCACCTTTGGCCACCACCTTCTCGCCTATGTCGAGATGTTCGGCCGCGACCGGGGGCGCTTTGCCGACGCACGGTCCCGCATGAACGAAAGCCCGCTCGGCTCGGCCGCACTCGCCGGCACGTCGTTTCCCATCGACCGGCAGATGACGGCAGCGGCCTTGGGCTTCGACCGGCCGACCGCAAATTCCCTCGACGGCGTCTCCGACCGAGATTTCGCGCTCGAAACGCTCTCCGCCGCCGCCATCAGCGCCATGCACTTGTCGCGGCTTGCCGAGGAGATCGTCATCTGGATGACGCCGCAGTTCGGCTTCATCACGCTGTCCGACCGCTGGACCACCGGCTCGTCGATCATGCCGCAGAAGCGCAACCCCGATGCGGCAGAGCTCTGCCGCGCCAAGGTCGGGCGCATCGCCGGCGCGTTCCAAGGCCTGCTGCTGGTGATGAAGGGACTGCCCCTCACCTATGCCAAGGACATGCAGGAGGACAAGGAGACCACCTTCGACGCCCTGCGCAGCTTTGCGGTGGCGGTTGCCGCCACGCGCGGCATGATCGAGGACATGGAACCTAAGGCCGACGCCATGCGTGCGGCGGCTGGCCGCGGCTACTCCACCGCCACCGATCTGGCCGACTGGCTGGTGCGCACCCTGAAGCTGCCGTTTCGCGAGGCCCACCACGTCACGGGCACCATCGTCAAGCTGGCGGAAACCCGGGGTGTATCCCTGGAAAATCTGCCGTTGGAGGCCATGCAGGGCGTCGAAAAACGCATCACAGCGGACGTTTTTTCCGTCCTCAGTGTGGAAAACTCCGTCCGCAGCCGCACCAGCTTTGGTGGAACGGCGCCACAGAATGTACGCAAAATGGCGCGAGCCTGGATAAAGCGATTGGAAAAGCGCCCGGGAAAGGGCTAGATGGCCCACGACTTGTGGCCCAAGCCTGTCACGGATCGAGAGCCCGCCGGAACGATGCGCACGACCGTCAAAATCGGCTTTTTGCTGGCAATTTGCGCCTTTGGCGCTGCCGGCTGCGGCGTGCGCGGCTCCCTTGAGGCCCCACCGGCTGAGAGATCGGCCTCCGCCGAGAGCGGCCAGGGCAAACCGGAAGGCGCAGCACCGCGCGAGCACAAAGGTTTCGTGCTAGACGGGCTGATCCGCTGACCGGACTGCACGCATGCACCATTTCAACTACCGCAACGGCGTCCTCCACGCTGAGGACGTAAGCTTGACGCATGTCGCCGAGGCGACAGGCACCCCTTTCTATTGCTATTCCACGGCCACCATCGAGCGGCACTACCGCCTGTTCGCCGAAGCTGTCGGCGCGCCCCGCCGCCACGTTTTCTACGCCATGAAGGCCAACAGCAACCTCGGCGTCCTGCGCACGCTGGCAAACCTCGGCGCCGGTGCCGACACGGTGTCGGAAGGCGAGATCCGCAAAGCCATGGCGGCAGGCATTCCCGCCTCCCGCATCGTGTTCTCAGGTGTCGGCAAGACGGAAGCGGAACTCGCCTTCGCCGTTGATGCCGGCCTCTACCAGA
>CADEFX010000092.1:0-4880 GCA_902826715.1 uncultured Hyphomicrobiales bacterium | reverse complement strand
GTCGGCAAGACGGAAGCGGAACTCGCCTTCGCCGTTGATGCCGGCCTCTACCAGATCAATGTCGAAAGCGAGGGTGAGCTTGACGTGCTTTCCCGCGTCGCGGCCGCCCGCAACAGCCGCCAGAAGGCGGTCATCCGCATCAATCCCGATGTCGGCGCCGGCGGGCACGCCAAGATCACCACCGGATCCTCTGCCAACAAGTTCGGCGTGAGCCTGAGCGAAGCCGAACGCCTCTATATCAAGGCGGCGAATCTTCCCGGCGTCAGTATGGTGGGGCTCGCCGTGCACATCGGCAGCCAGATCACCGTGCTGGACGAGCTTGAAACCGCGTTCTCGCGCATGCGCGGCCTCACCCAGCGACTGAAGGACCAGGGCCTCCCGGTCGAGCGGCTGGATCTGGGCGGCGGCCTCGGCATTCCCTACGAGGTTCCACAGAATTTTACGCACGGCCCCGACCTCATTCAGGCCTACGCTGCCATGGTGAACCGCACCTTCGCAGGCCTCGATGTGGAACTGGCCTTCGAGCCCGGCCGCCTCATCGTCGGCAACGCCGGCATTCTCGTCACCCGCGTGCTGTATCTGAACAGCCGTCCGGCCAAAACCTTCCTGGTCGTCGATGCGGCCATGAACGACCTCATCCGGCCCGCCATGTACGAGGCCTATCACGAGATCTGGCCCGTCACCGAGCCCGCTGCCACACACCACCGCTATGACGTAGTAGGCCCTATCTGCGAGTCTGGCGACACTTTTTGCACCGACCGGGAGCTGCCGCAAACGAACCCAGGCGAGCTTCTGGCGTTCATGACGGCGGGGGCCTATGGCGCGGCCATGTCCTCGACCTACAACCTGCGCCCTCTGGTTCCCGAGGTGCTGGTGCGGGGTGGGGAGTTCGCCGTTGTTCGCCCGCGCCAGACCTACGAGGACCTGATCGGCCTCGATCGCATGCCGGCGTGGCTCTCCTGAGCCGTCGCGCAAGCGCCGCGATTGCGCCCAACTCCCTTGCCACCGTTTGGTAAATAGTAAGTGATCTTAGTCACAGGCAAAATTTAGTGGCCTGATTGCAGCCCGTGTTAAGGTGGCCGCATGTCGATCGACACAGGACTTTACCGTTCCCGGCCGGACGGCATGTTCGAACGCAAGGTACGCTTGAGCCGCTGGGCCCTGCAGTTCGAGAAACTGTGGCCGCGTCTGTGGGCGCTGATCGGGCTCTCGCTCCTGTTCGTTGCCGTCTCGCTGGCCGGCATATGGCCGCACCTCGGCGAGGTCACGCACAAGCTGTTGCTGGCGTCATTTGCGGCGGCGGCGCTCGGCGTTCTCGCCTGGATTGCAAGAACCCCCGGTGCCGGCCGCGACGAAGCCCTTCGGCGCATCGAGCTGCGCTCGGCCGTTCCCCACCGGCCGGCTTCTTCATACGAGGACAGCTTCACCTCCTCCGCCGCGGAAGATCCTGCCGCGGCCGCCTTGTGGACAGCTCACAAGAGCCGCCTCGAGGCGCTGCTCGCGAAGTTGAAGGTGGGCGCACCGACGCCGCGCACGGATCGCGCCGATCCAATAGCGCTGCGCGCGCTTCTGCTCATCGGCGTCTCGGTGCTGACCGTCATCGTCGGTGACAGCGCCGCGGACCGGCTGCGCGCCGCGTTCCGTTTCGGCGGTACCATTGGCGTCGACATGCGCTTCGATGCCTGGGTCACGCCGCCGGCCTACACCGGCCGTGCACCCATCATGCTTGCCGACGGGTCGCGTCCGCTTGGAGTCTCCGAGACAGGCGCCGAAGATCAGCGCTTCGAAGTGCCCGACCGCAGCGTGCTGGTCGTGCGCGCCAGTGGCCCGGGAGCTGGCCGTCTCGTCCTCGAAGCGACGCCGGACGGCCAGGAGACGGAACGGATCGAAGCCAAGTCGCAGCAGGAGGCCGCGCAGGGCTCGCCTCAGCAGACCGGTGAAACAGCCGAGGCCCGCTTCGAGCTGCGCGCGACCGGCACTGTCAGCGTGACCGGCCTATCCGGCGCCAAGCCCTGGCATTTCAAGGTCATCCCCGATCATCCGCCTCGCATCACGCTGGCGAAGGATCCCGAGCGCATGCCGCGCGGGGCGCTCAAACTTACCTACAAGATGGAGGACGACTACGGCGTCGTCTCCGCCGAAGGTCGCATCACGCGCGCGTCGCCGCGACCGGAGGATCCGACCAAGGCTTGGGCACGCCCTGAGGCCAGGAAAGGCCCGCGCCCGCCGCTGGAGCGGCCGCCCGTGCTGACGTTGCGTTTGCCGCGCGCCAGCGCCAAGCAGGCCGAAGCCTCGAGCTATCATGAGCTGTCGGGGCATCCCTGGGCCGGCGTCCGCGTGCGCCTGACGCTCACGGCGAAAGATCAGGCTGGCCAGGTTGGCAAGAGCGAGCCATTCGAGTTCATCCTGCCGCAGCGGCGCTTCGAAAATCCGATTGCCCGCGCCATCGTCGAGCAGCGCCGTTACCTCGTCGAGGATCCGCGCAGCCGCCCGCAGGTCCTGCGCGCCATCGAGGCCATCTCGCTCGAACCCGATGGTTTCTTCCAAGATCAGGCCGCCTACCTCAGCTTGCGCTCGGCCTATTGGCGCCTGCAGCGCGACAAGTCTCGTGTCGGCGTCCGCAGTGTGATCGAACAGCTCTGGCACGTCGCCCTGCGCCTCGAGGACGGCAATCTGTCTGACGCCGAACGTCGGCTGCGCGAGGCTCAGGAGAATTTGGCCAAGGCGCTGGAGCAGGGCGCTTCCGATGAAGAGATCAAGAAGCTGATGCAGGAGCTGCGGCAGGCACTCGCCGAGTTCATGCAGCAGCTCGCCAAGCAGGCAGAAGGCCAGCAGCCGATGGACATGCCGCCAGGCATGGCGCAGAACCAGATGATCCGGCCGCAGGATCTCGAACGCATGATGCGCGACATCGAGAACATGGCGCGCCAGGGTTCGCGCGACACCGCGCAGCAGATGCTGAGCCAGTTGCGCGATCTGCTCGAGCAGCTGCAGTCTGGCAAGATGGCTCGTGCACAGGGCCAGCAAGGCCAGCAGATGATGCAGATGATGGACGAGTTCGGAAAGATCATCGGCAATCAGCAGGAGCTGTTGGACGACACGTTCGGCGAGCAGCAGCGCCAGGACGAAGCCGGCGAACAGGGACAGGAAGGGCAGCAGGGACAGCAAGGCCAACAGGGGCAGCAGGGGCAACGCGGACAGCAGGGTCAGCGTGGCCAACGTGGACAGCAAGGCCAGCGCGGGCAACGCCCGGGCCAGCAGCAGGGTCAGGGCCGCGGCCAGCAGCGCTCGGGCGATATGTCCCCCGGCGAACTGAGCCGGC
Source organism: uncultured Hyphomicrobiales bacterium (assembly GCA_902826715.1). Lineage (GTDB taxonomy): Bacteria > Pseudomonadota > Alphaproteobacteria > Rhizobiales > Hyphomicrobiaceae > CADEFX01. The sequence continues at coordinate 1,558 of CADEFX010000092.1, read as the reverse complement.
GGCAGAGCGAGCTCCGGGATAGGCTCGGCCGCATGCGGCAAGGCATGGAGCGGTTCGGGATGCGCGCGCCGCAGCAGCTCGACGGCGCGGAGGGCGCGATGCGGGACGCTGAGCAGGCGCTGCGTCAAGGCGATCTCGACCGGGCCGGGCAGGAGGAGCAGCGCGCGCTCGAACAGCTTCGGCAGGGCGCACAGTCCATGGCCGAGCAGATGTTAAGGCAGATGCCGCAACAGTTCGGCCGCGCAGCCGATGCACCGCTCGATCCGCTCGGCCGTCCGCAGCATACGGAAGGTCCTGACCTCGGCACCTCGGTGAAGGTCCCAGACGAGATTGACGTGCAGCGCGCGAGAGAGATCCTGGAAGAGCTGCGCCGCCGCCTCGGCGAGCCATCGCGACCACTTCTGGAGCTCGACTACATCGAACGCCTGCTCCGCCGTTTCTAAGCCCTTCGAAAGGCTCCGAAAGCGGCCCCGGATGAGGTGTCTGCATCTCATCCGGAGGTGCGCGTGAATATCACGCGCGGTTACGTGAACCGACATCAAGAGCAGGTTCGCCCGCCGCTTACCATTCAGTACTGTATCGAACACTATGAATTGACATGGTTCGATGCCGGGCTAGAGTGCCTGCCGTGGGGCGGTAGGGCAGTTCAATCACGCTGAGACGTGCGGGTCGTCGGAGCAGCGTTGCGAAGAGGTTCGCGGCGTCTGCCCAAGCCTGTTGAGGTAGGGGAAATGGACATTCAGGACATGTGTATCTTTGCCCGCGTCGCCGCGGTGCAGAACCTGTCCGCCGTCGGCACGGAGCTGGGGCTCACGCCGGGAACCATCTCGAAGCGAATTCAAGCCCTTGAAGACGAGTTGCGTGTACGGCTGTTCGATCGTACCACCCGCTCGATCCGCATTACCGAGGAAGGCGCGAAGTTTCTGACCCACGTAGAGCGCATTCTCGCGGAGATCGAAGGCGCGCGTGCCGCCGTCAGCGCCAATGTCGAACAGCCCAAGGGGCGTATCAAGATTTCCGCTCCGGCCAGCCTGAGCCGGTTCATCGAGCCCGCCATCTGCGCATTCATGCGCATTTATCCGGACATCGAGGTGCACATCGACCTCAGCGACCGCATCGTCAACCTTCAGGAGGAAGGCTACGACATGGTCGTGCGGACTGGAGCGCTGCATGACTCAAATCTCATCGCCAAGCGCCTCGCGCCAGACCGCCAGATCATCGCTGCCTCCAGCGCCTATCTGACGAAGTACGGCACGCCGCAGCGTCCCGAGGAATTGTCCGATCATTCGTGCCTGATTTTAGGCGACGCTTCGCAGTGGACGTTCGAGCGCAACGGGCGAGAAATCTCCGTACGCGTTGGCGGCCGCCTGCGATCCAACAACGGCGATCTGCTACGCCATGCGGCGATGGAAGGTTACGGCCTCATTCGCACCTCGGAGCTGCGCGTTGCGCCCTGTATCAAATCCAGCGCGTTGTGTCGCGTCCTGCCCGACTATGACGTTGCCGCGTTCTCGGCCGTCTGGGCGCTCTATCCCAAATCCAAGTACGTTCTACCCAA
>CADEFX010000091.1 GCA_902826715.1 uncultured Hyphomicrobiales bacterium | reverse complement strand
GCTTTTCGCTGATCGAGGCGCTGGTGGCGCTGGCGGTGCTGGCGATCGCCACGGTCGGGCTGATCCGCGCGGTGGAAAGCCATATCGATTCGACCCGCGCGATGGAGCGTCGCGCCGCCGCGATGTGGGTTCTGAGGCCCGCGGCCTGCGCCTCGGGCGTCGAGTTCCTGTAGTAATAGTCGAGGCCCGCCTCGCCGATCGCTACGCATTTCGGGTGCATGGACAGGCGTACAATCTCGTCGGCGGTAACATCCAGTTCCTCGTGCGCCTTGTGGGGATGTGTGCCGACACTGAAGTACACCCCGGGGTTGGCATCGGCGATTACACGATAGGTGTCGAAATCGCGCACGCGCATCGAGATCGTGACCATAAGATTGACGCCAGCCGTCGTGGCACGCGCCATGATTTCGGCGCGCGCCGCCGCAAGGTCAGGGAAATCAAGATGACAGTGATGATCCACCAGCATCGCGCATTCCATCAAATCTCAGGTGCAGCGCCTCAACCTTCAGGCGCCACCTCCACATAGCGCGGAAAAACACCCGCCGGCGCGGGAATTGCCGTGCCGGCCCGCAGACGACCGGCCGCGCCCAGCGCCTTGAAGCTGCGCTCATCCGCCGGCCGTCCGAGCAGATCGAGCAGCTTGCTCGCGGCCTGCGGAATCACTGCAGCGCTTAACACGGCCACCTGCCGTACGACCTCAGCAGTAACGTAGAGGATCGTCTCCATGCGCTTGAAGTCAGTCTTGCGCTTGGCCCACGGTTCCTCGGCCGCGAAGTAGCGATTGGCGTCTCCCACCACGCCCCACACGGCATCGAGGTACAGCTTGATGCCCTGCCGATCCATGGCCTCGCGAGCCTTGGCGTAAAGATCATCGGCGGCCGCCAACATGGCGATGTCGGCCTCGGTGAAGGCGCCCGGCTCCGGGATCTTTCCTTCGCAATTCTTGGCAATCATGGACAGCGAGCGTTGCGCTAGATTGCCGAGATCGTTGGCAAGATCGGCGTTGATGCGATTGACGATTGCCTCGTGGCTGTAGCTGCCGTCCTGTCCGAAGGCCGCCTCGCGCAGGAAGAAATAACGGACTTGATCGGCGCCGTAGCCGTTCACGAGGTCGAACGGGTCGACGACATTGCCGACCGACTTCGACATCTTCTCGCCGCGGTTGTAGAGAAAACCGTGCGCGAACACGCGATGCGGCACGGGGATGCCCGCCGACATCAGGAACGCCGGCCAATAGACCGCGTGAAAGCGGACGATGTCCTTACCGATGATATGCACGTCCGCTGGCCAGTAACGCCATCGTGCGCTCGCCTTGTCAGGGAATCCGGCCGCCGTAATGTAGTTCGTCAGGGCATCGACCCACACATACATGACGTGTTGGGCCGCGTTGCGCTCGGGATCGGGCGCCTGACCCGGTACCTTGACGCCCCAGTCCAGCGTCGTGCGCGAGATCGACAGATCGGCGAGCCCACCCTTGACGAAGCTCACGACCTCATTGCGCCGCTCCGGCGGCAGGATGAAGTCAGGATGCGCTTCGTAGTGGGCGAGAAGGCGATCCTGAAAGGCGGACAGGCGGAAGAAATAGGTCTCCTCCTCCGTCCACTCAACCGGCGAACCGAGCGGTTCACGGCGCACGCCGTCCGTACCGACGGTGGTCTCCTTCTCCTCGAAGTAGGCCTCCTGCCGGACGGAATACCAGCCGGCGTATTTGCCGAGATAGATGTCGCCGGCCTTCTCCATGCGCCGCCAGATCTCCTCCGACGAGCGATGATGACGTGGCTCAGTCGTGCGGATGAAGTCATCCTGCGCGACGTTGAGGGCGGTCATCATATCGCGAAAACGCGCCGAATTGCGATCGGCCAACGCGAGCGGCGTCAACCCTTCGGCGATGGCTGTTTGCTTCATCTTGAGGCCGTGCTCGTCGGTGCCCGTGAGGAAGAACACGTCCTTGCCGTCGAGGCGCTCGAAGCGAGCGATGGCGTCGGTCGCTAGCGCCGTATAGGCGTGGCCGATGTGGGGGATGCCGTTGGGATAGAAGATTGGGGTCGTGATGTAGAATTTCTGCTGCCCGCTCATGGCAAGGTTTCCATTCGATGGCTGTATCCGTTGACGGGTCTACGCGGGTGCACGCAAGAGCGCACCCCGGCAATAGGGTCGGATCAGCGCATTCGTGCGCCGAGGCGCGGGGCAGCCCAGCGGTGCAAGGTTCGGAACGTGGTGGCGGCGCAAGTCATCGGATGAATACTTTCTTGAGACCCGGGTGCATATCACGGATGGCCGCGGGACGCCACCGGCTCAAAGCTTGGCCGTATCGGCAAGGCGGGACAGGGTCGAGAGAACGAAAGCCCGGCGATCCAGGTTGAGTTCCAGGGCCTCGTCTTTCTCACGCACGATGGCTTCCCAAAGCTCCGCCCACACGGGCACGCGCTCGGGTGAGATGGACCAGGCGGCCATTGCTCCGGTTGCGGCCGCACGGATGGCCTTGGCCATCATGCCGAGCAGGATGGTGAAGAACATCTCGAAACGCTGATCTGCCGAGAAGGCAGCGAGGTCGTCTGCCAAGATATGCGCCGCGTTCCAATCGATCTTCGGGAGCGCGGTCAGAATGGACAGGACGCGTTCATGCAGCTTGACACCCGTGCCATCGCTGAGCTCAAGCAAGCGCCGCACGCTGCCATCGGCAAGGACCTCCATGCTCTCGGAGAACGTCGGCGTGTCGTCGCGACCGGCAGCGGCTGCCGAAGCGGCGCGGCGCAGGTCGTCCGGACCGAGCGGCGCGAGTGGCAGAAAGCGGCAGCGCGAGCGTATAGTCGGAAGCAGGCGCCCGAGCTCCGACACCAACAGAATGAAAACGGTGCGCTTGGGCGGTTCTTCGAGCGATTTCAGAAGCGCGTTGGCAGCGTTCGGATTCAGATCATCCGCAGTATCGACAATAACGACGCGCCAGGTGTCCTCCGCGGCCGTGTGGCCGAGGAAACTGCGCAGGCGCCGAACCTCGTCGATAGAAATCGACGCACCGAACCGTTTCGTCGTCGGATTCCATACCCGGCGCAGCACGAGCAGCCCCGGATGGGACAACACCAGCACCTGGCGGGTAGAGATGCTATTGTGCGCCACATCAAGGCTTGTTTCGGGGGCTGTCCGGTCGCTCGGATCAGCGAGGAGGTAGCGCGCCAAGCGATAGGCGAGCGTCGCCTTGCCGATGCCCACGCTTCCCGAGATCAGCCAGGCGTGATGCATGCGTGCGCTGGCGAAGGCATCCACGAGCGCACGTTCGGCGGCGGCATGACCGAACACGGTTTGCGTTTCCCGCGGATGCGGGAAGCCTTCGAGACGATCGACTTCGGGCGGGGCCTCGCTCTCGATGACGGCCGGCGCGCGCGCCATCAGCGCGCCTTGCCGGACAGATGCGCGCCGAAGCGGCCAAGCACCGCCTCGTGCACACGCTGCTGAACGGCATCGGGAGTGCCGGTCGCGTCGATCACGCGGCAGCGCCCCGGATCGGCTCCGGCGACGCCGAGATAGCCTTGCCGCAGGCGCTGATGGAAACTCAGGTCGCGTTGTTCGAAGGGATCGGCGCCCGCGGAAGATTTGGCCTCCCGGCGCTCGGTCGCGCGGGCCAAACCTGCGGCGGCATCGATGTCCAGGATGAGCGTCAGGTCGGGCTGCGTCGCACCAGCCGCGACGCGGTTTAGCATCTCGATGACATCCGCGGGGACCGAACCGGCCACGCCCTGGTACACCCGGGTCGAATCGGTGAATCGGTCGCAGATCACCCACTTGCCGGATGCGAGCGCGGGACGGATCAACGTCTCCACATGATCAGCGCGCGCCGCGAAGAACAGGAGTGCCTCGGCCGTCGCGCCATGCTTCGCCGTTGTGCCGGAAAGAACGAGGTCCCTCACCTGCTCGGCAAACGGGGTGCCGCCGGGCTCGCGCGTCAGCACGACCTCGATGCCAGCCACGCCGACAAACGCAGCCAAGCGTTGGGCTTGGGTCGACTTGCCCGAGCCCTCACCGCCCTCGAAGGTTATGAACTTTCCACCTGCCATCGGCCCTGCGCTGCCATCGGCTGGAAGGTTCCAGCCTGCTACAGGGCCCAGCGGAACGCCATATGCACGAGGGTGTCAAGACCGCGGCGGATCACGCTCCCGGCGGGCACGTCCTCGGCGGCAACAAGGGGAACCTCACTCACAGCTTGCGAGGGCGTCGTGATCCGCAGTTGGGCGACCACGTCGCCTTTGGCGATGGGCGCCTTCAGCGGCGCATTGTAGATGATCTCGGCCCGCAGGCGCTGGTTGGCCGGCAGTCGCGGGAAAGCCACTTGCACTCCGTCCGCGCCCACGAGGGGAAGAAACATGCGGTTGCCCCCCCAGACGCGCGCTTGGCCGACAACCTCGCCTACGTCGAACAGCTTGTACTCGGTCAAATTCTTGAAGCCCCACTCCAGCAACCTTACCGCCTCGTTCTTGCGCTCGTCCTGCCGCTCCATGCCGTTGACGACGAGGATCAGGCGACGATTGCCCTGCTTGGCTGACGCGGCAATGCCGTAGCCGGCCTCCTTGGTGTAGCCGGTCTTGAGGCCGTCAACGCCGAGCTCCGTGGACATCAAAGGGTTGCGGTTGATGAAGCGATGCTTGCGGTACTGATATTCGCGTTGCGCGAACCGGCCATAATACTCGGGAAAATCGCGAATGAGATGCCGGGCTAACAATGCCAGCTCGCGAGCTGTCGTCAGATGCTCCGGATCGGGCAGGCCGGTCGAGTTGCGAAAGGTCGATTTTATGAGGCCGAGCTTGCGCGCCTCCTCTGTCATAACGCGGGCAAAGGCTTCCTCAGTGCCCGCCATGCCCTCGGCGATGGCCATGCAGGCATCGTTGCCGGATTGCACAATGATGCCCTGCAGAAGCAAATCCAGGGGCTCTTTCGTGTTGACGGGCACCATCATGGCGGACGTTCCGGAGGGCGCGCCGCCGTTGCGCCAGGCGTTGACGCTCATGAGGAATTCGTCCTCGAGCTTGATCTGCCCAGTCTTCAGCGCTTTAAAGACCACAGCAAGCGTCATGAGCTTGCTCATGCTCGCGGGCGCCATAAGGTCGTCGGCGTTGTGCTGGAAGAGGACGGCACCCGAATCGGCCTCCATCAGGATCGCCTGGCGAGCCTTCGTGGTGATTTCCGATTGCGTTTGAGAGGCAGCCGCGGCCGGCAGGCCCGTAAGGGCCACCATGATGGCCGCCAAGGCCCGCAGGCCACGGGTTATGCGAAAATAATAGCGCATCATGGCGCGTCAGGAATCCACCGCATGGTGGACAGATATCACGGCGAGGAGCGCGACAAGTCAACCAAGACGGCGCGCGCATAGGAATAAATCTGTTGTGCTCTGTTCATCACCACTGCCGGAGCTTGAAGCCGGAATGCTCCGCGAACCGGCGCCCTTGCCCACCGCCAGACCACGGCTGCGCCGCGAGATAGGCGCGCTCGTGCCGATCGTCACCATTCATCGGCGCGCGGCCGGCGTAGCGGACCCTCACGCGAGCCAGCCCTTGCCCTTCGGAGCCGAGTTGTCTCGCCACCTCGCGCGACAAGTCGATGACGCGATCGTTGGCGTACGGCCCGCGGTCATTGACGCGCACAAGCACCGTTCGGCCATTTTGCAGATTGGTGACATAGGCATAGGACGGCAGCGGTAGAGTCGGATGCGCGGCCGTGAGGCCGTCCATGTCGAAGGCCTCGCCGTTGGCCGTGGCCCGGCCGTGAAAGTCGCTCCCGTACCAGGAAGCGATGCCGGTCTCATCGTAGTTGAGGTCTTCCTTCGGGATGTACCAGCGACCCGAGACTTTATAGGGAGCTCCGATTTTGTAATGTCCGCCGCCTTTGGGCACCGGAGCGCCCGGCGCAATGACGCGGACGCTCGCGGACACGCCGGTCCGAGCGTCGTATCTGCCGCTGGAAAGCCGGCCGCCGCCGCTCGAGCAGGCCGTCAGGCCCGCTGAAAGGCTCACCAAGACGAGAATAATCGCACCCGACCGGTGCCGAAGACCATGAACACGCATGCTACGCCGACGCTCTCGAAGGCGTAGCAATCCCATCAGCCCGTTACGGCAGGTAGCGGTCGCAAGCCCCCTTGCTTTGAGGGCATTGTGCCAGAGGGGAGTTGCCGTCCGGTAAAGGCGCGCCGGCCTCCGGCCTCAGGAGTCCATCCCGGCTGGGCGCCGCGCCCTGAGGCCGGCGCGTACCAGCATGACGAGGAAGACGACCATCAGCCCAAAGAACGGCACGCCGACGGTGACCTCCAGCAGAGTCTGCAGTTTTATGCCGACAAGGCCGAAATGGATGGCTAGGCGGACCAGGGAGGACAGGCACACTGCCAGAAGGAACAGATTGCTGACCAGGAGCAAGTGTGTGTCGGCGGCGTAGATCTTGCCGAGCCATGACGTTGGCGGTGGCAGCGCTCTTGTGAACATGGAGTAGACGGTGAGCGGCAGAAGAACGATGACGAACGACGTCATGACGAGTTCGACGGTGCTGAGCATGGAGAGTCCCTGGCGATCTGACTTCTTCGCCAGCAGTCTGGGCCTTTGAACCGTTCCGGCCAGTTCCGCGCGGAACTCATATCCCGCAGCATGCGAGCATGTATTTGGCCGCACTTTGAGTGCGAATCAGGCAGCATCGAATGAGACTTTGCAGCGCGTGTTCCTCTCGGAACATCGCACAGCGCGTCGTTGTTTCATCGTAAAGCACCTCACCAACGCAAGGGGTCTTGCCATGACGCCGAAAGCCAATCGCATCGCAGCACGCTTGATCGCCGGGGCGTGCCTTGGTCTTGGAACGCTACTCTTGCCCGGGACGACTGCCAACGCCGTAGACTCGCGCGTCCGTTCCGCCTGCACGGGCGACTACCTTTCCTACTGCAGTCAGCATGATCCCGACGGCAAGGGCGTTCGCCGCTGCATGCGCTCGAACGGTCACAAGCTGTCGTCGGGCTGCCTCAACGCGCTGGTCGCCGTGGGTGAGGTCTCCAAGAAGGATCTCCGGCGCCGCTCAGCCTCTGTGAGATGAGTAATGGCCTCGGCCAGACCGACGCGCAAGCTGATCGAGTTTGACGCGGAAACCTGGCAGGCGATGACGCTGCTGTCACGGGACAGCATGAAGTCGCTGCAGGAGCTGGCCGACGAGGCTTTCTCAGATCTTCTGAAGAAGCATCGCCGGCCGACGGGTTTGCGCCAACAATTGCGCGAAAGCACCCGGCAGCTACCAGCTAACGACCCTGGCCCTGGCGCGGGCTCTCCTCGCGCTCAGCAACGGGCGATCAAGAAAGTGAGCAGGAAGAGTCGGCGCCGCTAACCGGACGCGATCTCGTCGCGCCGCATGGGCTTCAACGGTAATGGCGCAGGCTGCCGTGCAAACTGAATGTTGCAGCTCTTTTGAATAGAAACTTGCTCAAGCGCTTCCATTTCACCTTTGAGGCGGCTGAGTTCCGCGGCTGTTGGACCGTCACCTGACAACATAAACGCTGCGGGCCAAAAGACGACAAGGGCAACCCCCGTTACGACCGCGTCGTTGGTGGCTTTCTGATCTTGAGCGCCCGATACCTCAGTCACGCGCCGCGAAAGCCGCTCTGCCTCAGCGCCAATTTGCGAACAGTTGTATTGCTGATACGACATCGGGGAAACGTATGCGGCCTTGATGTTGCCGGCATTCGACGCGCAGCCGGCCAAAACCACTCCGACGACCGTCATTGACGGCCATACCCCACGTCGCCTCATCCTGATTCCCCGCTCGTTTCGTCCATCGACGATCCAGGTTCCCGAGCGAGCAATCAAGAGAAGCGCGAACACAATGTGTGGAGAGACGGGCGGGAATCAGCACCGCGCAGCGGGCGCCGCAGTCCCGAATGGGGCAAGTGCAAGACTTGCGTTGTAGTACCGCTCGACGCCAGTTATTTCCTCGCCGAGCCAAGCCGGCCGCTCGAAAGCCTGACCCTCGTGCTCCAGCTCGATCTCAGCGATGACGAGACCAGTGTTGGCGCCCTCGAAGACGTCGATCTCCCAGACCAAGTCCCCGCATGGCACCTTGTAGCGTGTCTTCTCGATGAGCGCGCCGGTACGCAGCATGATGAGTTCAGCAGCCTCGTCGACTGGGATCGGAAATTCGAACTCCTTCCGTCGTAGGGCTACAGCGCGCGATTTGATGGTCAGCGTGGCTGCCGCTTTGTCGCGGACGCGAACGCGAACGGAGACGACGTCCGCGAGCGCCAGATAGGCCTGTTGGATCAGGCATCCCCTATCGGCAGCCGTACGCCACGGGTCGCCTGATACCAGGAATTTGCGCTCGATCTCGTCGGCCACGGCTGATCACACGTCTACGATTTCCCCTTCATAACAGCGTTCTGATCTGTCACATGCCTCCATTACGTCGCAGCCACGCGGGGATCGGCAGTGCCTGAATTAACGATGCTTATTCGATGCATAAGAAAATCGTGAAATGCCGATCAGTTGCGTGGCCACGGAGCCTATGGCGAAAAGCCCGCGGTTAATGATAAGGAACGGATCTCGCTCGCCTCAGCCGGCAAACTGTCGACAGGAAACGTAATGGCCAAGCGCGTCATTATCCTTGGTATTGTTGGGATCATTATAGCGGCCCTTCTTGGCGGGTTGAGCTACTTCCAGTTTGTGCTCAAGCCACAAATGATCCGTTCGTTCTTGTCGCAGATGACGCCGCCGCCAGCCACTGTGACGGCCGAAGCAGCAAAAACGGAAAAATGGATCGAGTATTTGACCTCGATCGGCACAATGACCGCCTCGCAGGGCGTCGATATCAATACCCAGGTGGCAGGCGTCGTCGTGGACGTCTCCATCGAAAGCGGCCAGGACGTGCAGGAAGGCAGCACGCTCGTGCAACTGGACATTGCGGTCGAGACCGCGGACCTCGCCAGCAATAAAGCAACGATGGAGGAGGCGGAAGTTGCCTATCAGCGGCAGACAGACCTGATTGCCAAGCGCGTCACATCCGAAGCCAATCTCGACCAGGCGCGCGCCAAACGGGACACGTCGGCCGCCGCGGTCAAAAGGACTCAGGCGGTCATAGATCAGAAGACCATCAAGGCGCCCTTCTCCGGCCGACTCGGTATCCGCAAAGTCGAGAAAGGCCAGTATGTGTCGCCGGGTATGGCACTGGTTTCGCTACAGGCTCTTGATCCGATCCGGGTCGATTTTCCGATGCCCGAGCAGCTCATCAGCAAGCTAAAAGTTGGGCAGACGATCCAGCTCACCGTCGATACGTTTGGCAAGCACAGCTTCAAAGGCGAAATCCAGTCCCTCGATGCCCGGGTGGCGCAGGATACTCGCACCTTGCTGATACGCGGCCTGCTGCCCAATCCGGACCCGCAGCATAAACTGCTGCCTGGCATGTTCGCTAATGTGGTGGTGCTGGCGGGTGAGCCCAGAGACGTCGTGACCGTGCCGCGCACCGCCGTCACCTACAGCCTTTATGGCGACAGCGTCTATGTGGTGAAAGCCGCAGACAAACCTGCCCAGAGCCAAGCCGGCGGGGCCGCGCAGAGTTCGGAACCAGCGCTCGTTGCCGACCGGCGTTTCGTGCGCACCGGCGAGGCCCGGGAGGATCGCGTCGCCATCACTGAAGGCCTCAAGGCGGGTGAGCAGGTGGTCACGACGGGGCAGGTGAAGCTCAATCCGGGTGCCAGCATCCACATCGACAACACCCAGCCACTGCAGCCCGTCACTCCGCGACCCAAACAGTAGCGGAGGCACAGCATGTCATTCACCGACATCTTCATCCGCCGGCCGGTGCTGGCGACTGTGGTGAGCCTTCTGATCCTGCTTGTCGGCCTTGCCTCGGCTTTCAATCTCCAGGTGCGGCAGTATCCGCGCATCACCAACACCACAATTACGATCACCACGACGTATCCGGGTGCCAATGCCGACCTCATCAAGGGGTTCATCACCACACCGCTGCAACAGGCGGTGGCGAGCACCGAGGGCATCGACACGCTGACCTCGTCGTCGATGCAGAACGTGAGCCTTATCACGCTCAATCTGCGGCTCGACGCTGATCCCGACCGGGCCGTGGCCGACGTGCTGTCGAAGATCCAGCAGGTCAAGAGCGTGCTGCCGACCGAGTCGCAGGATCCCGTCGTGGTAAAGCAGACGGGCGAGACGACCGCGCTGATGTACATGTCCTTCAACAGTGCGCAGCTCACGGGCTCGCAGATTACCGACTATCTGACACGCGTCGTGCAGCCGCGCCTGCAGACCATCAACGGCGTCGCCAATGCCCAGATCCTCGGCGGCCAGACCTTCGCCATGCGCATATGGCTCAATCCAGACAAGATGGCCGCGCTGGGCGTTACGCCTGTGGACGTACGCAATGCGCTGGCGCGTAACAACTTCACGACAGCCGCTGGTCAGGTGAAGGGCGACTTCATCCAGACATCGATCAACGCCCAGACCTCGCTCGACAATCCTGCTGCCTTCGGCAAGCTCGTCGTGCTGACGCGCGGCGACGCTCTCGTCCGGCTCGATGACATCTCGACGATCGAGCTCGGGCCTGAGAGCGCCGACTCTTCATCGGTATTCGACGGGCTGAAAGCTGTGTTCATAGGTGTCTTTGCGACGCCGACGTCGAATCCGCTGACCGTCATCAATGACGTCCGCAATGCATTCCCGGATATCCAGCGGCAGCTACCGGCGAGCATGGAAGCTGCCATCGCCTACGACGCCACCAAGTTCATCAACGCGTCAATCAACGAGGTGCAGAAGACTCTGTTGGAAGCCGCCGGGATCGTCATCGTGGTCATCTTCCTGTTCCTCGGCAACCTTCGCTCGACGCTCATCCCGATCATCACCATACCCCTGTCGCTGATCGGCGTTATGTTCGCGCTGCTGGCGCTGGGCTACTCGATCAACCTGCTGACGTTGCTGGCGCTGGTGCTGGCCATTGGCCTTGTCGTGGACGATGCGATCGTGGTGGTGGAGAACATCTATCGCCACATCGAGGAGGGCATGCAGCCGTTCGATGCGGCGCTCGTTGGTGCTCGGGAGATCGCTGTCCCCGTCATCTCAATGACCATTACGCTTGCGGCCGTGTATGCCCCGATCGGCTTCGTATCGGGTTTGACCGGTGCGTTGTTCCGCGAGTTCGCATTCACGCTGGCGGGAGCGGTGGTCGTCTCCGGCGTCATCGCCCTAACGCTGTCGCCGATGATGGCGTCGAAGCTGCTGAAGCACGAGCAGTCCAGCGGCCGTTTCGTGCGCTTTCTTGACCGCACGTTCGAGAGCCTGCGCCGCCGCTACGAGCGACGGCTGCACCGCACGCTCAATTTCCGGCCGGTGACGCTGCTCATCCTGGCGGGCGTCATTGGCGCCACAGGCATCATGTACGTCACAACACAGAAGGAGCTGGCGCCCGAGGAGGATCAAGGCATCCTGTTCAACATCGTCAAGTCGCCGCAGGCCGCCAATCTCGATTACCTGGAAGCGGCGACCATGCAGATGCACAAGGTGTTCGAAACCGTTCCGGAGAAGGAGCACGTCTTTATCATTAACGGCATGGGCAACAACGTGCACCAAGCCATCGCCGGCATCCTGTTCAAGCCGTGGGAGGAGCGCAAGCGCACCCAAAAAGAGATCCTACAGGATCTGCAGCCCAAGGTGGCCGGCATCGCCGGCGCGCAGGTCATTTCGTTTGCGCTCCCATCACTACCGGGATCGACTGGTGGACCGCCGGTGCAGTTCGTGATCACCACAACCGCCGACTACCCGCAGCTGGCACAGATTCTAAGCGAGATTCAGCAGGAGGCTCAGAAGAGCGGCCTGTTCATCTTCACCGACAGCGACTTGAAATTCGAAACCCCCCAGATCGAGCTGAAGATCGATCACGACAAGGCCAACCGGCTCGGCATCACGATGCAAGACATCGGCGGATCGCTCGCCACGCTGCTTGGCGGAAACTATGTGAACCGATTCAATTTGTACGGGCGTAGCTACCAAGTGATCCCACAAGTGCCGCGCGACTATCGCCTGACCGAGGACTGGCTCCGGCGCTATCAGGTGCGCACCGGCGCCGGTACGCTAGTCCCCTTGTCGAGCATCGTCACCGTCCAACACACCGTGCAGCCCAACGCTCTGACGAGCTTCCAACAGCTGAATTCGGCTACGTTGCAGGGCGTCCCGTTTCCAGGCCGGACGGTGGGCGAAATCGTCGATTTCCTGAAGGCGAAGGCGGCAGAGAAGTTGCCCGAGGGCTTCTCCTACGACTTCCAGGGTGAAAGCCGGCAATATGTACAAGAGGGCAGTACCCTCGTCGTCACGTTCGCGTTCGCTCTTATCATCATCTATTTGGTGCTGGCCGCGCAGTACGAGAGCTTCCGCGATCCGCTCATCATCCTGGTGGCCCTGCCGACGGCGATGTTCGGCGCCCTGATCCCGCTCAACCTTGGCCTGGCGACCATCAATATCTACACGCAGGTGGGGCTCGTGACGCTCATCGGCCTGATCTCCAAGCACGGCATCCTGATGGTGGATTATGCCAATCAGATCCAGGAGACCGAAGGATTAAAGCCACGCGAGGCGATCGAAAAGGCGGCTGCCATCCGCCTGCGGCCGATTCTGATGACCACGGCAGCCATGGTCGTCGGCATGGTCCCCCTCCTCCGCGCCAGCGGCGCGGGTGCGTCGAGCCGCTACTCGATCGGCCTCGTCATCGCCGCGGGAATGCTGATCGGTACGTTGTTCACGCTGTTCGTCACGCCGGCAGTCTATACCTACGTGGCGCGCGACCGCACCGCAACGCGCCCTGTTGAGGGTGATTCGCTGCAGGGGCGCGCGCAGCCGGTGCCGCATCCGGCCGACTAATGGCGCGCCCTCCTCGCCGGCGCGGCGGAGGGAAAACGCTTTTGGGACCCGTTGTCATCGCGCCGTCGCCCGACTACAAGGCTCGGTGATCCGTTTCAGTTGCCGCTACGACGAGGTTGGGGCCCATGACAGCGCGCATCTTCAAGCCCGCCAAAACTGCCATGCAGTCGGGCCCGGCCAGAACGCTGGAATGGCTGCTTGAATACGAACCCGAAACGCCCCGCGTGGTGGAGCCGCTGATGGGCTGGACCAGCTCGAGCGATATGAAGTCCCAGATCCGGCTGGAGTTCGCGACGAAGGAAGAAGCGGTTTCCTATGCGGAGCGAAACGGTATCCCTTTCCGCGTTCTGGAGCCGAGCCCGCGCAAACACATCCGCAAGGCCTATGCCGACAACTTCAAGTTCGGGCGCATCGGCTCGTGGACGCATTGAGGCGGCGACAGGCCTTGCGCAGCAACGCGCCGCTAATCGGAATGTGCTAGACTGCCCGCCACGGTCCCGTAGCTCAGCTGGATAGAGCATCTGCCTTCTAAGCAGAGGGTCGCAGGTTCGAGCCCTGCCGGGATCGCCAATAAAAACGCAGGTTCGCCGGCGGCCATCCAACGGTTCAACTTCGAGCCAGGCTGATGGTGACACCGGACAGGCCGGTTCCGACGGTCTTGATCTCGATCCGCTGGCTGGCCTCGCCGCTGGTGACCGACATGGTGCCGGACACCGCGCCACTGATGGCGAGGTTCAGGCTGGAGTCGGTCGCACGGCCGCTGACCGCACCCGCCGCATTGAAGGTGCGCTCTTCCCAATGGCCCGTGACCTGGCCGTTCTGCTGGCTCAGAGTGGCCCGCATTTCAATTTTGTAGCTGCTCGAAGCACAGCGGATGGCAAGAGCTAGGTCCGCGCCCGCGGACTTGGCGGTGTAGTACGCGCGGCAAGAGATCTGCTCGCTTTTGCCCTGATCGAGGACAACCTGGCCGTTGCCGCTCCAGCTTCCTGCCAAACGTGGAAATGCCCCCTCGGCGCGGGCGCCGCCGGTTTGAGCCAGGACAAGGCTACCCAGCAGTGCCGCAAGGGCCATGACTTTGTGTCTACGCGGGTCAGCAATCATGAAACGTCTCCCAGAAGTCCGAACCGTTAAAATATAAAGTCCATTGCTTTTCTGAAGCCCGCCCCAGCTTTGCCGGCGGTCAACTCCCGATCACGATCATGCGACATGCCCCCAAGCCACTCGCGGCTCCAAGGTTAGGACGCCGCGAGCGTCGACTCGGTTCAAAAGCTGCCGGAACGAATTAGGACGCGGCGCGCGTAACTGCCGAGGCAGGGCCGCCGCTCGCCGATGCGCTGGTGGCCGCTGGCATTCGAAGATGACATTGCTCCGAAAGGTAGCGCTTGATCGCATCGGCCTCGAGGTGGCCGCCGCATAGACCGACATGGCCGTCGGGCCGCAGGAGATAGAACGACGGTCGCGGAACATGGTGGCGTGCCAGTTCCGCGTCGTTCAGAGGATCAGCCGGGATCGCATGAGCGAGACACAGATCCCCGAACGCCGGCAGTTCCTGGGCCGGCGCGATCTGGCCAAAGACAAGGAGGTTGAAGCGTGTGTCGTCCAGCGTTTCGAACAGATCCACAGCCGAACCGTTCGCGTCAAACTTGAGCTTCAGCCACGGAAAGCGATCGCCGGCCGCTGGCGCACCCTTCGGGTGCCCAGGAAGGTTCTGCGACAGCGCACTCTTCGGATAGCTGACGCCGACCTGCGAGATGGTGCGGAACGCAAGCGTTCTGATGCGCTCGAAGTGCATGGCGATGGCCGCGACCCTGGCCATGATCTTGGTCCGGAACAGCGCACCGAACCAACCATCCGATACAATGATCTGGAACGCACGGTCGGTGGTTTTCAGGAGCTGCTGCGCGACAGGGATGCGTTCCTGCTCGTAGGTGTCGAGCAGTGCGGCGTCGGCATGGCCTTGGACAACGAGCGCAAGCTTCCATCCCAGGTTATAGGCGTCCTGCAATCCCGTGTTCATGCCCTGGGCGCCGGCAGGGCTGTGAATGTGCGCCGCGTCGCCGAGCAGGAAGCACCGGCGGTCGCGGAAACGTTCCGCGGCCCTGTGATGGATGCGATAGGATGAGAACCAGAGGCAGGATTTGAAATCGAGAGCGGCGCCCGCCTCCTGGCGTATGTCGGGCACCACCTCCTCGAACGTGAGGTCATGGCGCTGCCGCAGATGCTGGGGAAGAATGCCGATGACACGCCAGCGATCCTTGCCCCGCATCGGAAAGAACAGGTGGAAGCCATCCTTCCACAGATACACGTTGAGCTCGCCCGGCTTCATAGGCCCGGTTGCCTCGGTATCGGCGACGAAGAACGTGTGCTCGTACGGCGCTCCCGGAAAACCGATGCCGCTCATCTCGCGCACGGGACTGCGCGAGCCGTCGCATCCTGCGACCCACGCCGCCCTGACAGCCTTCGTGCTTCCGTCAGGCCGTTTCAGGACCGCATCGACGTGACCGGGATGCTGCTGGAAAGATACAAGCTCCGTACTCCAATGCACATCCACACCGAGGTCGTGCAGCTTGGCGCCCATGATGCGTTCGTTGTCGTCCTGGCCGAGCATGAGGATGTACGGGAACGCGCTCATGTCCCGGCCGATATCGCCGACCGGGATACGCGCCGTCCATCGGCCGTTGGCCCACATATTGGCGGCCGTGGCCTTCTCGCCGAGTTCGAGGGTCCGGTCGATGATGCCCATCTTGGCGTAGATCTCGAGCGTGCGAGTTTGCACCGCCATGGCACGCGATTGCTGCGCCGGACCGGAATGCCGGTCAATGATCATCATCCGCACGCCATGCCGCGCCAGTTGATTGGCAAGCATCAGTCCGGTCGGACCGGCGCCCACAATCAGCACATCGACGTCCATAGCCGCGCTCCGGGGCACCAGTGTCGTGACATTAGTTCCTGCAGTCATAGTGCAATCTCCTTGTCCAATCCAAGCGCGTCACGCCGTAGCGTGTGCCGGGGCTGCAATTGAATTAGAGGCGTGACTTGCCTCCTGCAACGGCTGCGGCGAAATCCTGAACCACGTCACGTAGAGCGCCGGCAGGAACACCAGCGTCAGCAGCGTGGCGACCACCAGTCCGCCCATCACGGCATAGGCCATCGGTCCCCAGAACACGGTGGGGGCGATCGGGATCATGCCGAGGATGGCGGCGGCCGCCGTGAGCAGGATCGGCCGCAACCGGTGCTCGGTGGCGCTGATCACTGCCGACCAGGGGTCTTCGCCGGCCGCGATGTGCTCGTCGATCTGCGCGATCAGGATCACCGAGTTGCGGATCACCATGCCGATCAGCGAGATGATGCCAAGGATGGCGACGAACCCCATCGGCGCACGCGAGACGAGCAATGCACCGCCCACGCCGATCAACGCCAGCGGTGCAGTGAGCAGCACCAGGAACAGCCGCTGGAAGCTCCTCAGCTGCACCATCAGGATGGTCACCATCAGGAACAGCATCAGCGGGAACACCACGAAGATGCTGGCCTGCGCCTTGGCGCTATCCTCGATCACGCCGCCGAGCACGACGCTGTAGCCGGCCGGCATATTGGCGCGGAAGTCGGCGATGGCACCCTGCATCTGCTTGGCCACGGTCGCCGCCTCGACACCCGGCACCACGTCGGCCTGCACCGTGACCGTGGGCATCCGCTGGCGGCGCCAGATCAGCGGCGGCTCCAGCGAATAGGACAGCGTGGCGATCTGCGACAGCGGCACGGTTTTCCCACCGGCAGCGGTGACCGTCAGGTGGCGCAGGGTTTCGAGCTTGGCCCGCTCCTCCGGCACCGCCCGGGCGACGATATCGATCAGATAGGTATTGTCGCGCAGCTGCGTAATCGTCGTTCCCGAAAGAACGGCATTGATGCTGTTCGACAACTGCTGCGAGCTGATGCCAAGCGCCCGCGCCCGATCCTGATCGACGTCGACCTTGATCACCTTGGCCGGCTCGTTCCAGTCGTAGTTGATGTTGCGCGTGTTGGTGTTCTGGCCGAGCAACTGCGCGAAAGACTGCGCCAGCTCACGCGTTTTGGACGGATCGGGTCCGCTGACGCGGAACTTCAGCGGCCAGCCGACCGGCGGGCCGAGCTCTAGCGGCGTCACGCGGGCCATCAGCGTGGCATCGAAGTCGCGAGCGAACGCCTTCTCCAGCCGTGCCGCGACCTGCTCGCGCTGCTTGTGGCCCTTGGTGACGACCACGGCCTGCGCGAAGAAGTCGTTGGCGAGCTGCGCGTCGAGTGGCAGATAGAAGCGGATCGCGCCCTGGCCCACATAAAAGCTCCAGTGCTCGATATCCGGGTCTGCCTTCAGTAGCACCTCGACCTTCTTGACCACGTCCTCCGTCGCCCTGAGCGATGAGCTCTGCGGCAGCGTCAGATCGACAAACAGCTCGGGCCGGTCGGACTTCGGGAAGAACTGCTGCTGCACGAGCTGCATGCCCGCGAGCGACAGCACGAACAGGCCGGCTGACGCCGCCAGCACCACCTTGCTGTGGCACAGCGCCAGGTCCAGCGTTTTGTGGAACCACTGCGAGAACGCGCCTCCACCGTGGTGGCCATG
>CADEFX010000090.1 GCA_902826715.1 uncultured Hyphomicrobiales bacterium | reverse complement strand
CTGCGTGGCGGAAAAGGGCGTTGTCGTCGATTGTCAGTTTCGCATCCAGCACAACGAACTCGGGCCCATCTATCAATGCGATCGGGTTGGTCTCCAGCAGAGTAGCATCGAGCGCGACGAATGCCGTAGCCAGCTGCCGAAAGAAGCGCTCTGCGGCCATCAGCGGCTCGCCGTCCAGTCCTATGCGGCGCGCTAGTCCGGCAAAGTCGCCGTCGGCCGTCCGGGCCGAAAGCGTCAACGGGATCTGTTTGATGACGCCTGGATCGTCGGCCGCACGCTTCTCGAGGTCATCGCCACCGTGCTCACTTGCCAGGAGCACGCATCGGCCAGCCGTGCGATCAATGACGACGGCGGCGTAGAACAGCTGCGCGGCATCGACCGCCTCCTCGATGTAGACCCAGCGAACGAATAAGCCGCGCGGCGGCGTCTGCGCTGTCGCGAGTTGCTTGCCGAGCAAGCTTCCGGCTTCCGACGCGACGAGGGCCGGCGTGCCGGCAAAACGCACACCTCCGTGCTTGCCGCGATCACCCGCAAGAATTTGCGCCTTTACGGCAAACCGGCGCGCGCCAAGCGCCTGCGCCGCCGCTTCAGCGGCGACAGGCGTGTCGGCGAGGCGACCTCTCGGAATGCGCATCCCGTGCCGTACCAGTAACTCCTTCGCTTGGAATTCGTGGAGGTCCATGGTCGTCCCTCATCGAGGCCGCTCGGGCTCGAGGATACTGGCATATGGTATACCGTATGCACAATGACCCTCTGATGTCACCTGGACCAGAGGCAAATCAATGGCCCATCGGGCCTCCGTGGAAGGCAAGCTGGCGGTTGACGCCCTATCCCGGGGCGTTAGACGGTACCTCCGGCCATTCCCACGCCTTTTGGAGCCACCTGCTATGCCGGCCCACATCATCGACGGCACCGCGAACGCGGCGGCTTTGCGCCAAGGGGTCGGCAAGGAAGTGCAACGGCTTCATGCCTTTGCCGGTGTCAGGCCCGGCTTGGCCGTCGTCCTGGTGGGATCCGATCCGGCCAGCCAAGTCTATGTGAAGAGCAAGTCTCGGCAGGCCCGGGAAGCCGGGATCACTCCCATCGACCACAGCCTACCAGCGCAGACCTCCGAGGCGGATCTGCTGGCGCTCATCGGCAAGCTCAATGCAGACGCGGCCGTGCACGGCATCCTGGTCCAACTTCCCCTGCCGCCCCACATCCAGGCTGGCAAGGTCATTCAGTCGATCAGCCCTCTGAAGGACGTGGACGGCTTTCACCCGATTAACGTCGGACTCCTGGCGACGGGACAGCAGGATCAAGCCTTCGTGCCGTGTACGCCGCTCGGCTGCCTGATGCTGCTCAAGTCCCAGCTCGGAAATCTGGCAGGTCTGAACGCGATTGTTGTCGGCCGCTCCAACATTGTCGGCAAGCCGATGGCGCAGCTGCTCGTCAATGAAAGTTGCACCGTGACGATCGCCCATTCCCGCACGCGCGACATCGCCGAGCACTGCCGGAAGGCCGATATCCTCGTTGCCGCCGTCGGCAAGCTTCATGCGGTTCGCGGGAGCTGGATCAAGCCCGGCGCTTGCGTGATCGACGTGGGCATCAATCGTATTGCCGGGGCCGACGGCAAGAGCCGCCTGGCCGGCGATGTTGCGTTCGACGAGGCGGCCCAGATTGCCGGATCGATTACGCCTGTGCCGGGGGGCGTAGGTCCCATGACGATCGCGTGTTTGCTCGCCAACACGGCAACGTCTGCGTTTCGGCACGCAAACGTCGCGGCGCCTCGGTGGACATTGGGATAGCCAACCGCCCACGCGCAGTCATGCTCGCCCTCTGCATGCCCGACGTGGAACCGGCCCATCGAACACGTCGAGAATTTCAGGCGCGGCGGCCGACCAACGTTGTTACGTGAGACCTGCTGCTGCAATCAATTCGAACGCGGCGGCGGCGGACGGTGTGAGCCTGCCTGTGAGAGCAGAGATATCGCCTTTCGGTACTATCAGCAGGGCGCCTTCGGTAACGACGAGCTTGGCAGCCGGGACGTCTGCGGCCGAGTAAAGTTCCACGGTCCGCGTCGGCACTGAATTGCCGTCGCTAAACGTGCCAATGTGCCGGAAATGTTGAGCCGGAACGAAATGGCTCAGCTCTTCATGAACCTCGCGAACGACGCACTCCAGCGGACTTTCGCCCGGCTCTTGATGCCCGCCGAACAAGCCGATGCGACCTGGATGCAGGATATCGGGCTTATCGTCCCGTTGCTGCAGCAAAAAGTTCCCATCTGTGTCGAAGAGAAGGGCGCCGGCAAATCTTCTGCCGTCAACCATGCCGCCGTCCCTCCATGAAAAAACGCGGCCGTACCGGCCGATGTCCAGTCAGAACTTGACCACGGATGTTCGCACGAACTCCTTATCGGAGTAAGGACTGTCGACCGAGTGAACGACATTGAGTGAGAACGGCGATTGCTCGATATAGACGCCCGAGCCCACATGAACCCTGACCGCGATACCGTGGCCGATGTCGACATTGGGTGCGACGGGATGCGTCGGCAGGGACTCGGCGATGATGGCGACGCGACAAAGCCGCTTGATGCGCTCGAGAACACGCTGAACATCCGCGTTCGAGAGGTGCTGAAGCACCTGGCGGATGGTTATGAGATCCGCGGCCGGGGGATCTGCAGCAGCGGCATTGCAGAACGAGAACGCGACGCCGGGACGAGAGACGGTCGCTTGGTGATGGGCGACGACGTTCGCCGCCGCGTCGCAGCCGACGTAGCCAATCGGACGGCTGATGCGGTCGAGAACGCGCGAGGCGACCTGAAAATCTCCGCAACCGATGTCGACCCACGTCGAAATGCTGCTGTCGGCCTCGAGAAAGGCAACGACGAAATCCTCGTACGCGCGCGAATGCTCGGGAAGGGATCCATCACCCGAATAGAACCGCGCGCCGCTTTTCGCGCGACCCCATTTGTTTTCCGCATAGATCTTCTCGAAGGTTTCGGGGACCGTCAGTCCCGCAGAATAGGCTTGGCGGCGCGCGAACGTGGACGCCCGCCGCCTCTCGAGACGCCAAGCCCGAGCTTTCTCGAAGATGTCGCGGAGCCACATCCCGCAAGATCCCTCCAGAGGAATTATAGCCGAACGGCAAACCGGCGCGCCATAGGGGTTTCTCTCCGCTGGGAGGATAAAAGCCGAGCCCGGGGAATTCGCATAAGACCTCTCCCGTATACTTTGTGGGAGAGGTTAAACACCTCGTAGCGTCCCATGCTATTGCGACGCCGCCCCTTGGAAGGGTGGTGCCCAGGAAAGGAGCACAGCAACTAAGCACAATCAGTGAGTTATATTTCCCTGCCGTGGGCAATGCCGTGGCTGTCGACAATCCGGTCAGTCAAGGCTGTGCAAGGCAGGCACCGTCCTTGAGCTACCTGCCGATGCCGCATAGGTTCGCCGGCCCAACCTTCGTCCATAAACCCCGTACATCGATTGATGCAGACTTCAGAACGACTCTCATTCCCGCATCGACAGGGTCTGATCATTGTGGCGACGTTGGCGACCGCCTACGTTGCCAGCCATTTTTTTCGTGCTTCCAATGTCACGATCGGTCTCGACCTCATGCGCGACCTGTCTATAGGCGCGGAAGCCCTAGGTGGACTAACCGGAGCTTTCTTCTTCGGGTTTGCCGCAATGCAGATTCCGTGTGGTTTCTTCTTCGATCGTTACGGTCCGCGTCGCACCGTGGTCGGAATGCTTTGCATTGCCATCATTGGAGGTATTGTTTTCATTCTGGCTTCGAATTGGCCGATACTGCTGGTCGGACGCATGCTGATGGGCGCCGGTTTCGGCGTCATGCTGATCGGCAGCATGGTGGTGATCTCCCGCTGGTTTGCTGCAGATCGATTTTCCACCGTCACCGCTATGGTCCTATCCATCGGCCTGCTGGGCAATTTGGCTGCCACCACTCCATTGGCATGGGCGTCTCAAGCCGTCGGCTGGCGCAGCATCTTCGCTGCCGCCATTCTATTCACTGTGATTTCGACCATCGCTGTGTGGCTTGTGGTGCGCGACGCGCCGCCGGGCCATCCGTTCTTGGTTCGAACCCCGGAACCACCCCACCAGATGCTGCGAGGCCTGATGGAGGTCCTGCGCAACCCTCGCCTCAAGCCCATCCTGGTCCTCAATTTTTGCAACTATGCCTGCACCTTTACTGTTCAGGGCTTGTGGGGTGGCCCGTTCTTGCGCGAGGTACATGGACTGAGTCCAATCGCGGCCGGCAACGTCCTGCTGATCGCCGTTCTTGCCTACCAGGTTGGCATGCTCGGCTTCGGCCCTCTGGACAGATTGCTGGATACACGCAAGTGGATCGCCATCGGCGGAAGCACGGTAATAATTTTTCTTCTTGGCGCATTGGCGATTGCATCCCGGCCACCAACCTGGGTTGCCACCGGCGCCATCATTGGCATCGGATTCTTTAGTGCCTCCAGCACCATGGTCATGACGCACGCCCGCGGAATTTTCCCGGACCGCCTGATCGGTCGAGGCATTGCGACAGTCAACACCTCAGTAATGCTTGGTGTAGCATGCATGCAGACGATTTCCGGCGCCATCGTTGGCGCGTTCGCACTGCAGCCGGATGGAGCACGCACCGAAGAGGCGTACCGAGCCCTTTTCGCCGTGCTCGCTGCCGTACTTATCATCGCAGTGTCCATCTACAGCCGCTCGCGCGACGTCAAGCCGAGCGACGAAATGCGCCAGTGTCCTTGCGCTCGTTAGGCCGGTCTCATGCCGATAGCGACACTGGATGTCTGCTTTGCAGATAAGCTAGGCATCGTCACTTTCTAAGCAGGCTGACCAAGGCGGAAGGCCGGTTCATCGGCGGCGGATGCTTTCTGCTCCCTGCCGCTCGGCTAGCCGGCTCAACATCGACATGGCAAAGCAGCTTATGAAAAACACGATGGCCGCAAAGGTGTAGCCTTCGCGCGCCATGCCAAGCCACGCCTGATCCTTCTGCGCTTGGTTGACGACCCGGTTCAAAACCCGGCTGATGCACAATTCGTTGACGCAGCACTTAAACGGCTCTTGGCTGATTGATCGGCAGACCGACTGATTTCGAGGCACGCCGCGCAAGCCTTCAAGATCAACGCCACGTCAAATGCCACGGGGCGCTCTACAATCGCGCGGTGAAGGATGAAATCGTGGCGAAGGCACTGGCGGAAGCGGTGGCTGCCTATCGCAGCGAACTTCCCCTCTATGGCTTCCCGAAGTCCTGCATGGAGGACGCTGCGAAAGCCGCCGGCATTCCCTTCGTGCGCGAAGCTTTCGCCCATCGCGCCTATCACACGGACGATGCCGTCGCGGAGCGCGTGACGGAGATGGCAAAATCCGGCAAGGTCAAGACGATAGAGGGCGACAGCATTTCGCTGCTGCCCAAGACCATCTGCTTCCATGCCGATACGCCCGATGTGATGGGCTTCCTCGAGAAGAGCATGGCGGCCTTGAAAAGAGCAACATTCAAATCATCGGACGCACAGTCCGATGATTTGAAGCGTGCCCCGCTCGCAGCTTGATCGAGCCACCCGATGGGCTTGGAAATCAGCTCTCGAGCTCAGCGCCGAAAGCTGCCGAGCGCGCAACTGATCTTTGTTACGCAGATCGAACAAAACTTCCCCACGCTACGACCGCCCTTGAAACACAAGGCAAATTCGAAACGGGGTGGTGCCCAGGAAAGGACTCGAACCTTCACAGCCTTGCGACCGCCAGCACCTGAAGCTGGTGCGTCTACCAATTCCGCCACCTGGGCTTTAGGCGCCCTTCCAGTAGAGATGCGGCTCCGAGTTGTCAATTGGATGGAGGCGCTCTAGAGGTTTGCACGGGCACAGGGTGGCGCCCGCCGCCTGCGGACTTGCAAGATCTGGGACACAGAATGACGAGCGAACTGGCGCTGCGCGGACTCGTAACCGTATTCGGCGGGTCGGGGTTCGTGGGCCGGCATACGGTAAGGGCGCTGGCACGCCGCGGCTGGCGCATTCGGGTGGCCTGCAGGCGACCTGATCTGGCCGGGCACCTGCAGCCCATGGGTCGGGTCGGGCAGATCCACGCGGTGCAAGCCAACGTACGCAATCCCGACAGCGTGCGCCGGGCCGTCGAGGGCGCCGATGCCGTGGTCAATCTCGCCGCCATCCTGGCGCCGTCCGGCCAGCAGACCTTCCAGGCAGTACATGTGGGAGGAGCACGCGCCGTTGCCCGGGCCGCAGCCGACATCAGCGCCACGCACCTCGTCCATGTCTCTGCCATCGGTGCCGACCTCAAGGCGGGCGGACACTACGGGCGAACAAAGGCCGAAGGGGAACGCGCGGTGCTCGAGGCCTTCCCGCACGCCGTGATCGTGCGGCCTTCGATCGTTTTCGGGCCGGAGGACGACTTCTTCAATCGCTTTGCTGCCATGGCGCGAATCGCGCCGGTGATGCCGCTGATCGGTGGCCGGACCAAGTTTCAACCGGTCTACGTCGGCGACGTGGCCGCGGCCATTGCCACCGCCTGCGATGGCCAAGCCGCGCCCGGAACAACTTATGAGTTGGGCGGTCCCGAGATCTTGAGCTTCCGCAAACTGCTTGACCGCACGCAGACGTGGACCGGCCGCGACCGGCCCTATCTGCCCATGCCGTTCTGGCTCGCGAGCCTGGGCGCGCTCCTGACCTCGCCGCTTCCCGCCGGCCTTCGTCCGCTGACGCAGGATCAGGTGCGCATGTTGCGGCGGGACAATGTCGTGAGCGAAGCGGCGGAGCGCGAAGGACGCACGCTTCAGGCCCTGGACATTGACACGCCGCACGCGATTGAGTCGGTCGTGCCCAAATATCTCGAGCAATTCAAGCCCAAGGGCCAGTACTCGCACTATCGAGGCTAGCGCCGGCGGGCCTTGCGCGTGCGAGCAGCCTTGCGCGCTGAGGCTGAGTTGGCGGCTGGGCTGCGCTTGGCTGCGGCACGACCGCCGAGCAGTCCGCCTTTGCGGGCAGAAACCTTGGTATCCCGCTCGCCGCGGCCTGACCCACTCTTATTGCCTCCGCCGCTCTCCTTGTTGACGGTGGCCCAGGAACGCCGCTCTGCCTCGCGATGGGAAACGCCACGATCCTCGTAGCCATCCTCGATATGCTCAGCCTTACGTTTCTGCTTGTCGGTATACTTCGCCTTGCTGCCTCGGGGCATGTTTGCTCTCATGGTGTCGATGGGGACGATGCGCGGACGCTCGAGCAACGCCTTCGCGTCGCGAGGGAACGCGCGCTGCTCCAGTGGGTTCCAGCCCATGCGTGTCGTTTACGCTGGATGGAACCGGACAACGGAAGGCACGTTCCACTCCCCGCCCGGCGTAAGTGCCTATGCTGCACCGGGTAACGGGAGCACGGACGGGAAACGATATGAAAGCTTTGACCGTCGGCAGCGCCATGATCGACACAATTGCGATCATGGCCAGCGACAGCATCGAGCGCATGTCCATGCGCAATGCCGAAAGCTCATTCCTTCTGTTGGAGGAAGGGCGGAAGACGGATGCGCTGGAGGTCTCGACGCACTGTGGCGGCGGCGCGATCAATAGCGCGGTCGCCATGTCGAGGCTCGGCCTCGACGTCGCGACGCTGGTGAAGGTTGGCCGGGACCCACGGGCCGAGACAATTCTGGCCCGCCTCATGGAGGAACAGGTCTCCACACGGTGGGTGCTGCGCGACGAGCGCGCCCCGACCGGCGCATCGGTGCTGATCTCGTCGCACGATCGCAACGCGGGCATCTTTACCTTTCGCGGCGCCAACACGCTGCTGGAGCCGCAAGATTTGCGGGACGAGATCTTTGCGGTCGACCTGTGCTACATCTCGAACCTCAGCAACAAGTCCGCCGAATGCTTCCCGCTGCTCGTGCAGCGGGCCAAGGCTCAGGGGGCTATGGTTGCGGCCAACCCGGGTGTGCGACAGCTTTCCGCGCGCGGCGGCACTCTGATCGACAACTTGGCAGCCATCGATATCCTGACCATCAACAGTTCGGAAGCCGGCGTGCTCGTGCCGGGGCTCGTGGCACGGTATGGCGACAACGGCCCCGCGATTGCGGCGACGGCCGGCGAACAGCTGCCGAGGTTGGCGGTCCGCGGCCTGACTGGTGGGGGTTTCGAAATGCGCCTGACATCCTTCTTCGGGGCGGTCCGCAGCATGGGCACCAGATATGTGCTGGTGACCGATGGCCAGTCCGGGGCATACCTTGGGACAGGAGATGATATTTTGTACTGTCCGGCGGTGCGAGCCAAGGTTGCCGGCACAGCAGGTGCAGGTGATTCCTTCGCCGCGGCATTCAGCACATTCCTTGCCTTGAAACGTCCGCTCGAGGACGCATTGCGTGCAGCGGCCTTGAATGCAGCTGCCGTGGTCGCCCATGTCGACACACAAACCGGGCTGCTGCACAAGGCCGACATGGAATCCCGTCTCGCCGGGCACGCCGCCAACCTGGGCATTCGCCGCTGGCCAATGTGACGCAATCGGACAGGCCTTTTAACCAGCACATTAGCAACTGCGATCTGCTGCCCTTGCTCGTATCGCATCGGCATGCCACCCCTGAGCGCTACCTACGTATGAGGACACTCCATGGCCCGTCACAATGAGCTCGACCTGGCGCCGATTGGTAACGGCCGCACGGCCGCTCTGATCGACACCAAGGGCCGCATCGTCTGGTGGTGCTTTCCCCGCTTCGACTCCGACCCCGTGTTCTGCCGCCTCCTCGCCGGCGACGAGGAAAAGGGCTTCTGCGAGATCGTGCTGCACGGCGGCGTGCGCGCAAAAACGACTTACGTGCGCAACACCGCCATCATCGAAACCATCCTCGAGGATGATGCCGGCAATGCGTTGCGCATCACGGACTTCGCGCCACGCTTCATGCGCTTCGAGCGCGTCTTTCACCCGGCGCAGATCTACCG
The DNA here is from genome assembly GCA_902826715.1 of uncultured Hyphomicrobiales bacterium. GTDB lineage: Bacteria > Pseudomonadota > Alphaproteobacteria > Rhizobiales > Hyphomicrobiaceae > CADEFX01. Next base: position 8,572 of record CADEFX010000090.1, on the reverse strand, counting down.
CCGCATCGAACCGATCAGCGGCCTGCCGCGTATCACCGTCAAAGTGCGGCCGACGTTTAACTACGGCATGCCCTGTACCGGTAAGGCCGTCGGCTCCAACCACATCCGCTACACCGGCGGCATCGACACGCTGCGCCTGACGACCGATGCGCCGTTGTCCTATGTGGCGAGCGAGACAGCGTTTGCCCTGACGCAGCCCATCACCCTCATTTTGGGTGTGGACGAGCCGTTCGAAAGCGCCATCGATACGATGTCGCGCGAATTCCTCGAACGCACGCGCGACTACTGGAACAACTGGGTGAGAGTACTCGGGATCCGGCTCGATTGGCAAAGCGATCTGATGCGCGCGGCCGTCACGTTGAAGCTTTGCAACTTCGACGAGACAGGCGCCATCATTGCCGCGCATACGACCTCCATCCCCGAGGCGCCGGGCTCCAGCCGCAACTGGGACTACCGCTTTTGCTGGCTCAGGGATGCCTACTTCGTCATCAAGGCGCTGAACCGCCTCGGCGCGACGCAGACAATGGAATCCTACATCAACTACATCACGTCGATCGCGATCGACGCGGAGCGACCCCTGCGGCCGGTCTATGGCATCGTCCACGACCAGCCGCTCGACGAGCGGCTTGCTCCCGACCTCGCCGGCTTCAGGGGAATGGGCCCGGTACGCGTCGGCAATCAGGCGGCCGATCAACTCCAGCACGATGCCTACGGCAGCATCATCCTCGGCGCGGCGCAGATGTTCATCGACGAACGGCTGCCACGCATGGGTGACGAAGGTTTGTTTCGCAGATTGGAGCCGCTGGGCCACCACGCAGCACGCTTCGTCAAGGAGCCGGATGCCGGTTTATGGGAATACCGCGGGCGCCAGCGCGTGCATACACACTCAGCGACAATGTGCTGGGCCGCATGCGATCGCCTTTGGCGCATTGCGGCTCTGCTCGGGCTCGAGGATCGCAAGGCCTACTGGTTCGGGCAGGCCTCAAAGCTGCGGAAACTTATTCTGGAACGCTCATGGAGCGAGAAACATCAGGTGATCGTCGGCGCATTCGACCACGACGACCTCGACGCGAGCGTACTGCTGCTGGCCGAATTGGGGCTCATTGCGGCCAACGATCCGCGGTTCATCAAGACGGTGAACGTGATCGGCAAGGAGCTTAACCGGGGCGGGTACATCATGCGCTACACCGCCTCGGACGACTTCGGCGAGCCGGAAACGGCGTTTCTCGTCTGCCAGTTCTGGTATATCGACGCCTTGACGATGATTGGACGACGGGACGAAGCGCGCGAGTTGTTCAATCACTTGCTGGCGCAACGCAACTCGTTCGGCATCCTGTCGGAGGACATCGCGCCGGCGACCGGGGAGATCTGGGGCAATCTTCCGCAGACTTATTCCATGGCGGGCATCATCAACACCGGCATGAACTTGTCGCGCCGTTGGGACGAAGCCTGGGCAAGCGACTGAATACATTCTCAAATTTTACGGAACCTGATAGCGGGTTGGAACGTTAACAACTTGGATCAATTTGCTCGCCGGGATGCGGTATTTTCTTCAATTACACCAAGTCTGGTCCATGATGGATGCCGCTCACCCTAGAGAAGGCAGAATCTATGGGTCGTGTCGTTATTGTCTCAAACCGGGTTATGGATACGACGCAGGCTGCGCAAGCGGGCGGCGTAGCTGTGGCCATATCTGAAGTCCTGCAGTCGCACCGAGGACTCTGGTTCGGCTGGAGCGGCGCCGTACAAGCCGATGTGGGCGAGGCGCCCACGGTCACGCCCATGACCGACGGGGTCGCGATTGCGACGATCCCGCTCACGCCACAGGAGCACCAGGGGTACTATCTGGGCTATGCCAATTCGGTTCTGTGGCCCGTATTTCACAACCGCCTCGACCTGGCCCAGTTCGAGGCGGGCTTTTTCGATATCTACAGGAGCGTCAACGCGCGTATGGCGGCCAGCCTCAAGCCGCTGCTTGAACCGGACGATACGATCTGGGTGCACGACTACCATCTCGTACCGCTCGCGCTAGAGCTGAGGGCGATGGGCGTGCGCAATCCGATCGGATATTTTCTGCACATTCCGTTTCCACCGGCGCAGACGTTCCTGGCGATCCCCGAACATAAACGCCTCGCACGCATGCTGGCGGCCTATGACCTTGTCGGGCTGCAAACGGAAGCTGACGTCGCCAATATGCTCGACTATCTGAAGCAGGGTGTTCGCGGGCGAATCCTGCAGGATGGCCGCATCCGCGCGTTCGATCGCGTGCTCTCGATCGGCAGCTTTCCCGTCAGCATCGATCCCAAGGAGTTTGTGTCGGCCAAACCTCGGGCCGGGCTCGCACAAGGCGGACCGACTGTGCGGCGCATCATCGGCGTCGACAGGCTCGATTACACGAAGGGCCTGCCGCCGAAGTTTCACGCCTTCGCGCGCTTCCTCGAGCGCTATCCCGACAACAGCGGCAACGTCGTGCTGACACAAATCGCGCCGCCGACGCGGGAGAGCGTGGAAGCCTATACCGATATCCGCACGGAGCTTGAAACGCTCGCCGGCTCGATCAACGGCAGGTTCGGCGAGCTCGACTGGGTGCCGATCCACTATATCCATCGCTCCATACCACGAAGCACACTCGCCGACATTTATCGCTCGGCCCGGATTGGCCTCGTAACGCCCATGCGTGACGGCATGAACCTTGTTGCCAAGGAATATGTTGCGGCACAGGACCCTGCAGACCCTGGCGTGCTCATCCTGTCGCGCTTTGCGGGTGCCGCGGAGCAACTCACCGATGCACTCATCGTCAACCCGTACAACATTGACGAAATCGCCGACGCCATCGAGACAGCTTTGCAGATGGACAAGGCGGAGCGCCTACGCAGGAATGCAGCGATGCTGAGCGTCATCCAAGACCACGATACGTTTGCGTGGTCGCGATCGTTTTTGGGCGCGCTTGGGCGCGTATACGCCAAGGAACGCGCGTCGGGAGGTCCGCCGTCGCCCGAGTTGCGGCAACGCTTGGGCCAGCTGGCTGGCCGCACCGGACGCGACGAGCCCATCCGGTCCGACGGCAGCCGACCGGCCAACCTTACCGGCAGCTTAGAATGAAAGCGACGAAGGCCAAGGTGACCGGCGCAGGCGCCGCGCGGGGGCGTGAGCCAGGCGAGGTCGCGGCGTCCGCGACCGCCTATGCGGCGAGCGATGCAGCGGGGCCTTTTACTCTGGCAATCGATATCGGCGGCACCCGCATCAAGGGCACTGTCCTGGCCGGCGATGGTGCGCTGGCTGCCGCGCCAAAGCACATGGCCACGCCAAATCCCGCAACGCCCGAGCAGGTTTTAGCGGCCATTGCATCGATTGTATCGTCGATGCCAAGGTTCGGCCGGATTTCTGCGGGATTCCCGGGCGTGGTGAAACGCGGGCATGTGATAACCGCTCCCAATCTGGGAACACCTCAGTGGCAAGGGGTCGATCTGGCGACCGTACTCGCCTCTACGTTCGATGCACCTGCTCGCGTGTTGAATGATGCAGCCGTCCAAGGGCTCGGCGTCGTCGAGGGACCGGGATTGGAATGCGTGCTGACGCTCGGCACGGGCGTCGGATGCGCAGTTTACCGCGCACGAAGGCTCGTCCTGCCACTCGAGTTTGGCCAATACCGCAGAAGAGGGAAGCGGACCTATGACGCTTATCTGGGCAACGCTGCCCTCCGGGCCAAGGGTGTCGATCGCTGGAACAGGCGGCTGGCCAAGACCATCGACGAGGTCATTTCGCTGATCAATTGCGACGTGCTGTATCTCGGAGGTGGGAATGCACGAAAGGTCGCATTGCAACTCCCCGACAATGTGAGAGTCGTATCAAACATCGCAGGCATGACAGGAGGCCTTCGATTATGGGATCCCGATATGGAGGAGCATTTCCTGTGAAGGACATCATGACGCTCGAGCAGGCACCTCCATCGAAGGCCGCCTCTCCCCTGAGCATCGGTGAACTTGCCGCGGGCACCGTCAACTTCGGAGCCGATGCGCTGTTTCTCGATTTTGACGGGACGCTGGCGGAGATCGCGCCGGCCCCGGACCTCGTGCAGTTTTTTCCCGGGACGCGCGAGATAATCGATGTGCTCTCCAAGTCGTTCTCGGGCGCAGTGGCGATCGTGACAGGGCGAAAGATCAGCGAGATCGATGGCCACATGGCGCCGCTGAAGCTGCCAATTGCCGGTCTGTATGGGCTGGTGCACCGGACCGCCGCAGGCGACATCGTCGATTTTCCGGTCGTCGGAAAGGAGCTGGCGCGGGCGTCCGCGGAGTTGAAAGCTATGGTCGAACAACACCCTGGCCTGCTGCTCGAGCTCAAGGGGCAAACCATCGCTTTGCACTATCGCTCAAGGCCCGATCTTGGGACAGCCTGCTACGAAGCCGTCCGCACTGCCGTGCAAGGCAGGCCAGGACTTAAGATGATCGAAGGCAAGATGGTCGTCGAGATCACACCGAGTGGCGCCGACAAGGGGCGGGCTGTTCAGGGCTTCCTGCGCGAGCCTCCGTTCATCGGGCGCCGGCCCATCTATGCAGGTGACGATGTGTCCGATGAAGATGCCTTCGCGGTTGTCAATGCGCTTGGCGGCATTGCGATCAAGATCGGACCTGGCCCTACCGCCGCCCGCTATCGGGCGAACCACATTGCCGAGCTCTTGGCTTGGCTGACCTGCGTATCCCACCTACCGTCCGCCCGGACGGCTTAGGCGGGATCAGCATCGCTCCAGGCATACCATTTCAGCTCGGCCGATAGTGCAGACCGGCATCGGTCTGTGCTAATGACGCCCGTCACCTTCCTGCCGCGCACGGCGGTACCGCCTCACGTTGGTAACCCGAAACCGAAAGAACGCCGATGACTGCGACCCAGCAAAGCCGCCTGTTCACGCCCTATCGCCTGCGCGACCTCGAACTCCCCAATCGCATCGTCGTATCGCCCATGTGTCAGTATTCCGCCGAGGACGGCTCGGCGACCGACTGGCATATGATGCATCTGGGCACGCTGGCACAGTCGGGCGCCGGTCTGCTGATCGTCGAGGCCACCGGCGTCGAGCCGGAAGGGCGCATCTCCTACGGCTGCCTCGGCCTGTACTCAGACGCCAATGAGCAAGCGCTCAAACGTGTCGTCGATGCCTGCCGCAAGTACGGACAGGCCAAGCTTGGCATCCAGCTTGGCCACGCCGGCCGCAAGGCATCGTCGAAAGTGCCGTGGGACGCAAAGATCCAAAACGAGCCGGTTGAAAACGGCTGGCAGACCAAGTCGGCATCACCAGTTGCGTTCGTGTCGGGATGGCCGACACCCAAGGAACAGTCGCTCCGAGAGCTTGCTGATCTCACGGCCAAGTTCGTCAAGGCAACGGAGCGGTCGGAGCGGCTGGGCTTCGACATGATCGAATTGCATGCAGCGCACGGTTACCTGCTGCACCAGTTCCTGTCGCCGCTCACGAACAAGCGTACCGATGCCTACGGCGGCACACTCGAGAACCGCATGCGCTACCCGCTCGAGCTGTTCACGGCCATGCGCGCGGCCTGGCCAGCGAAAAAGCCCTTGGGTATCCGCATTTCCGCAGTCGATTGGGTCGAAGGCGGATGGACGATCGAGGACTCGATTGCCTTCACGCGAGAGCTGCAGAAGCTCGGTTGCGACTACGTGGATGCGTCTTCTGGCGGCAACGATGCGAACCAGAAGATCAAGCTCGGTCCGAATTACCAGGTGCCATTCTCAGCCCAGATTCGCAAGGCGACCGGCATGCCGACGATGGCAGTCGGGCTGATTACCGAGCCCGAGCAGGCCGAGGCCATCGTCGCCGAAGGGCAAGCGGATCTCGTCGCACTGGCACGCGCGTTCCTCGACGATCCGCATTGGGGCTGGCATGCGGCCTATCAGCTCGGCGCCACGCCCGACGGACCCGTGCAGTATCACCGCGCAATGCTGCAGACGTGGTCGCCGGCCAAGAAATACGTGCCGACGGCGAGGGCGGCCGAATAGACCGGAGCTCGGCTCAGCCTCCGAGCCCCCACGCCAGGCAGGCCACGACGGAGGCTGCGAGGGCGAAGGTGACGAGCCCGCGACGCCCGTTGACGAAGGTATCGGGCAAGGGCTGCAGCAGGAGCGGCGCAATAAGCAGCGCCCCTCCGCCACCGATCACGGCTACGTACCAGGGCAGAGTGCGGATCGCGAACATCACGGCGTAGGCAGCGGCGGCGACACAGACCAGCATCGTCAGCCAAAGCACGGCGGTGCCGCCTGCCGAGCGCAAAGTCTCACCGCGATGCTCGCTCGGAAAATGCCCACTCGCCGTCAACCCGTACAAGCTGACGCTGAGAACCAGGGCGACAAATATCGCCAGGGCAGGCCAGTCCATCACGGGCACAGGCGATCATCCATCCTAACGACTATCGGCGGGGCGCTTGCCGACCTGAGGTCGGGTGCCTAACATGCGGACAGATATATCAGCCAGCAGGAAATGCTGGTTCGTCTCCGGGGAACCCCACATGTCCAAAGAAACCGCCGCAACCGAAGCGAAGAAGAGAGAAAAGCGCACCATCACGGAGATCCGCGACAGCAAGAAAACCGGCGAGAAGATGGTCTACATGTCGGTGCCGGACTACACCGCTGCACAATGGGCCGAGATGGCCGGCGTGGATGTGGCCGTGGTGGGCGACAGCCTGGCCATGATCGCGCACGGGCACAAGAATACGGTGCCGGCCACCATGGACATGATGACCATGCACGCGCAGGCGATCCGCCGCGGCGCACCCAACACCTTCGTGCTCGGCTGCATGCCCTACCAGAGTTATCACACCGTAGAGAAGGCGCTGACCAACGCGACGCGCTTCATGCAAGAGGCGCTGACGGACGCAGTGAAACCGCAGGGCGGAAAATCCCAGGCGCACATCCTGAAAGCGCTGGTCGATGCCGGCATCCCGACCGCGTCGCATATCGGCCTGACGCCGCACACCATCGCCATGTTCGGCGGCTTCAAGATTCAGGGGCGCACAGCCGATGCCGCGATGAAAATTCTGGAAGATGCGCTGGCGATCGAAGATGCCGGCTGCTTCATGCTGGAGTTCGAGGCCGTGCCGGCCAAGATCGCCAAGCTGATTTCCGAGCAGCTGACCATTCCCACCATCGGCATCGGCGCCGGCGTGGGCACGGACGGACAAATTCTCCTGTGCCACGATCTTCTCGGCGTGTTCACGGACTTCAAGCCTAAGTTCACGAAGCGATTCGCGAAACTGACGGAGGTGGCCGTTGCCGGCATCAAGCAGTATGTGAAGGAAGTAAAGGAAGGCTCGTTCCCCGACGACGAGCATTCCTACACCGTTAAGGAAGAAGAGTACGAGAAGTTTGCCGCCATGGTGCGCAAGCGCCGCCAGATCTGAATCACGCAAGGATTGTCTAAGTGAGCACGGCACACACGCGAGGCCGCGCCAGGACCCGGACGCGGAGAGCTAACGGAGCGACGCTGACCGAGCAGGCCTATCGCCTGCTCGAGGAGAGGATTGTCACGCTGCAGCTCAGGCCGGGCGAGTTCCTGTCGGAATACGCGCTCGTCTCGCAGCTAGGCCTCGGCCGTACGCCCATCCGTGAGGCGTTGCAGCGCCTTGCGCGCGAAGGTCTGGTGCTGATCCTGCCGCGCAAGGGCATTCTCGTTGCGCCCGCTGATCCGGAAAAACAACTTCTGGTGCTGGAAGTGCGCCGCGAGCTGGAAAGGCTGCTATGCCGGTCGGCGGCGAAGCGCGCGACGCCTGAGCAATTGGGGCGATTGCGCGATATCGCCAAAGGTATGGATGTCGCCGCCAAGGCCAACGACGATCTCGCCTTCATGCGGCTCGACCGGGATCTCAACCTGCTTGTCATCGAAGCCGCGCATAACGAGTACGCGTCTCGCGCCATGCGGCTGCTGCAGGGCCTGTCGCGGCGCTTCTGGTATCAGCACTATCAGAGCGCCGCCGATCTGCCGCATTGCGCGCGCCTACATGCGGCCCAAGCCAGAGCGATCGCCGATCGCAATCCGGACAAAGCCGCGCAGACCTGCGATGCCCTCATGGACTATGTCGAGACGTTTACGCGTGCCGCGGCGGATGTCTGAGTTCACACTGATGCGGCACGCCCTGCGCGGGATTGCGGGACTCGCGTTTGCGACCCTTACATGGACCATCGCCGCGGCTGACGATCCCGTTGCGGGATGGATGCCGGCAGACGCCATTCGTTCAGAATTTTCCGGCCTGTCGCTGGCAGGCGTTTACCCGGGCGGCAAGCCCTGGTCGGAGGACATCTCGGCCGACGGCACGACGGACTATCGGGAGGCCGAGATACGCCGGCCCGGCCAGTGGTGGACAACGGCGCTCGAGTTCTGCTTCAGCTATCCCGAACCCGGCGTCGGCGGCTGCTTCCGCATCACGAAGATGAGCGCAAACTGCTACGAGCTTTACGACTACAGCTCGGAATTCGGCCGCGCCGAGGCGCCGCCCTTGCAGAAAGGCGCGTGGAACGGGCGCATGTGGCGCACGCAGGCGCCGCACACGTGCGAGTCGACCCCGAGCGT
>CADEFX010000089.1 GCA_902826715.1 uncultured Hyphomicrobiales bacterium | reverse complement strand
ATCCTGGTTTCGACTGGAATGCGCAGCCGAAGCCACCGACAAGCCTCGAACTCAAAAACGTCAGCGCTCCCTACATGGAGCACCTGATCGACAAGTTCGGACCGGAGCGCTGCATGTTTGAATCGAACTTCCCGATCGACAAACACAACTTCAGCTATACGGTGGTATGGAATTCATTCAAATTGCTAACTCGAGGCTGCTCGCGAGAAGAACAGGCCGCGCTATTTCATGACACCGCGTGTCGCGTGTATCGCTTGTAGACCCTTTCTCTCACTACTCAGCCAGCGGTGGGCCATCCAGCAGGTTTATTGGAGCCAAGCGGATCTGAAGGTCGAGGGTTTGGAAAGAAGCATTAGTCAAGCTTCGCAGCTGGTCTCGACTCATAAGCAGCATTGATGCTTTCGAGAGATGTTGCTTCCAGCTCGATCTCAAGTGCAGCCACACGGCGGAGCCGGACTCCCAATGTCGACAGCTGAATGTCCACTAGCTGCCTGGGAGATCGTGAGCTTCAGGCAAATACAAATCCTTCCAGGAATTGGCCTTGAATTTGATGAGCCCCACTTGATGCATGAAGTCGAGCTGTTTGCCCACTTCGCTTGGGATTCTCGTATATTCGAGATCCTTTGAATTCATTGCCGCAACCAGATCGTCGACCGACAATCGCTTCTCTTTCGATAGCTCGAGGTAGTGCGCCGAGGCCCTCGGTTTGTCGCTGTTGATCCAATCCATCGCCTCAACGAAAGCTGCAACGACGGCGCCATACACATTCGGGTTCTCGTTTCTAAATTTTTCGCTAGAAACGAAATTGACCCCGGTCGTCACTCCGCCCCAGATGTCGTAATAGGTCGCGATCGTTTTCATGCCAGCATTGATTTCGATCTCATGGAACGGCGATGTCGCGAAATGCGAGTTGACCTCCGACACCGGACTCAACACCGCCGCGAGCGCCGCTGGATGGGCGAGCGGTACCGTAATGTGATCGAGCTGCGAATACTTGTCTTTTCCCCAAGTCTTGGCAGCTAGATAGTGCAAGGCAAGGGCCGAGCCCGCGACTTTCAAGCCCGGCACGGCGATGCGATCCTTCTCGGTGAAATCTTTGATGGATTGAATGTCTTTGTTGCGCGTATTGAGCCAGATATTGTTGCTGGCCATCGCACCAACCGCCTTCACGCCGACAGTCGACTTGGTCTTGTCCCAGATGATGGCGGTCGAAGGCACGCCTTGGCATGAGAAGTGAAGAGCCCCTGAAATCGTGGCATCGTTCACCGCAGACGCCGTGCCAAGCTTTGCCCAAGAAACCTTCACCTGCGCCATGCCGCGAGCTGCGAGCTGCTTCTCCACCATGCTTTGGCTTTCCATGACCATCGCGGGCAGATAGATCGCGCCGAACTGCTGGCCCAGCATTACCTCGCTGACTTCGGCCTGGGCGCGCTCCGCGAGTTGGAGCAGCGCGGCGACCATAGCCGCAACGGCCCACGCGATTTTCTTGGACGTCATCGTTCCTCCTTAGGATCGGCTTGCCTCACGCTGTTGGGATGCGCGTTTTACCGCCGAAACAGCTCCATCAGTTCCGCGATGCTCTTCATAGTCTCCAAGCGAAACACTGCATCGGCAATCGCTCGCGAGCGTCCAGGCGGAAGCAGGCTGTCGGTCAGCTCGATGAAGCTTTGCTGCGCTAGTTCGCGGTTGCGGTAAAACTGTACTGGCGCAAGGTCGGCCGGATCGCCTTTGTGCACTGTGCCGTCGTCCATTGTAACTTCGGCTTCCGCGACGAACTGTCCCCAACGATCCTCGGCGAGTGTTGACACCTTCACCTTTTTGGCAAGCTTATACAGCGAGACGTCCTCGAGCTGCGTGCGATAAACGTTGTAGTTCAACGTCTTGTTCTTGAGGATTGCGGCAAGCGCGAAAGGCTTGCTCATCAGAGCACGATCGATGCTCTCGCAGACGCCCACAAACTGAAGGCCCGGATAGCTGAGCATCCTGCCCATCACACGCACTTCGATCGTTCGAACCTTGGATATATTGATGTCGTTGCGAACGGCGATCCCCTGGATGAGCTTCATCGCTGAGGTCCAGGTATTCTCCGCACCAGTGGGAAACGGCTTATGCCAGTTATCCATAATCTGGTACGGCTTGCCGGGGCCATTGACAAAGGCTGGCGGGATGCCCGCCGCACCGGAGAAGGCATGGTAGAAGCCGTACTTGCCTTCCAATGCGGTTGGGGCCGAGCGCAGGCCTTTTCTCGCCATTTGCGCCGCAACTATCCCGTTGTTTGCAGCAACACCGGCCGCAACACGCCACTCCATCGTCCCCGCGTTCAGCGGCTCCAGAATTCCGCAAGCAAAGCTCGCGGCTGCGCCCAACGCGTGTTGATACTGATCGGGGGCTAGCTTCAGGAGCTTGCCCGCGACACCGGCGGAAGCGAAAACGCCGTAGAGCGGCGTGCCGCGAAATCCTCGCGCAATGGCGTTGCCCGCAAACTCCTTGCCGCCGCCCACGCAACCCATCACTTCGTAACCGAGCACCGTCGCGAGCAGAGCCTCACGCCCGCTAATCCCAATTTCCTCTCCGAGTGCCAGAGCCGAGCAGACCACCGGTCCCGCAGGGTGGGCGAACGTGCTCATCAGGACGTCGTCATGGAGAATGCTTTGGACGCATGCGGTATTGGCCAGAAGCGCATCCTGATACGCAACGCGTTTTCCGGACGACCATATTGTGCCTTTGCCGTCGCTGTCGGAGCAGTAGTCGACGGCCATTCGAGCGGCCTCCGCGTCGGCTCCCTCAAGCGCAACGCCGATGGCATCGAGGATGCAGATCTTGGCTTTCTCGACCACCTCCGGCGGCAGGTCCTCGAACTCATGACTGGTGCAGAAGCCTGCCAGTTTCTCAGTTAGCGTCATTTCTCTCCCCGGTTGTTTCTTCTAGCGCCGCTACATCACCGACGACAAACTAACGTTGCTTGCATGCGTCGTCTCCGACCGCGACAATCCGCTTGCAGCCATCCAAAAACACCATGATGTCTACTGTATGCCCGTTACGCTTTGCCACCAGGCGATGAGCTGTTTCTGCTCGGCAAGAGCCTTCTTGAGATCGATGGGCATGAGCTTGACGCTATCGAGAGGAGGCAATCCCTGAGGTGACGGCGCGCCTTTGCGCAAGGAATACTCGCCGCGCGAAATTGTAACGTCCTGGCCTTCCGTCAGAAGATATTCGATAAAAAGCCGCGCCGCATTGGGGTGCGGAGCTTTGGAAAGAACGCCCGCCGCAAAGTAGAATGGAACAGCGCCGGACGTTGGGATCTTGAACTCCAGGGGTGCACCTTTACGCCATGCGTCACCAATGTGGTTCGTCAATATGTACAACATCAACGGACGTTCGCCCGAAACCAGCTTGGCCACACTCCCCGGTGTACTCATCGAGACTTCCGGACGCAATTTCTGCAGGCCGAGATAGATCTGCTTTGCCTTCTCCTCCCCATAGTTCTGGACAAGCGCCGCCAGAACCATGAACGCGGCCGTCGATCCGCGCGGGTCAACATAAGCGACACGATCTTCCCAGGCTTGCGGCGGCGTTGCGAAGCTCGTCCAGTCATCGGGCGCGGCGAGACCTTTCAATGCGCCCGTATTCGCGACCATCGCCGCGTAGCCGAGCTTCGTCTTCACGAAACTGCCGACTTGAATATCGGGATAGTTTACTGCTGCGGCCGGCTTGAACTCCGCCAGATGTCCGCCAGCATCGAGCGACAGTAGCGTGTCTTCCGTCACCGCGAATACGTCGGCGACGGCTTGGCCGGCGTTGTGCTCCGACATGTATCGATTGTAGAGCTGCCACCCGCCGGCGGTCACGGATGTCGCCTTGATCTTGGGATAGATTTCCATGAACCGCTTGATCTGGTGTGGCGTCTCGCTGATATCGCCACCGTAGACAACGACCTGCCCCTCTTTCTCAGCCGCCGCCACGAGGGCAGGATCGACCGCCTGCGCCGGACTATTCGCAACGCATAGATGCGCCAGACTGCCGGCAAGCATGGCACACCAGTGTCGGCGTGAAGGCCTCATGTGAATTCCTCCCCTGTGCAGGCCTTATGGAAGCTTATAGGATGCTGGTCCGCTTCGGTCGGCCTCCGGAAATTTGCCCGCAGCGTTGGATCCTACAGGCGCTTGATCCCCTCGATCAGGCATCCGCCAAGAAGTGCACGTTCTCCGCCTGTGCCGATAGCGTCATCGCGTCTCCCACGGCGGCCGGACTGTAGCCAAGCGTCACAACCACCTGCCGGCCGACGGGCGTATCGACTTGAAGCTCCAATCGATCGCCCAGAAGTGTGATATCGGTCACGCGCCCCGGAAGGCCCGCCCCCCCGGCCGGGCCGATCTGCCAAGCCTCCGGCCGAACCATGCAGAGGCGTTGCTGGCCTGCGCTGGCGGCATCCAGGGCCTTTCCTTTGGAGATAACCGCATCGCTGCTAGCAGGCTTGAGCTCTAAGTCGCGTGAGGGCGTTATGTGGACTGACGATGGCAGCAGGTTCGCCTTGCCGAAGAATTCTGCCACGTAGCGCGTCCGCGGCCGCCGGTACAGCTCGCTGCCCGCGCCGCTCTGCTCGAGCCGCCCGTCGTGGAACAGGAAGATTTCGTCGGCGAGGGACATGGCCTCCTCCTGGTCGTGCGTGACGAACAGCATGGTGGCGTTGAATGTCCGTTGCAGTTGCTTCAGTTCCATGCGCATCCCCACGCGCAGCTTCGCATCAAGGTTACTCAGCGGCTCGTCCAGCAGCACAAGCTCGGGGCGATTGGCCAGGCAGCGCGCGATGGCCACGCGTTGCTGCTGGCCACCGGAAAGCTGGGTGGCGCTGCGTTGCCCCAAACCATCCAGCCCCACCAGCCGCAGTAGTTCGTCCACGCGCTGCCGGGTGTCCGCCGACGAGACCCGATGCGCCCGCAACGGCAGTGCAACATTCTCGTGGACGGTCATGTGTGGCCAGATCGCATAGGACTGGAATACCATGCCGAGATTACGCTGCTCCGGGAGGACTTGGATCTTGCGAGGCGACGAGAACACCGTTCGATTGAAGATGCGGATTTCGCCTCTGTCCGGCTCTTCCAATCCTGCGATGCAACGCAATATGGTGGTCTTTCCGCACCCGCTCGAACCGAGAAGAACCGATATGGCGCCAGCACGAAAGGAGACATCGAGATCGACGATCACCGGATTTCCGGAGAAAGACTTCGACAGTCTTTCGACCGTGACGCTCGGCTCGGATGCGCCCTGCAAAGGTTTAAGACGCGAAGGGTCCATCAATGTCCGCCTTTAGGATAGCCGCGCCGCGTGACAAGTTGCCGGCGCCGGAGCACGCTCGGAAAAAAGTGCGAAAGGCCGAGAAGAAACCGCCGGACGCGATGGACTCTAAACTGCCGCTCAAAGCGCTGCGTGCCTTTGAAGCCGCCGCCCGGCACTTGAGCTTCACGAAGGCCGCCGATGAGATGCATGTCACGACGGGCGCCGTCAGCCATCAGATCAAGATGCTGGAAGATGCGCTTGGCGTGAAGCTCTTTCATCGGAGCAACAACTCGCTGTCGCTCAGTGCAGCAGGTGCCGATTTCCTGCCGGACATCCGCGAAAGCTTTCGGCTGCTCAATCGCGCCACGGAGCGCGTGGCCGCGCGTGCCGATGCCGCGCGCCTTGTGCTTGCGGTGCCTCCCACGCTCGGCAGCCGCTGGCTGGCGCCGCGCATCTCCCGGTTCTCGCGGCTGCGGAGCGATATCGTCGTGGACGTGGTGGCGGCCAATGCGATGGAAGACTTGAGCCACACGGGCTTCGACGTGGCCGTCCGCTATGGCCCGGTTCCCCAGGTCGGCTACGAGTCGGAGCTCGTTGTCGTTGACGAAGTGTTTCCTGTCTGCAGTCCGAGGTTGTGCAAAGGCAGCCGCCCGCTTCGAAAGCCAGCCGACCTCAAACGCTTCACGCTCCTCCACTATCCGTGCCTGCTGAAGGACTACGTGTTTGCCGATTGGGCCACGTGGCTGGCGCTCGCTGGGGTGGATGGGCTGGGCAACCCGCGAAGCCTGACGTTCTATCCGGGCACCATGGCGATTGATGCGGCGGTGGCAGGTGCAGGCGTTGCGCTCGGCAAAGGCATCGTGGCAACGGATGATCTCCTGAGCGGCCGCCTGGTGCGACCGTTCGATATCGACGTCGGGCTGCGCTGCGAGCATCACCTCGTGTTTCCCAAGGCGACGCGCAATCATCCGAGCCACATTGCCGTCAGGGACTGGCTCAAGGCCGAGCTGTTGGCCAGCAGCAAGGCACTTAAAGCCGTGTGTTGAACTGTTCATAATCCTGCTCATGCACTCCGGCGTCCGGGACCGCCCGTCTCCTGGATCACCTGCTCGCAGGCTTCGGCGACTTGAAGCACGCGCGCGTCGTCGCCAGGCCGGCCCGCGACCTGTAGCCCGATTGGAGCGCCACGGCTATCGATCCCACATGGAATGGTGATCGCAGGCATGCCCGTTGCGTTGTATGGCGCGCTGAAGTGCGCGCTCTCACGGGAATGCGGTGCGCTGGCTTGAATGGAGTTTCCAGTGTTGCCGATCTCCGGCGCAAGGGGTGCCATGGTCGGCGTGATGATCGCGTCTGCATCGGCCATGGCGGCAATCATCGACGTGCGCAGCAAAGCGCGCAAACGCTGCGCCTTGACATAATCCACCGCCGAGAAAAACTGGCCGATCTCAAGCCGCACGCGAATGTCATCGCCCAGACCAGCATGCCCTTGTATCAGCTTCGGCCAGTGGGCTTCCGTCGCTTCGGCGAACAGCGTCATGAAGTGAGCGAGTGGCGCCCATTCCATGTGCGCGATCTCACGCTCGACAATAGTTGCACCTCCGCGGCCTAGCCGGTCAACGACCTCGGCGACCAGGGCTGCCACCTCGGGATGGGCCATTGCAAAGTAGCGGTTGGTAGGACGCAGCAACGTTAGCTCGTTGGGTTTGCGAGGCACGCCGAGTAACGTGCAGCCGGCCGGCAAATCCGCCAGTACCTCGAATAGCAGTGCTGCATCCTGTACCGTTGCCGACATGGTCCCGACGTCGTCCAAGGACCACGCGACCATCATGACGCCATCTCGGACCAAAAGTCCGTGCGTCGGCTTGAATCCGACGGCGCCGCACATCGATGCGGGAATTCTGAGCGACCCGCCCGTGTCCGTGCCGATGGAGAGCGGAACGATCCCTGCGGCAACCGCTGCGGCCGAGCCAGAGCTTGAGCCTCCCGCCAGATGCATCTCAGAGGCCGGATTGCCAGCGCGGCCGAAATGCGGATTTACACCGGTGGCCCCATATCCGAGCTCGTGGGTATGCGCCGTGCCGAAGATCAGCGCGCCTGCATCGCGCGTGCGCGCGACACAGGTCGCATCGCGGTCGGCGACACCGATCGGCAGGGCCTTTGTGCCGCATGTATAGGGAAGACCCCGGACGTACATGATGTCCTTAGGCGCAACCGGAACGCCGGCCAAAGCTCCCAAGTTTTCGCCGCGATTCAATCGGGCGGTCAACGTCCGCGCCTCGCGGCGCACGATATCCGCATCAAGTGAAATGAAGGCATTGAGATGCGCCAAATCCGCGGCGCGGGCGAGACACGCCTCGGCGATATCCTCGGGCGACGTGAGACGCGCACGTACGGAGGCAGCAATCTCCGCAGCCGTCGCTTTGCACGGATCCAAGATCTTCCGTGCCGGGACAGGCGGCCGACCGCCGTCCTTCGGCAGGGCCAGCCTTGGCTCTGGCATATCCTGAAGCGGTGCATTGTCGAGAAAAGGCAGTTCTCGAAAGCCATCCATCTCCTTTTGGTTGATGAGGAGACGTTCTGCCCACTGATCAAGGCGATCGGGAAACCGGTACCTGCGAAATTTGGCAGTCGCGCGCAGGTAATCTGTCAGGTCAGGGCCCGCACCATCCATGACGTTTCCTCAAGCTCTTGTTGTGCCTCAAGGATGGGTAAGACCGTCGAGACGGGCAAGCGACATTTTCTGAAGGGCAGATCAAGAAAATTAAAGGCAGCAATGCCCCAGAGGGGGCCGATGAGTGAATTTGGGTCAGGCTTCAAAATTTGTCGTTGGCACGCAGGACGGTTCGGCGCGTATTCTTGCCGTTGCTGGAGCCATCAATGATGCGCACCCAACTGGGACGTGCGTGAAGCACGCCATCAACGGCCCATGTGAGGAAATGTCCGATGACCCATCTCCTTCGTAGCCAAATTCGACGCGCATTCGCGGCCATCGTGCTTGCGAGCGCGTGCCTTGGCGTATCACCGGCCGCCCGCGCCGCCGATCCGGCGCTGGTCGCGGCAGCCGAAAAGGAAGGCGAGCTTGTTGTTTACGGTGGCGACATCAGCGAGACACCGCATCAGATCAAGCGGTTCATGGAGGTTTATCCAAAGATCAAGGCAACGTTCGTCACGGCCGGCGGATGGCAACTCTACAATCGCTACATGTCGGAGCAGAGCGCCGGACAGGCCGTCGCCGACGCCTTCACAAACGTGGAGGACACACTGCTCTCCCTCGACGCCGGCGGTCATCTTGCCGAGTTCACATCAGACTCATTCAAAAACTTCCCGCCCAACGTCAAGGAGGGCAACTTCATCAGAACCAAACTCGGGTATGCCGCACTGGTATCCAATACCTCTGAGACGAAGGGCATGCCTGTTCCGGATGACTGGACGAGCTTCATTAATCCGCCCAAGGCGTGGGAAGATCGGGTCGCCTATGTCGACCCGCGCGGATCATCTGTTGCCTTCATGGTGCTTGCCGCCATGTATCAGACGTACGGCGAAGAGAAAGCCAAGCAGATCTATATCGGTCTCAAGAGTACGCGGCCGGAAGTTTCGATGAATACGCCTGCCAGCGTCACGAAGCTGGTGTCGGGCGAGCGGCCCTTGATGATGTACATCCTCACCAATCACGTGGGCGATGCCATTCGGAAAGGCGCTCCACTTGATTTCAAGATCCCGACGTCGGGTGCCGTGCCGTTCTACTTCACCGCCGGAGTCTTGAAGAACGCCAAACATCCGAATGCCGCGCGGCTCTATCTCGAATTTCTTCTCAATCAGGGACAGGACGTGATTATTTCCCGCGGCGAGTATTCGATGCGCAAGGATGCGCCGGCACCGCAGGGCCTTCCGCCCTTGGATCAGGTCAAATTCGTCACGTTGGACCTCAAGAAGGCGCTGGCGGACCAGAAAAAGCTCATCGCGTGGTGGCAGGACGTGACGGGCATCCAATAGGGGCCACTGCGCGCATGGGCATGCAGCGGCGATGAGAGTCATAACGTTCATCCGGCGGTACGGGCTGTTCGGCCTGGCGACGGTGGCCATGACTTTCATCGTGGTCGTGCCGCTGGCGATCGTCGTGCTGCAGGGCTTCATCAGTCCCGTGCGCGGCAACTGGCAGTTGACCCTCAGTCATGTGACCCTCGTGTTGACCCGGTGGCCCTATTGGGCCGCCCTGTTCAATACATTTGTTATCGGCTTGGGCGCGACCGCGATCGCCTGCGCCGCAGGCATTCCCATGGCCTGGCTTTTTGCGCGGACCAATCTCCCGGGCAAAGGGCTGCTTGAGAAGCTGGCCACGATTCCCATCTTCATTCCGCCGTTCGTCGGCGCAGTCGCCTGGATTCTACTCGCCGCGCCGCGCATCGGCGCCTTCAACTATCCCTTTCGTGCACTGATGGGCTTGGAGATGCTCAACGTCTACACGTTGACCGGTATCTCCTGGGTCATCGGCATCTATCTGGCCCCTTACGTGATGATGATCGTCGGGGCAGCCTTGCGCAGTATGGATCCGAGCTTGGAGGAGGCGGCTCAGGTTTCAGGCCTAAGTCGCTTCCGAACGGCGGTCACAGTTACATTGCCACTCGTTGCACCCGCTATTCTCTCCGGCGCCGTGCTCGCTTTCATCATTACCATCGGCTTGTTCGGCACGCCTGTCGTCATCGGGTGGGCGCGGCAGCTCTATTTTATTACGTCGCGCATCTACCTTGCGTCTCAAGAGGTGCCGCCCGCATTCGGGATCATGGCCGTCCTCGCTATTTACCTGATAGTGCTGTCGCTCCTGGCGACAATGCTACAGCGCTGGTTGATCAAAGGCCGGTCGTTCGTCACCGTTTCCGGCAAAGGGTTCCGCGCGCGGCCAATTGTTCTCGGCCGCAGCCGGTGGTTTGCGGCCGGCTTCGTCTGGCTCTACTGCTTCTTCACTATCGTTGCGCCCGTCATCGTCCTGATCGGCGCGGCCTTCTCCACGTTCACGTGGTCTGGCCGGTTCACGATGGAGAATTTCGAGTACCTCTGGACTTCGCAGGACGTGCGCATCACGCTGCAGAACAGTCTCCTGATCGCCTTGATCGCCGCCACGGTCTCCACGATCCTCGGCATCGTTATCTCGTGGACGACGCAGCGCACGACCATTCCGAACCGTCAGATCCTCGAATACCTTGCAGTGCTGCCCGTCTCCGTGCCGGGCATCGCATTCGGCGTCGGCGTGGCACTCTTCTGGCTGCGCATGCCTATCGCAATATACGGCACCATCTGGATCATCGTACTGGCCTTCATCGGCCGCTTTACCGGCTATGCGGTGCGCAGCATCTCATCCAGCATCGTCCAGGTTCACCCTGAGCTGGAGGAAAGCGCGCGCATCGCCGGCTACGGCTGGATCCGTACGTTTACGCGCATCACGCTGCCTCTGATCCGGCCGAGCATCGTCGCGAGCTGGATGCTGCTCTTCAGCATCTTCATCACCGAGTTGTCGATGGTGGTCCTGCTCTATACGGCCAACACGCGCACATTCTCGGTCCTGGCTTTCGAGGTCTGGAATGCGGGCAATTTCTCACAGGTTGCGAGTCTCTCTCTCTTGCAGCTCGTCGTCGGTGTCGTGGTGCTCCAGACGGTGCAGCTGCTGTGGCCGCAGAGAAATGTCCATGGCTAGACGTTCGGCGCATCTGCGCCTCCCCCAACATTCGTAGAACTGACGCAACGGAGCATACGATGTCAGAGACAATCGGCACCAACATCACACGCAAGCTGGCGGAGCATGCGGCGACGCTGAAGTATGAGGACATTCCAGCGTCGGTTATCGAGCGCGCGAAGCACCTGATTGCTGACTTCGTGGGAATCGCCGTGCGCGCCGCGCACGACGCAGAATCGACGCCCTCCATGCTTGCGGCCGCCAAAGTCCTGGGTGAGACCGGATCGGGAGGAGCGGGCGCCACGATTTTCTCAACGGCTGGAAAGTTCGCGCCACCGGTCGCCGCACTCGTCAACGGTGCGATCGGCCATTCCATGGATTTCGACCCCATGAATACGCCGGCATCGCTGGCTCCCAGCCCGTCTGCCATCCCGGCCGCGCTGGCTGCCGCCGAAATGACGGGCGCTTCCGGCAAGTCGATCCTGACAGCCATCGTTGCGGGCTATGACGTCACCTGCAAGATCAGCCAGGCGCTCAAACCGGCGGATATGTACGAGCGCGGGTTTCACCCGACGGCTGTTGCGGGTTGCTTCGGCGCGACCGCCGCGGCAGGCAATGTGCTCGGTCTCACTGTCGAGCAAATGATGCACGCGTTTGGCATTGCCCTTTCGGAAGCTGCAGGATCTATGCAGTATCTGCGCAACGGCGCCTGGACCAAGCGCTTCCAGGCGGGCAATGCCGGGCGCAACGGCCTCGTGGCCGCGACGTTCGCCAAAAATGGCTTCACAGGCGCGGTCGATGCGCTCGAGGGTCGCTTCGGGCTCTTCCACGCCTATGTCCCAAGCGCCGAGCCTGAGAAGGCCGTCGCCGACATTCGCAAGGTTTGGGAGATTGAAACGACGGGAATCAAACCCTATCCCGCCTGCCGTCTGTCGCACGCGCCGGCAGATCTTGCGTCCGCTTTCTATATCGAGCATGGTGACAAGAGTGGCGAGATTGCCGAGGTGGCAGTCGGTATGAGCAACACAGGTCTCGTCATCACTGGGCAACCCGAGGAGCACAAGCGCGAGCCCAAGAGCGTCGTCGACGGACAGTTTTCTACGCATTTCACCGTGGCCGTCATGCTCCGGCAGGGACGTCTGACGTGGGATGACTACGGCCCGCAGCTAGCCGACAAGAAGACACTGGACCTGACGAAGAAAGTCCGGGTCTTCCAGGATCCACGCGTCGAAGCGACGTATCCCGGCCTCCTCTCAGGCTCTCTCAAAATATCGCTGCGAAACGGCAAGTCCTACGAGTCCTACCAAAAGGTACCCAAGGGCGATCCCGAGAATTTCGTAACCGACGAAGAGTTGCGCCACAAGTTCTCCTCGTTGGTGCGGCCTTGCCTTGGACAAGGTGGCGAAACCAAGCTGTACGATGTCATCGCCAGCCTGGAGACACGTTCGGCTATCGATATTTTCTCCGCCACCATGCCGAGCGGCAGCGCGAGCTAACGCCACGTCCGCCAGTATGCCCGCGCGTCCCAGGCCCGGATCCCCTTTCAACAAGCGTCGGGATCCAAGCCAGACGTTGTGCACAGCCTCTCACGCGCGGGCTTTGGCGTCGCACGCACAACGGAATATCTGCTTTGGGCCAGCGACGGACTTCCCCGGTCCTGAGCCCTCGTCTGGTTCACCTCTGTAAGCAGACAACCACAGTCACTGTCGGCTCCGTTGCCACGTACACACGGCAAGCTGAGCAAGACGACTAAAGTTCGTGCGATGGAAACGCTCGCAAACATTTGTAGGAGGGGTGTGCTACTGCGCCGCCCCCTGCGTTAGGGTAGGATCCCTGAGCTACGGCGGCGGCAAAAGGTGCGAGGCGATCCTGGACAGGAACCTGCGATAGCGCATTGTTGGTGCCAAGCCAAGCGGGCGTACTTGTCTTTTTTGACCAATTGTCCATAGCACTATGTCATGAACGACAGATCGGCTCCCAGCATGTCCAGCGACCCCAAGACGAAACCCCAGCCTTCGGTCAAGATGGGAGGCCCCCGCCGGGAACGGCTGGCCGCGGAACTCAGGTCGAACCTGGGCAAGCGGAAAGCTCGGGCCCGCAACGTCGACAAACGGCAACGGCGAGATGGCGACGATGCGCACGAATGAGCGCTGGCCGAGGTGGGCCCACGCGATCTTTGTTGGAGATTGAGCGAGACAGCAATTTTACGGCACGCCCGAATCGGACACCTAACAACCTCCGCAATGTGCCGGTAGACGACGCTCACGCAACGCAAGAGAGGTAGCTCGATGGATCGCATCAAAATTGCCGGCGGACAGCCGCTGCGCGGGACGATCCCCATCTCTGGAGCAAAGAATGCCGCCCTGCCGCTGATGATCGCCAGCTTGCTGACGGAGGATCGGCTGACGCTCAAGAATGTGCCCAACCTCGCGGACGTCAACTTGCTGGCCCGCATCCTGCGCAACCACGGCGTGGATCACTCGGTCGACGGCAAAAGGGCCGGCCCGGTGCCGCATCTGGGCGAGACCTTCCATTTCACCGCGCGGGACATTGTCGACACAACGGCGCCCTACGAGATGGTATCGCGCATGCGGGCGAGCTTCTGGGTGCTGGGACCGCTTCTGGCCCGACTGGGCGTGGCCAACGTGTCGCTGCCCGGCGGTTGCGCCATCGGCACGCGACCGGTTGATCTCCACCTTGAGGGCCTCAAAGCCCTTGGTGCCGAGATAGACATCGAAGCCGGCTATGTGGTGGCCAAGGCGCCGCGAGGCCTCAGAGGCACGCGCATCACCTTTCCCAAGGTCTCGGTCGGCGCCACGCACAACGTGCTGAGGGCAGCCACGCTGGCACAAGGCGAAACCGTGATAGAGAATGCGGCGCGCGAGCCCGAGATCGGTGATGTCGCCGAGTGCCTAGTCAGGATGGGCGCACATATCGAAGGCATCGGCACTTCCACGCTGCACGTTCAGGGCCGCACCCGGCTCGAGGGGGCGACGCATACCGTTCTGCCGGATCGCATCGAGACCGGAACGTTCGCCTGCGCCGTAGCGGCGACCGGCGGCGACGTGGTTCTGGAGGGCGCGCGCCGGCCGCTGGTCGAAGCCACACTGGCGGCGCTCGAAAAGGCGGGCGTGACGATCGAGGATGTGGACGGCGGCATCCGCGTGGCGCGCAACGGCGCCGCGATCGCTCCTATCGCCAGGATTGAAACGGAGCCGTTCCCGGGCTTTCCCACCGATCTGCAGGCTCAGCTCATGGCGCTAATGACCAAGGCGCACGGCACCAGCATCATTCGCGAGACGATTTTCGAGAATCGTTTCATGCACGTGCAGGAACTGGCGCGCCTCGGTGCCAACATCCAACTGCAGGGCGACCAAGCGACGATTACGGGTGTCAAGCGCTTGAACGGAGCGCAGGTGATGGCCACCGATCTGCGGGCGTCCGTATCGCTTGTCATCGCTGGACTGATGGCCGAAGGCACGACCACGATCAATCGCGTCTACCACCTTGATCGCGGCTTCGAGCGGCTGGAGGCCAAGCTGTCGAATTGCGGGGCGCAGATCGAGCGTATCACCGGGTAGAGACTGCGGCGGACTGCTGCCGGCACCTCAGAAAGAAAGAACATGCCGGGAGGCGACGGGCGGTCGTCGGGATCGATCGCATATCTGCTGGTGGCCATCTCTGCCTTGTCCTGGTCCGGCAATCACATCCTGGGCCGTGCCATCGCCGGCCACGTGCCACCGTTTGCAATATCCACCGTGCGCTGGCTTCTGCCTGCGCTCATCCTGTGGCCGTTTGCACACGCGCATTTGGCGCGTGACTGGCCCGCCATGCGCGGGCACTGGAAGCTAATCCTGTTTCTCGGACTCATCGGCGGCGCGTTGTTCGGCGCCTTGCAATACATCGGGCTGCAATACACGACAGCCATCAACGTGTCGGTGCTAAACTCGCTTGCACCGGTGCTGATCGGCGCGGCCGGTGTCGCGCTATTCGGCGACCGGCTGACCGGGCGGCAGATGCTGGGCATTGCGGTCTCGCTGGCGGGGGTCCTGGTCATCATATCGAAGGCCAGCCCGGCGACGCTCGGCACTCTCGCCTTCAACTGGGGCGACCTCATCATTCTGTTCAACATGGCCATGTGGGCGGTCTATTCGGCCTGCCTTCGGCTCCGTCCGTCCGTGCACTGGCTGAGCTTCACCTTTGCAATCGCCGTCATCTCCGGAGTGGCGACCCTACCGTTCTGGGTGCTGGAGCACGCGGGTGGACACACCCTTCAACCC
The DNA here is from genome assembly GCA_902826715.1 of uncultured Hyphomicrobiales bacterium. Taxonomy (GTDB): domain Bacteria; phylum Pseudomonadota; class Alphaproteobacteria; order Rhizobiales; family Hyphomicrobiaceae; genus CADEFX01. The sequence goes on along the minus strand of CADEFX010000089.1, from coordinate 3,026 downwards.
ACGATGATGACGGCAGGCGCACTTGCCTACGTCTCTATCTTCCCAAGCCTGGTTGCATATGCGTGCTGGAACCGCGGCGTGGAGCTGATCGGCGCCAATCGCGCCGGTGTGTTCCTGCATCTGGTGCCGCTCTACAGCGCGGTATTGGCCGGGCTTCTGCTGGGCGAGAGCCTGATGCCTTATCACGTTGCCGGGTTTTTGCTGATCCTCAGCGGCGTATGGCTGGCGGCCCACAAGGCTTAAGTTGCACCTTTCTCGCCCCGCCGCTATCACTGGGCCTAAGGCGTTGCTGCGGACTACTTTTCTCAAAACCAACGCCGGCGGGTCCGCTATTGCGATGGAACAGCTCAAGCTTATTGCGTTCGATGCCGATGACCTGGCGGTCATCTCGGCCCATGTGCAAAACGCGTCGCTCAAGGTCCAGGACATGGCCTACATGCCGGGTCAGAAGCGCTTTGCGGCTGTCGCTTCGCGGCTCGACTGGACATGCCTGATCGAAGACACGGGCCGATCGGGCCAGGCACGCTTCCTCTCGGCCCTGCGCCTGGATCGGGTGCTCGGTGCCAAGTTGACAGGCATCGATCTCAGCCGGAAAGACGAAACGCTGACGCTGCTGGCCATGCAGTTCACCGCGAAATCGGCGGGCGACCCTGAAGGCTTCATTACATTGTTCTTCGCCGATGGCGGCGCCGTTCGCCTGCATGTGGAATGCGTCGAAGCGGAGCTGCGGGATCTGGAGCACCTGCCGGATCAACCGAACACCGCCAAGGCAAAGCCCAGTACCGTCGCCGGAAGCGGATAGAGGCGGCCGCGCCCAGCGAGCCGAGGACATATGGCGATCCGACTAGACAGCTCCGATCCGGCGTTCGACGCGCAGTTCGCGGCGTTCCTGGCCGCCAAACGCGAGACGGCAGAGGATGTTGAGGCCGACGTCCGCGCGATCATTGCCGATGTTCGCGCGCGCGGTGATGCGGCGCTGCAGGATCTGTCGCTGAGGTTCGATCGCATCGATCTGTCTCGCGCTGGAATACGCGTAACGGCGCGGGAGATCGACAAGGCCGTCAAGTCCGCCGATGCAGACACGCTCAAGGCGCTGGAGCTGGCGCGCAACCGCATCGAGGCGCACCATCTTCGCCAGGTTCCGAAGGACGACGCCTACATCGATGCCGTCGGTGCGAAACTCGGAACACGCTGGACGGCCGTGGAGTCGGTGGGGCTGTACGTACCGGGCGGCACTGCATCCTATCCGAGCTCTGTGCTGATGAACGCGGTGCCGGCACGCGTGGCCGGCGTGGCGCGGATCGTGATGGTCGTGCCCTCGCCAGGCGGAGAGATGAACCCGCTGGTGCTGGCCGCGGCCAAACTGGCGGGCGTCGAAGAGGTCTACCGCATCGGCGGAGCTCAGGCGGTGGCGGCGCTCGCGTTCGGCACGGAAAGCATCAGGCCGGTGGTGAAGATCGTCGGCCCTGGGAATGCTTATGTGGCAGCCGCCAAACGACAGGTGTTCGGAACGGTGGGCATCGACTCCATTGCCGGGCCGTCAGAGGTGCTGATCGTGGCTGACAGGAACAATGATCCTGATTGGATCGCGGCCGACCTGCTGGCGCAGGCCGAGCACGATGTCGCCGCGCAATCGATCCTCATGACCGACGACGCGGCGTTCGCAGCGGCTGTGGACGCAGCGGTTGCGCGTCAGCTTGTGGAGCTGCCGCGCGGAACAATTGCCGGGCAGAGCTGGAATACGTTCGGCGCCATCATCCTGCTGCGCTCGCTCGACGAGGCGCCACCTATTGCGGACCGGATCGCCGCCGAGCACCTCGAGATTGCAACTGCTGATCCCGATGCGATGGCCGCGCGCATTCGCAATGCGGGCGCCATCTTCCTTGGCGCGCACACGCCAGAGGTGATCGGCGACTACGTAGCCGGGTCGAACCATGTGTTGCCAACAGCACGCAGCGCCCGCTTCTCATCCGGATTGGGCGTGCTCGATTTCATGAAGCGCACGTCGATCCTGCAGCTCGACGCGGCGGCCTTGTCCGCGCTTGCGCCGGCAGCGATGACGCTCGCGACGGCGGAAGGCCTCGACGCGCACCGACGCTCGGTCGCGATCAGGCTCTCTAGCCGAAAGCTGCTATCATGAGCGAGGATGCACCGAGCCGATCACGCCTGGTGTCGATCGAGCTCGACGAGCAGTCCATCGGCCGATCCAATCCGAATATCGAGCACGAGCGCGAGGTGGCGATCTATGACATCGTCGACTCCAATCACTTCGTGCTGGAAGGCCATGACGAGGGGCCATATTCGCTCCGCCTAGCCATCACAGAGGACCGCTTGGCATTCGAGGTAGGCCGCGAAACGGGCGAAACGTTAGCGACGTTCGTGCTTTCACTGGCGCCGCTGCGGCGTACGATGAAGGACTACTTCATCGTCTGCGACAACTACTACAAAGCCATCCGCACGTCGCCGCCTTCACGCATTCAGGCGATCGACATGGGCCGTCGCGCATTGCATGACGAGGGGAGCAACCTGCTCGTCGGCCGGCTCAAGGACAAGATCACCGTCGATCACGACACGGCGCGCCGCCTGTTCACGCTGATCTGCGCGCTGCACTGGAAAGGCTGAGATATGGCAGCGGGTGGGGGGAAGCTTCCCGGCGCTGTGCTCTTCGCCTGTACGATGAATGCCGTGCGTTCGCCCATGGCCGCGGCGATCCTGCGCCACCTGGGAGGGCGCGGCGTCTATGTGGAGTCCGCCGGCGTCCGCGCGGGCGAGCCCGACCCGTTTGTGACGATCGTGATGGAGGAAATCGGCATCGACGTGACAAAGCATATGCCGCACACGCTGGCCGACCTGCATGACACGTCGTTCGATCTCATCGTCACGCTGTCGCCGGAAGCGCATCACCAGGCGCTGGAGCTGACGCGGACCATGGCTGTGGATGTCGAGTACTGGCCGACGCTCGATGCCACCGCGACCCATGGCCTCGGCGGCCGTGAGCAGATCCTGCGCGTCCACATGCGCCGCGT
>CADEFX010000088.1 GCA_902826715.1 uncultured Hyphomicrobiales bacterium | reverse complement strand
CCTGCATCAAGCGCTGCCCGAGCGCGATATCAGCGCGATCGGCGGGCGTCGGCGCCAGGCGCCCGGCCAGCGCGTAACCACCATTGGTACTGGCAGCCGCCGTCGAGGCGCCTTCGTCGGCAATCTCCGCTGCTGCAAGCCCCATGACGAAGAGGCCTGCCGCGTCCGCACGGCGGATCGTCTCCTCCCGATCCAGCACCAGCGACTGCCCTGCACCGATGGCGATGCCCGCCAGCCCCGCGCGCGCGGCAGCCTCAATCGTGGCCGGCCCGATGACGGGCAGGTCCACGCGCATCTCCTGGTCGGGCTTGGGCAACTTCACCAGCACCACGTCGCGCATACGCCCCGAAGACCGCACGTGCTCTGCGGCATCCTCCAGCATGGCATCGGTGCCGCGAACACCTTCCACAACGACAACTCGCGACGGCGTCACCACCGTACCCTGCCCGACATCGAAGGCTCCGAGCGCGCGCACCAGCGCGGTGCCGCGCATGATCGCCTTGCCCTGCTCCGGTGTCGGGTGCACCCGGCCCAGCGTGCCCACCGGTGCGAGGAGGTCCGGCGCCACCTCGTGCACGCCGCAGACGCGGAATCCCTGTGCCTCGAAGAAGCGCACGACGCGCCGCAGGACGCTGTCGTCACCGCCGCGTGTCAGCTTCAGCACCGTGCCGATGCTGCGGAAGAACCCGCTGTCGATCTTCAGCGCCCACAGGTTCGGCCGGCGCATCGCCCCTGCGATCACCAAGTCCCTGCAGCCGGCGCTTTGGAAACTCCGGATCATGCGCCCGACTTGCCCGAGGTTCACCCGCTCGTGCGAATAGCCGGCAATCTCCTCGTCCGCGAAACCGTCGATGCCGACAATGTGAACCGGCCGGCCGCTCGCGTGCGCGGCGGCAGCGATGGCCAGAGGCAGTTGCCCCGACCCTGCGAGGATTCCCAGCGGCCTGCTCCCGGCCTCCGGAGTTTCAGGTGTCATGGCCGTCGCGCGGCGTGCACAGCGAGCGTTTGCCGCCGGCCCGGATGAACGCGACGATCTCTTGCACGATCGGGTGCTCGCCGAACTCTGCCGATACGTCCTCGAGCCGTTCCAGCAGTGTGCCCTCGTCGGCGAACAGCAGGCGATAGGCCCGCCGTAAGCTGTGGATCTGCTCGCGCGCGAAGCCGCGCCGCTGCAACCCGATGATATTGAGCCCTGACAGATGCGCCCGGTTGCCGAGCGCCATGCCATACGGGATGAGATCGTTCTCGAGCCCCGACATGCCGCCCAGGAACGCATGCGCGCCGACGCGCGCGAACTGAATCACCGCCGCGCCGCCGCCGATGATCGCAAAATTGCCGACCGTGCAATGGCCCGCCAGCATCACGTTGTTGGAGAAGATGACGCTATCGCCGACGTGGCAGTCGTGCCCGACATGGCTGTTGGCGAGGAAGGCGCAACTGTTGCCGATCGTCGTCACCATGCCGCCCCCCTCGGTTCCGGGGTTCAGCGTGACGCCTTCACGGATCAGGCAGTCGGCGCCCAACGTCAGCGTCGAGGGTTCGCCCTTGTACTTCAGATCCTGCGGCTGGTGTCCGATGGAGGCGAAGGGAAAGATCCGCGCGCGCGGCCCGATCGTGGTGCGCCCGGTCACCACCACGTGGCTCAGCAATTGACAGCCGTCGCCAAGCGACGCATCGCCCCCGACGAGGCAATAGGGTCCGATCCGCACGCCGTCGCCGAGCTTTGCTCCGTCCTCGACGATGGCGGTCGGATGGATCTCACATTTTGACATTCTCTGGGTCCACGATCATGGCGCTCACCTCGGCCTCGGCCACGATCTGGCCGTTGACCTTCGCCTCACCGTAGAACCGCCATGCCCTGCCGCGGCTTCTCACCTTGCGGACGTGATACTCGAGCTGATCGCCGGGAACGACGGGCTTGCGAAACTTGGCGCGGTCGATTCCCATGAAATACACTAGCTGAGGCTTGTAGTCTTCCTGGAGGTTGTGGACACACAGCGCACCCGCCGTCTGCGCCAGCCCTTCGACGATCAGCACACCCGGCATCACCGGGAATCCGGGGAAGTGCCCCTGGAAATGCGGCTCGTTGAACGTGACATTCTTGATGCCGATGCAGCTTTCGTCGCGATCCATCTCGATGATGCGGTCGACCATCAAGAACGGATAGCGATGCGGCAAAAGTTTCAGCACCTTGCTGATATCGGCCGACGGGAGCTCTGATTTCCCCTTCGTCATCTCCTGCATGCTCCGTCGACCTCGTCCTTGTCCGCGTACGATACGCTTCGTCTACAGACGCTAGCCCTCTTGATCTGTGCCCGGCGGCACACTCGCGCGCGCGAGCCGTCTTATTGCAGCAATCTCACGCGCCCATTCCCGGAACGGACGCGCCGGCGTGCCGCCCATGCGTGCGCCGGCCGGCACGTCATCCTTGGGATGTGATCCGCCGGCAATCTGTGCACCCGAGCCGACCTTGATATGCCCGACAAGGCCGGATTGGCCGCCCATGACGACGAAATCACCAAGCTCGGCCGAGCCCGAGATGCCGGTCTGCCCGACGATCACGCACCCTCGGCCCATGATGACGTTGTGCCCGATCTGAACGAGATTATCAATTTTCGTGCCCTGTCCGATGACGGTATCCTTAAGGGCACCTCGATCCACGGTCGAATTCGCGCCGATTTCCACATCGTCATGGATGATGACGCGGCCGATCTGGGGCACCTTCAGGTGCCCGGCGGGGCTCATGGCGAAGCCGAAGCCGTCCTGGCCGATGCGCACCCCCGGGTGGATCAGCACCCGGTCCCCAACAAGGGCGTGCAGGATGCTGGCGCAGGGCCCGATAAAGCTGTTCTGGCCGATCACCACCCGGTAACCGATCACCGCCCCGGCGGCGATGGTCGTTCCGGCCCCAATGCGGGCTTCGCGGCCGACGACGGCACCGGGCTCTATGCAGGCCCCCTCGCCGATCCGGGCAGTGGGATGGACATTCCCGGCGCCACCCTCGCCGGCCGCGTAGCGCGCCGTCATGGGGCTCATGGCCTCGGGATAAAAGAGTTGCAAGACCAATGCAAAGCCCCGGTACGGAGCCTTCAACACCAGCGCCGACGTGCCCTCCGGCAGGCGCGAGACGAAGGACGGAGCCAGGATGCATGCTCCGGCCGTGACCTGCTCGAGCTGCGATAGGTACTTGCGGTTCTCGAAGAATGTAACGTGAGCGGCCGTTGCCTCGCCGAGCGGGCGCACGTCCTCAATCGCCCTGGACCCATCGACGCTCGCGGGCAGCTCCGCCCCGATCTTTTCCGCTATGGCGGCGAGGGTGAACGGACCCGCCCGGTCATAGAAACCCGGATGCTCCCCCGGATGCTGCATTGAGAACCTTCCGCCCAGCCGCGTGTTTGCGGCGCAATCTTGCGCCGCTCGCAGGCAATGAGCAACCATCGTCGGAAATACAGAAGCGGGCGGCAGGTCGCGCCGCCGCGCCGGCAGGAAGGCTCAGAACTTGGTGCTGGCGCCGAACCGGAAGAGCTGCTCCTTGTCGTAGCTCTCTTTCAGAATGGCGAAGCCGAAGTCAGCACGCAGCGGGCCCAACGGCGAGTTCCAGAGCAGGCTCGTGCCCGCCGACACGCGGATGCTGGAGTCGTCCTCGATCTTGATCTGGCCTCCGGTGATCGGATCGATTTGCCCGTTCAAGGCCTTTGTCGAATTGCTCACCCCGAACAGCGAACCTGCAGCCACGAAGAAAGCGCCACTCATGCCCAGATCTTCCGGGATAAGCGGCAGCGGGAAGCGAACCTCCGCTGTCACCCCATAGAACGACGCTCCACCCAGCGCGCTGTCGGTCGACGTGTCGCGCGGACCGAAGCCAGCTCTTTCGAAGCCGCGGATGGTCTCGCCGCCGCGATAGAACATGTCCAGCAGGCGGACTTCATCTCCACCCCAGCCCATGATGTGGCCACCCATGACGCGGCCGACGAACGTGATCTTCTCGGTAATTGGGTAGTAGTAGCGCCCCTCACCCATGAAACGGACGTATTGCACATCTCCGCCCACGCCGGCGAAATCGGTGCTGGCCTGCAGATAGTAGCCACGGTTCGGGTTGCGCGGATGATTGCGCTGATCATACGTGAGCGATGTCCCGACGAGCGAGGTGTATGCCACGCCTTCAGCCTGGCGTATGGCCAGCGAGGCCACATCGTTGTCGCCGGCGGCCGGATTGAACGTCTTGTCGACGTTGTAAATCTCGTCGCGCGAGATCGTGTAGTAGTTCGTCAGCCAGAGTTGCTCGTTGAGCGGGAAACCGACGCGCAGCGTGCCGCCGGTCTTCATATTGTTGTAGAGCTGGAACCGGCTGTCCTGGATATCCTTATGGAACAGGTCGAAGCCGGCCGACAGGTTGCGGTCCAGGAAGCGCGGCTCGGTGAACGATAGGTCGAGCTGAGTGCGCTCGAACGAGCCTCCGACCTTCAGGCGCAGGAACTGCCCGTTGCCCAGCAAATTGCGCTCGGTGAACGTGATATCGCCGATGACGCCTTCTGCCGTCGAATAACCCACGCCGAAGGAAATTTCACCCGTCGGCTGCTCGACCAACTCGACGTCGAGAACAATCCGGTCCGGCGAGGAGCCCGGGCGGCGCTTGACTTCGACGCCCTTGAAGAAACCCAGCCCTTGCAGGCGCTTTTTGGCGCGGTCGACAAGCAGCGGATTAAAGGCGTCGCCTTCCGCCAGCCGGAACTCACGACGGATGACATAATCCTTGGTGCGCGTATTGCCGATGACGTTGATGCGCTCGATGTAAACCCGCGGTCCCTCGTCGATGATATAAGCCAGAGAGATGATCCGGCCCGCCGGATCACGGTCGGCCTTGGGCCGGACGCGGGCAAAGGCAAAGCCCCGCTCGGACACCACCAGCGTCAGGCGTTCCACCGTTTTGTCAATGTCGGCGGCATTGTAGACGGTGCCGCTCTTCGTCAGCAACTCACCTGCCAACTCCTGCGGCGTGACGCCGGGAAGGCCGGACTCGACGCGCACGTCGCCGAAGTTGTAGATCTCGCCTTCCTCTACCACGAACGTGAGGAAGAAGCCGGAGCCGTCGCGATCAAGGTCGGCCGTGCCCGACACAATGCGCGCGTCGGCGTAACCATTCTTCAGGTAGTACTGGCGCAGCAGCTCGCGATCGAGATTGACGCGGTCGGGGTCGTAGAACGCCGTCCCCTTGATGAAGTCGAACCAGCCCTGCTGCGACGTCGTGATGATGTCCTTGAGCTGCGAGTCCGAGAAGGCGCGATTGCCGATGAATTGGATGTTCTTGACCTTGGTCGCGCCGCCTTCGTTGATTTCGAAGACAAGATTTACCCGGCTCTGCTCCAGCTCGATGATCTTGGGCTCGACCGTCGCCGCAAAGCGGCCCTGGCGGCGATAGACATCAAGAATGCGCTGCACGTCGGCCTGCACCTTCGCGCGCGTGTACACCGCACGCGGCTTGAGCTGGACCTCAGCCTCAAGTGTCTTCTTCTCGACCTCGTAGTTGCCCTCGAAAGCTATCTGGCTGATCACCGGGTTCTCGACCACGGTAACGACGAGGGCCGAACCCTCACGGTCGATGCGCACGTCGGCAAACAGGCCGGTCTGAAACAGGGCGCGCAGAGATTGGTCGATCTTGCCTGCATCATACGCGTCGCCGACGGACACGCGCATGTAGGAGCGCACCGTTTCCGGCTCGACGCGGCGGTTGCCGACGACGCGGATGTCGCGAATACGGGAATCCTGAGCCGTGGCGGACGTCAGAAAGCCGTCCCCGAAAGATAGCACCGGCACCTGCATCAGCAGCGCCAGCACCACCACCCACCTCAGTCCCCCAGTCCGACAAGTCCCAAAGAGAGGCATTCTTGTGGTTTGCCTTCCGGTTCGCCGATCCCCCACCACGAACGGCCTGTCGGCGTCAGGCGTTCGCTTAACCTAGCACTTGCAGCAGTCACGCCACCCCACCGCCGTCCAAAGCGGTTTGGTGACATTCAAAAGGTAAACATTTCTATCGATTCCACCCCCTTGTTGGAAGTGGCAATATTGCTTCACTGGCCAAGATTCAGCCAAGCCCGATCCACTTGCGAACGATAGGTAAGTCATTGAAAGTAGCATACATCATTAGCATCAAAACGAGCGTTAGCCCGATCCGGAACCCGATGTCCTGGGCCCGCGCGCTGAGCGGCCTGCGGCGAACGGCTTCCAGGGCGTAGTACAGCAAGTGACCGCCGTCCAGTAACGGGATCGGGAACAAGTTGATGAGCCCGATGCTGACGGAAAGGATGGCCGTCAGGTTTAGCAGCGGAACAAATCCGGCACTGGCGACCTGACCCGACACCTCGGCAATCCGGATGGGACCGCCGAGCTGATCGGCAGCTTCCCGGCCCAGCGCCACATCGCGCACATAGCCCAGCGTCTTGGAGACGATGAAATGGGTTTCCTTGACCCCGAGCCACAGCGCATCCAGGGGCCCATAGCGCTTGTATTCCCAATCCTGCGGTTGGGTCGTTCGCTTCACGCCGATCACCCCGATCCGCATCGTGTTGCCGAAGCGGTCGGTCATCTCGCGCCGGCCCGGCGTCGCCTTGATCGTCAGCAAGGCGCTGCCCCGCTGCACCTCGAAGGCGAGTTCCCGATCGGCATTGGCGCTGACCACGCGCTGCATCTCGTTGAAGCTCTCGATTGGCGAGCCATCGATGGAGATGATGAGGTCTCCGGCCTTGAAACCGGCCTTTTCCGCAATGCCGTCGGACACCAGTTCGTCGACCCGCGGCGCGGTGATGGAGATCCCCACCGTGGTGAAAATGACCGCAAACAAGGCAATCGACAGCAGGAAATTGGCGATCGGCCCGGCCGCCACCACGGCGGCGCGCTGCCCTAGGGGCTTGCTCTGGAACGCACCCTCCCGCTCCTGTGGCGACAGCCGCGCCAACGCGTCCCGCGATGGCACGCTTGCGCCGTTCTCATCATCGATGAACTTGACGTAGCCGCCGAGCGGAATCCACGCGAGGCGCCAGCGCGTGCCGTAGCGATCGTTGAAGCCCCAGATTTCACGGCCGAACCCGATCGAGAAGGCCTGCACCTTCACGCCATACCAGCGCGCCACCAGAAAGTGCCCCAGCTCGTGCACGAACACGACGATGGTCAGCACAAAAAGGAACGGAATGAGAACCGAGAAAAAATTCCAGATCATCGCTCGCGCCCGCGCTCCCAGTTTGCGGCAATCCGTGCCAGTGTCCCGCCGCCGGACCTGAAGCGGCCCACGGTCGGATCGGAAAGAAACAACGACCTAACCATAGCGCTTCAGCAATCCGCGTGCCATCGCCCGAGCCGCTTCGTCCGCAGCCAGGACATCCGCCAGGTTGGCCGCTTCGCGCACCAGCCCCGTCCGCTCCGCCTGTGTCAGCACGTCCTCCACAAGCGCGGCAATTTCAAGGAAACGGATGCGGCGCGCCAGGAAACCGTCTACTGCCAGCTCGTTGGCCGCATTCAGGACGGCGCCGGCCGTGCCACCCAGAAGCAGCGCCTCGCGCGCCAGCCGCAGGGCCGGGAAACGGTCCTCGTCGGGCTCCTCGAAGCTGAGTGTCCCGATCTGGACCAGATCCAGCCGCTGCGTCGGCGCATGCATGCGCCGCGGCCAGGCAAGGCTCAGCGCGATTGGCGTGCGCATGTCCGGATTGGCGAGTTGCGCCAGCACCGAGCCGTCCGTGAATTCGACCAGGCAATGCACGATCGATTGCGGATGGACCACAACGGCGAGCTGATCGGCACGCACGGGAAACAGATGAAAGGCCTCGATCAGCTCCAAGCCCTTGTTCATCAGGGTTGCCGAGTCGATCGTGATCTTCGGCCCCATGGACCAGTTCGGGTGCTTGGAAGCCTGCTCCGGCGTGGCGTTTGCCAGGACCTCGCGGGACGCGGTTCTGAAGGGTCCGCCCGACGCCGTCAGAACAATCCGCTCGATGGAGTCAGGATCGGTGCCGGCGATGGCCTGGAATGCGGCAGAATGCTCGCTGTCCACGGGCACCAGGTCCGTGCCCGCATCATGCACGGTCTGCATGAAAACCTCGCCCGCCGAGACGAGGCATTCTTTGTTGGCAAGGGCCACGCGCCGCCCCTGCCGCGCCGCGGCGAACGTGGGCTTCAGGCCGGCCGCGCCGACGATCGCCGCCATCACGCAATCCACCGGCCGCACCGCCGCCTCGACAAGCGCTTCGGCCCCCGCGGCGCATGCGATGCCGGTACCTGCAAGCCGCTCTTCGAGTTCGCCGCGCAAGCTTTCGTCCCCGATCACCGCGACCTTGGCCCGATGCTGACGCGCCAGCTCGGCCAGCGCCGCCACGTTGCTCTGCGCTGTCAGCGCTTCGATGGCAAAGCCATCGGAGTGATGGCTCACAAGATCGAGCGTGCTGCGGCCGACTGAACCCGTGGCGCCGAGTACCGTCAGCGAACGGACGTCAGATGGCGGCACCACGCGGCCGACGGCCATCCGCTGTTGCCGCCGCGTCAACCCGCTCTCTTTGTCCGTATCGATGCTCATCGAGCTAGTGCCACATGAGGAGTGCGCGCGCCGGGTCGTGCACGTTCACGAGAAGGCCGAACACGGCCGCGAATGTGGCGCTGAAGATCAGACCATCGACGCGATCCATGAAGCCTCCGTGGCCAGGAATAAGCGTGCTCGCATCCTTGACGCCATGCTGCCGCTTCAGCGCTGATTCCGTAATGTCGCCTGCCTGCGCGACCACCGCGAGAACGCCTGCGCCGATCACCATGCGTCCGATAGTCCCGGTCTCGGCCATGTAGCCGAGCGCCGCCACTGCCAGCATGGCCGCTGCCACGCCGCCGATGAGGCCGGCCCAGGTCTTGTTCGGCGACCAACGCGGAGCCAGCCTCGGGCCCCCGAAAGCCCGGCCGGCGACGTAGGCCCCCGTATCGGTCGCCCACACCAGCAGGAACACGAACAGAACCGCGGTGAAGCCCCATTGCAGACTGCATCGGAGCCAAATCAGGGAAATGGCTGGCAAACCGGCGTAAAGTACGCCTAAAGAGGACAGATGTCCGCGATCTCCAAAACCTAAAAGTGCAGCCAAAATCGCCCCCACCATCAACGCGATGAGAGCGAGCCCCGGCGTGCCCGACGCGGTCAGCAGTACAGCCGCCGCGATAGCCAGCGCACTGACGACGAAGATCGTGTCGACCGAGGCGCCGCGTACGATACCGCCCCATTCCCAGGCGATGATCAATGCGACCACCAGCACCAACAGCGCAAACGGCCACACGCCGGCCCAGGTCAGAGCCAGCGCCACCACCGCCAGCACCAGGCCCGATACCAGGCGTGGAACGACATCTTGCGGCAAGGTGGGCGCCGGCGTTGCGTTTTCTGGCTCCAAGGCGTTTCCTCTGCAATCGGCCCGATGTCTTCGCGTTCAGGCCAATGACCGTGCGTTGAGCCCGCCGAACCGGCGGTCGCGCGCCAGGTATTCCTTGATAGCGTGCTCAAGCTGCTCTCGGCCGAAGTCTGGCCAGTACACATTGAGGAACACGAGCTCGGTGTACGCACACTGCCATAACAGAAAATTCGACAACCGGAGCTCGCCGCTGGTTCGGATCAATAAATCCGGGTCGGGAATTCCCGCCGTGTCGAGCTCGGCCTCGATGTGCTCGGGCGCAATATGCGCGGCGGCAATCTCTCCGTTCGCCACCTTGGCGCCGAGCCGCCGAACAGCCCGCGTGATCTCCGACCGCGCCCCGTAGTTGAAGGCGATGATAAGGTTGAGGACCTTGTTGCCGGCCGTGAGAGCCTTGGCCTCCTCTATCATCGCCAGCAGCTCGGAATCGACCTTGGCCGTCTCGCCGATGACCTGGATGCGCACGCCATGGCGGTGCAGGTCGGCCAGATCGCGCCGGATGAAGCGCTTCAGAAGCCCCATCAGATCGTCGATCTCAGCCGCCGGCCGCGACCAGTTCTCCGAGGAAAAGCTGAACAGCGTGAGGTAATCGATGCCGAGGTCGATGCCTGCCTTCACCGTGCGCCGGACGGCCTCGACCCCCGAGCGGTGGCCTACGGCCCGCGGCAAGCCGCGCTGCTTCGCCCACCGCCCATTGCCATCCATGATGATCGCCACGTGCCGCGGGCCGGCCTTGGCCGCGTTCTGAAACCCCGATTGTTGTTCGATCTCGGTCACGTGGCGGTCTTTGGCACAGCGGAAGGCGTCTTTGCTGCAGGCTTATCCATCCCGGGCCCGGCCGCAGGCCCCAGCCGAGGCAAAATCAAACCTGCTTTATTTCGGCCTCCTTGGCCACCAGCATTTGATCGACCTCTTTGACAAGCTTATCGGTAAGCTCCTGGACTTTCGTGGAATTCTTGCGATGCTCGTCCTCGCCGATGTCGCCGTCCTTGTCGAGCTTCTTCAAAAGCTCCATGCCGTCGCGCCGCACGTTGCGCACGCCGACGCGGGCGTGCTCGGCATATTTGTGCGCGACCTTGGCCAGCTCGTTGCGGCGTTCAGCATTGAGCGGCGGAATAGGCAGCCGCAGAAGCGTGCCTTCGGCGATCGGGTTCAGGCCGAGATTGGACTCGCGGATGGCGCGGTCGACCGCCTGCACCTGGCTCTTGTCCCACACCTGGACGGAAATGGTGCGCGCATCCGGAACACTGACGGTCGCGACCTGGTTGAGCGGCATCTTGGCGCCGTAGACGGTGACGACGATGGGATCAAGGAGGCTCGCCGAGGCGCGTCCGGTCCGCAAACCCGCGAACTCCCGCTTGAGGGTGTCGAGGACACCGCGCATTCGCCTGTCGAAATCCTTGATATCAAACGTTGCGGCCGCCATCGAACTTACTCCTGGATCGCGTGTGCAGACGCTAGAGCAGGATCGTTTCGGATTGAATCACATTGCCTCACTCGAAGCGCCTCGGCCGAAACGTGAATCCTGCTCTATTTCATTCGTTTAAACTGCGATTCACGTTTCGCATGGAAGCTGGCAGCGCTCCCGTGCGAAACGATCGCGCTCTGCCTGACGCCGCCGCGCAAGCCCGCGGTCCAAGCAACATCCGGCCGGTCGTATGGACATCTCGCTTGGCGGCTTCAGCCCGTTCCTTCTATCAGACTTGTGCGGCCCTGGCCCCGCAACACCTTCAGGACGCTGCCCGCTTCTTCGATCGAGAACACAACTACCGGAAGATTGTTGTCCCGGGCAAGGGCGATGGCTGCGCCATCCATGACTTTGAGGTTGCGGGACAGAACCTCGCTATAGGTCAGCCGATCGTACCGCACCGCCGCAGGATCATGCTTGGGATCGGCCGAATAAACCCCATCCACTTGTGTCGCCTTGGCTAGCACATCGCAGCCCATCTCGATGGCGCGCAGGGCGGCAGTGGTATCGGTGGTGAAATAGGGATTGCCTGTGCCGGCCGCGAAAATGACCACCCGGCCCTGTTCCATATAGTGCAGAGCCTTCGGCCGCACATAAGCTTCGCACACGGTCGGCATCGAGATGGCGGACAGGACGCGCGCATCAACCCGTGTCTGCTCCAGCGCGTTCTGGAACGCCAGGGCGTTCATGACAGTGCCGAGCATGCCCATGTAGTCCGCGGTCGCTCGGTCCATGCCCTTGGCCGCCGCTGCTAGCCCGCGGAAGATGTTGCCGCCGCCGATGACGAGCGCGATCTGTGCTCCGGCCTCGACCACCTCTTTGACGTCGAGGGCAAGCCGGTTGCAGACGCCCATGTCGATGCCATAGGCGTTCTTGCCCATCAACGCTTCTCCCGACAGCTTCAGGAGAACACGCTTGTAGCGCAATCCCGTCGTGGCTCCGCTCATGTGGCTGCTCCCTGACGGACGTTGGCTGGCCTTGCTCCGCGGTTCCGATCAGCCTTTTGTAAGGGCAGCCACCTCGGCGGCAAAGTCCGTTTCTTTCTTCTCGATACCCTCGCCCAGGGCGTAGCGAATGAAATTCGCCACCTTGATGGGCGCACCGGCCATCTTCTCCTCGGCCTTGAGATACTGCTCCACCGTCATCTTGCCATCGCCGGCCGGCCCCATGAAGATCTGCTGCATCAGCACCACTTGGCCGAAGAACTCCTTGCGCAGGCGCCCCTCCACCATTTTCTCGATGATATCCTGCGCCTTGCCGGAAGCCTTGGCCTGCTCCAGGTAGACGTTGCGCTCGCGCTCGATCACGGCCTTGTCGAGCTGATCGGCGCTGACCGCCTGCGGCTGCGCGGCGGCGACGTGCAGCGCGATCTGCCGCCCGATATCGGCGAGCTTGTCGCCGGCAGCCTTCGACTCCACGCCGACCAGCACGCCGATGCGGCCGACGCCGTCAGCAACGCGATTGTGCACGTAGCTCGCCACCACGCCGTCATTGACGCTGAGGCTCGCCGTACGGCGCACGCTCATGTTCTCGCCGATGGTGGCGATCATTTCCTGCACCTGCTCGGCCACCGATATCTGCTTGCCGGGATAGGGCGCAGCAAGCAGTTTCTTCAGATCGCCGCCGGTGCTGGCCACCAGCGTCGTGATCTGGCGCACCATGTCCTGGAACGTCTCGTTGCGCGCAACGAAGTCGGTCTCGGCGTTCACCTCGACCACGGCGCCGCTCTTGCCCATTGTAGAGACGCCGATCAGGCCGTCAGCGGCTATTCGGTCCGCCTTCTTGGCAGCCTTCGACAAGCCTTTCTTGCGCAGCCAGTCGACGGCTTCCTCAATGTTACCCTGGGTCTCGATCAGCGCGGCCTTGCAATCCATCATGCCCGCGCCGGTCTTGTCGCGCAGCTCCTTCACCATGGATGCTGTGACGGTGGTCATGGCATGCCTTCACGTTGACTATGAACACTCACGTGCCAAGCCTGCGCGCAGCCTCGGCAGTGTCTCGAATGCGGGAGGATAGCCCTAGGCAGCCGCTTCTTCGGTCAGCTTCTTGGCTTGTCCAACCCAGTTGTCGCGCGCGACGCGACCGCGTGTTCCGAGCAGCTTGTCCAGCACGGCGACGGCTGCCTCGTCGGCGTCCGCCAGCTGCCAGAAATGATAGACGCCCAAGTCGTTGAGGGTCTGCTCAATCTTGCCGGTGATCCCGGAGATGCGCTTGAGATCGTCGGCTTCGCCGCGCGGGGCATCAATCCCGCGGAAGGCCGGCACCTCTTCGGGAAGCACCTCCTCGGGCGGCGCTTCGGCGGCGCCCACATCGACGCCGGCTGCCGTCTGGCCACGGCCGATGCCGTCGATTGCAGCGCGCGCGACGAGATCGCAATACAGCGTGATGGCGCGACCGGCGTCATCGTTTCCGGGGATCGGGTAGTCGATGCCGTCGGGATCGCAATTCGTGTCGATGATCGCCACGATCGGGATCTTCAGCTTCTGAGCTTCCTTGATGGCGATGTCTTCCTTGTTCGTGTCGATCACGAACAGCAGGTTGGGCAGGCCGCCCATATCCTTGATGCCACCCAGCGACTGGTTGAGCTTGTCGCGCTCGCGCTGGATGTTCAGCAGCTCCTTCTTGGTGCGGCCGTGCGTTTCACCCGCCAGGATCTCGTCGAGCTGGCGCAGCCGCCGGATCGACTGCGAGATCGTCTTCCAGTTGGTCAGCGTTCCGCCGAGCCAGCGATGGTTGATGTAATACTGGGCCGAGCGCTTGGCCGCCTCGGCGATGCCGTCGGACGCCTGACGCTTGGTGCCGACGAACAATACGCGGCCACCCTTGGCCACGACCTCCGACACCTGGACCAGCGCCTGATGCAGCAGCGGCACCGTCTGCGCGAGATCGACAATGTGAATGTTGTTGCGGGCGCCATAGATGAAGGGCGCCATTTTCGGATTCCAGCGGTGAGACTGATGGCCGAAGTGCACGCCAGCTTCCAGGAGCTGGCGCATATTGAATTGTGGCAGCATACGTGCGTTGTCCTTTACCGGTTTGGCCGCCGCGGACGATCGGGACGATCTTCAATCAGATCGTCCCACCGGTGCGATGCCTAGGCCGTAAAGGCCCAGCGCAGCGCATGGTCCGCGTGTGAGATGGGCTGGCTTCTACCGGTTTGGCACCCTTTTGACAAGCCAAAGCTCCGGGCCGGCCCTGTTTGACCTTCCAGCCGCCACGTTGGCCTTTGCCCAAACAATAAATGGCCGCGCCCGGCCTACATCTCGATCACCTCAATCACCCCCGGCAGCGTCGACAGTTCGCCCATCTGCATGGGGCTGACCTCATAGCGGCCGGGCAGCGTGATCTCGATGTCGCGCTCGCCCAGCGGCACGACGAATTGCACCTCGCCCTTACCGCCGGGCTTCAGCGTCTTCTTGATCTCGATAAGCTGATCGTTGCCGGCTTCGATGAGGCGGCGATCGAGTACCAGCTTCAATCCGCGCTGCACGCTCGCTGCAGCGGCCTCCAGCGCCTCCATCGACTGCACGCGCAGCTTCACCGTCTCGCCGTCCCGCTCGGCCTCGACCGACAGCACAACCGGCGTGCCAGCCTCCAGGAGATCGCGGCAGCGTGCCAGCGTGTCGGAAAAGATTACGGCCTCGAACTGACCCGACGCGTCTGAAAAAGCCGTGAAGGCGAATTTGTTCCCCTTCTGCGAGCGCCGCTCGCGCGAGGACACCACGATGGCCGCAAGCCTGCCGGCTGTTGCCGCGATGCCCGCGCGCGCCTCGAACTCTGCAAAGCGCTGTATGCCTAGCTTCGGCAGGATCGTCTCGTAGGCATCAAGCGGGTGACCGGACAGATAGAATCCGATCGCCGCGAACTCTTGCTGCAGCCGCTCCATCGGCGTCCACGCTTTCACCGGGCGCATGTCCAGCCCCTGAGGCTCCGCACCCAGTCCGAAAAGGTCGCTGGTGCCGGCCGTGGCATCCGCCTCCAGACGCTGCGACAGGGCCATGATGTGTTCGACGTTGCCATGCACGTACGCGCGGTTCAGCTCCAGCGCATCGAAGCTTCCCGACATCGCCAGCGTCTCCAGCCCGCGCTTATTGAACGCCTTGGAGTTAAGCCGGCGCGCGAAGTCGGCAAGGTCCTTGTAGGCGCCGTTGGCCGCGCGTTCGTTGACGATGGTGACGACCGCAGCCTCGCCGATGTTCTTGAGCGCCGCCAGCGCGTAGCGGATTGCGCCACGCTCGGCTCCCTTGGCCGGCGCCTCGGCCAGGAACTCGACATCCGAAGCATTGACGCACGGCGGGCGCACGACAATTCCGCTCTTGCGCGCCTCGGAAGCAAACATCGCCAGCTTGTCGGTGTTGGCGATGTCCAGCGTCATGGAGGCCGCCAGGAACTCCTCGCGAAAATTCGCCTTGAGATAGGCTGTGTGGTAGCTGACCACGGCGTAAGCGGCAGCATGGGATTTGTTGAAGCCGTAGCCCGCGAATTTGTCCACCAACTCGAAAATGTAGACTGCGTCAGCCTTTTTCACGCCATTCTGCATCGCGCCATCTACGAAGCGCGCCTGCTGTTTGGCCATCTCGGCCTTGTCCTTCTTACCCATGGCGCGCCGGAGCAGGTCAGCTTCACCAAGCGAGTATCCGGCGAGCACCTGGGCAATCTGCATCACCTGTTCCTGGTAGATGATGACGCCGTAGGTCTCCTTGAGGATCGGCTCGAGCATGGGGTTGGGATACTCGATCGGCTCCTCACCGTGCTTGCGATTGATGTAGGTCGGGATGTTGTCCATCGGCCCTGGCCGATAGAGCGCGACCATGGCGATGATGTCCTCGAAGCGGTCTGGTTTCAGACGCTTGAGGCTTTCGCGCATGCCTGTGCCTTCGAGCTGGAACACGCCGGCCGTATCGGCCTTGGCGAGCAGCTCGTAGCTTTTCTCGTCATCGAGGGGCAGGCTGAGCAAGTCGATCTTCACGCCACGTCCGCGCTCGATCAACTGCACCGCTTTCTGCAGCACGGTCAGCGTCTTCAGCCCGAGGAAGTCGAACTTTACCAGCCCCGCCGTCTCGACCAGCTTGAAGTTATATTGCGTAATCGGGAAGCTGGACTTCGGATCGCGATAGAGCGGCACCAGTTCGTCGAGCGGCCGGTCGCCGATCACCATGCCGGCGGCATGCGTCGATGCGTGGCGGTAGAGCCCTTCCAGCTTCTCACCGATCTCCAGCAGCCGCGCCACCATCGGGTCGGCGTCGCGTTCCTCCTGCAGCTTCGGCTCGCCGTCGATAGCCTCGCGCAGCGTCACCGGGTCGGCTGGATTGTTGGGCACCAGCTTGCACAACCGGTCCACCTGCCCATACGGCATCTGCAGCACGCGGCCGACGTCGCGCAGCACCGCACGCGCCTGCAGCTTGCCGTGCGTGATGATCTGCGCCACGCGATCGTAACCATACTTGTTTTGCACGTAGCGAATGACTTCGTCCCGCCGGTCCTGGCAGAAGTCGATGTCGAAGTCCGGCATCGAGATGCGGTCCGGATTAAGGAAGCGCTCGAACAGCAGCCCGAACTGCAGCGGGTCGAGGTCGGTGATCGTCAGCGCCCACGCGACGAGCGAACCCGCACCCGAGCCGCGGCCAGGCCCCACCGGAATGCCGTTAACCTTGGCCCACTTGATAAAGTCCGCCACGATCAGAAAGTAGCCGGGGAACTTCATCTTGGAGATGACGTCAACCTCGTATGCGAGGCGTTTGTCGTAGTCCGCGCGTGTGAAGCCATCGGCGAGCGTATTGGTCTGGAGGCGCGCCTCCAGACCCTGCTCCGCCTGCCGCCTCAGTTCCGCGGCCTCTGCCGCCATTTGATCTTCTTCGCTCGCACCCTCCTTGATGGCGACGAACCGCGGCAGGATCGGCTTGCGCCCGCGCGGACGGAAAGCGCAGCGCTTGGCAATCTCGATGGTATTATCCAGCGCCTCGGGCAGATCCGCGAACAGGTCCGCCATCTGCCCGGCGCTCTTGAAGTAGTGCTCGCGCGTCAGGCGCCGCCGGTCGTCCTCGACCACATAGTTCCCGCCCGCAATACAAAGCAGCGCATCGTGGGCCTCGTAGTCATCGGGCTTGGCGAAATACACTTCGTTGGTGGCCACGATGGCAACGTCGTGCGCGTAGGCAAGGTCCAGCAGCAGCGGCTCGGCGGCAATCTCATGCGGCATGCCGTGACGTTGCATCTCGACATACAGCCGATCGCCGAAAATGGCCTTCAGTCGAACGAGCCGCGCCAGCGCCTGCTCCGGGCGGTCGTCGCGCAGGGCTTTGTCGATCGGGCCGTCCGGTCCGCCCGTCAGGCAGATGAGGCCCTCGCCCAGCGCCGCGACGCGATTGATATGAATATGTGGCGGCTCATTTTCAGCAGGATCGAAGAACGCCTGCGACGCCAGCTTCATGAGGTTCTGATAGCCTGCCTCGGACGCTGCGTAGAACGCCACCGAGCCGGCGGGGGCTGCCAGCGGCTCGTTCTGGCGGCGCTGCATTGGCGCATTCGCAGCCTTGTCGCCGAAGTCGATCTGCAACGTGCAACCGACGATGGGCTGCACGCCCGCGCCTGCGAGCTTGTCGGAAAATTCCAGCGCTCCGAATAGGTTATTCGTGTCGGTCAGTCCGATTGCCGGCATGCTCTCAGCATCGGCGAGCTTGGCGAGCCGGCCGATCGGCAAAGCGCCTTCCAGCAGCGAATAAGCCGAGTGCACCTTGAGATGCACGAATTTCGGCACGACCACAGGAGTTGCATCGGCGACGGTGTCAGGCGTTCGAATCGGAGCGTTCATGCGCCCAGACTAGCGCCAACCGGCGGCTCTGTGCCCGCGCAAAACGGCAGGTGGACAAGTTGTTGATGGCTCAGCGCACGCTCGCCGGGTCCAGCTCCACGAGTCGCCCGCCCTCCATGCGCACGACGCGATGCATGCTGCGCGCCAGGTCGAGGTTGTGGGTCGCAATGAGCGCCGCCACGCGCGTGTGCTCGATGAGAGCGATGAGTTCCCCGAACACATGCCCGGACGTGTTTGGATCGAGGTTGCCCGTTGGCTCGTCCGCCAGCAGCAGCCGCGGCGCGTTGGCGAGCGCCCGCGCGATGGCCGTGCGCTGCTGTTCGCCGCCCGACAACTCGGCCGGCCGGTGATGAACGCGCTCGCCCAATCCCATGGCCGTCAGCAATTCCCGCGCCCGGCCCTGCGCCTCACTCTTGCGCCGCCCCAGAATGAGCTGGGGAATGGCGACATTTTCCAGTGCCGAGAACTCCGGCAGGAGCTGGTGGAACTGATACACGAAGCCCATCTCCACCCGGCGCACATGCGTGCGCTCGTCGTCGTTCATGCGCGAGC
>CADEFX010000087.1 GCA_902826715.1 uncultured Hyphomicrobiales bacterium | reverse complement strand
CGCGCGAATGTGGGGTAAATCCAATGACGACACTTCAGGTTTCTACGCAGAACCAGTTGCGCCAGCTCGTCGAACAGATCGAGAGGCTGGAGGAGGAGAAAAAGGCGCTTGCCGGCGATATCCGCGACAAGTTCCTGGAAGCCAAGGCGGTCGGTTTTGACGTTAAGGCCCTGCGCAAGATCGTCAGCCTGAGGAAGAAGAGCAAGGCGGACCGGGACGAGGAAGACGCAATCCTCGCGACCTACATGCATGCGCTGGGTATGCTGGATGCATCGACTGCCGAGCGGCAGGTCATGGATGCCGCCGAATAGGCGCCTTCCGTCCAGCCTAGCCAGGGCTCCAACACGGTGCTCTTTTGATCGAGACGGCGCGGCAAGTTGGCCGCTATCGTCCCGTCGTGCGCACGTTTCGATTGGCAAGGCTGGACGATGTGATGTCGCTTGCCTGAGCGTCAAACAGTTTGGCCAGGCCTATGGCATCGCCGCGAAACTGGTTGGCCCACATCAGCTGCGCCATCTGTTCGCCGGGCCGAAAACGCAAGGGAAGAGCAGTCCCTGGCTGGTCGAGCATGTCGATGGTGCGCGCCACATCGTGATGAACGAGATCGGCGAACACCGGCTCGTTGTCTGAGGCCGTGAGCAGGGGGCCGATGGGGAACGGGCGATACGAGAGCTCCTCGGGATGCTCCTCATCATAGGCGGGCGCCGCGATCCAGCCGCTGCCCCAGCCGAAACGTCCGCCCTGCGCATCAGTCCGCGATGTCGGATCGATGGCAGCCAGACGCGGGCCGGCCTGGCCCTGCGGCTTAGGACGTTGCGCCAGCCTCGGACCGGAAAGCAGCCTTGGCTCCAGCGAAGCGAGCGCTGCCAGTTCATTGAGGCGCGTGCGATCCTGGAGTGACGGCCCGGGATTGCTCAAGCGTGGCTCAGGTCCCGCGCTGGGCCTGCGTGTGTCGAAGCCTCGCGGTGCGGGCTCCAGCGATGCGATGGTTTCCAGCTTGTCAGCCGGTTTGATCCCCCCGCCCGCGTCGGCAACCGCGAACGGCTGCTTGGGCTGACTGCGCCAGTTGCGGTATTCGGCCACCTGGGTCACGAGTTCCTTGTACTGGGTGCGGGCGATGCGCACGTCCTCGCGCGTAATGGGTCCTCCTTCCGCAGGCATATGCTGGGTGCGACCCTGGGGAAACAGCAGCGCCAGCTCGTAGCGCGGCAGGCGCGGCCACGCGCGCACGCGATCCGTGTCCACGTGCACGAACGGGAGCGCCGACGTCGGATAGTAGCCGACGCCGCCACGCTCGCGGATCAGCGCCGAGTAGCGCAGGTTCTTCAGCGGCACATCCGGGAAATGGACATCCGCGGCTTTGCCGAGGATGTGCCGGCTTTCGCTTGCCTGGCCGCCGACCGTGCGCCTCAGCATGTCGTTGGTGCCGCGCGAGCGGAAACCGGAAATGATGTGGATAGGCTCCCTGGAGCCAAGCTCGGTGTGAATCTCCCAGAGCAGGTCAATGAGTTCCGGGTCCATCTTGGTGGCTTCGTTGCGGCGCCAGTCGCGCAGCGCCCAATTCACTTTCTCGAGACCTGCGTCGATGTACTTGCCGTCCTTTTTGTAGAGGACGGACACCGTTTCCTTGGTGTGAATGTTGTAGAGCGAGATGACGCGCGCGCGATCGGAGTTGGCTACGATCTGTGAAGCGCCGGCCGCGGCCAGCATCAAGATTATGGCGGCAATTGCGAGGCATGTGCGCCAGCGCGACACCACTCGGCTCCCCCGTCGGTCTCAAGCCTGTGCCGGCATCATGGCCGACTGCTTATCGTGCAGGACTGCGGGCCGTGCCCACTCCCCCGAAGCCAACGGCCAATAGCGTTAAGCCCCGATGATTAACAGGTGGTAAGGATCGAATGGGCGCACTTGAAGGCCCGTATGCGGCAATACCTGGGCAAAGCGGGTTCCCGTCCCGCGTTGCCCGCCCGCGCCTCAGAAATTGAAAATTCCGCGTAGCCAGGCAGGCGCCCCGTCCGACTGGTTTGCATAGCGCGGTGCTCCCACGACACGCTTGGCCGGCGCCGGCTCGCGCACCTTGGCGATGAGATGTGCCTTGCCTTCGAGCGCGAGTGCAATGCGCTCCTCGTGCCCATAGATGTCGCTTCGATAGGTGACCTTGCCGTCGTCTTCGACCGTCGCGGTGAAGTAGGTGATGTGGACGGGGAAGCGGTTGTTCAGATTGATCTGGTTGTCCTTCGGCGCTCCGGGCGCCGTCAGGGCACGCACGCGTTCCTTCGGCATGTCGCGATCGTGCGCCAACAGCAGCTCCGCCAGACGAACGGGGTTCTGCACGCGCATGCAACCGTGGCTGAACGTGCGCACCGACGCATTGAAAAGGCTCTTCTGCGAGGTGTCGTGGAAGTAGACATCGTGTTTGTTCGGGAAACGGAATTTCACGACGCCCAGCACATTGCTGGGTCCCGGCGGCTGATAGATGTGGAAGTTGCGCATGTCGGCGGTCTGCCAGTCCACCGAGCTCGGGTCGACGTCGCGTCCGCGGTACTGCACCTTGAGGCCTTGTCGCGCAAGAATGGCGCCACCGGCGGCAAGATTGGGCTGCAGCTCGTTGCGTTTAATCGAGTCGGGAACGCCCCAGAACGGGTGGAAAATGATCTGCTCCATCGCGTCGGAGAAGATCGGCGTTTGTGTGTCGGCCTTGCCGACCACGATCCTCTCGGCGTGGATCACCTTGCCGTTCTCCACGACACGGATCATGAAATCGGGAATGTTGACCCAGACGTGGTAGTTGCCGAGCTGGTCGGGCATCCAGCGCCACTGCTCCATGTTGGCGAGGATGCGGCGGGCACTGCCGAATTCGATGGCATTGAGCGCCTGGCGGGTCGCCGCGTCGATCTTGCCATTGCGCACCTTGAGGCCGTGCTCGGTCTGGAACGCGATAACCTTCTGCTCGAGAGCCTCGTCGTAGAGGTCATTCTCGGTCGTAGCGGCAAGGCCAAGCCGTGCCCGCACGAGTGCAACGTCCACGTGGCGTGAGCCAGGCTCCAGGACCGGGCCCTTGGGAACCTTGGCCACGTCGGCCGCCGCGCGCGACGACCGCGTCATGGTCAGATACTTCTGCCGCAGACGCTCGAACTGGGGATGCTGGGGATGCTGGCCGCGCAGCCAAAGCGATGCGTCAGGTGCCGCGGCAATTTGATCGAGAACCGCTTGCGGTTCGAGAACCGGTGGCGAACGGTCGAGAAACTTCGTGAGCGACCTGGGATCGAGACGACCGCCGCGCGCAAACCGGGCGTACTTGAGCACCGCCAGTGCAAGATCGATTTCTGCATCGGCGCGGTCAGCATCGCCGGCGGTGCCGGCCAGGGTCGGGAGGGTGAAGTCCGAAGCCTTGAGGCCCCAATCGTCCGCTGCGCGAATTTCGGCGATAATCTTTTCTGCGCTGGGCACGAAGCCGTCGGGGGTCACCCAGAGCGGGCGATATTGACGGCTCTCGTAGAACGAGGTCAGCGCGGCCCGTTCGCTGCGCTCGCGCGCACCCTCCCCACGCACGCTTAGACCGAGGCGGGCCTTGAGAGCCGTGACAAAGGGGTCTTCTGCCGTGCGTTGGCTGCCGTCGGCCGCCAGTGGCAAGGGCGTTGCGGGAGCGTTGCTAGAGCTGGTCTCGGTCGCAGCCTCGCTCGAAACGACGCGTTCTGCGGGTGTTTCCTTCTCGGATGCAAGGGCTGGAAACACGGCCAATGTTGCGACGAGCGACATTGCCGCACCCAAAGATCTCAACATCCGCTTTTCTTCCTTCTTGACCCAGACGCCGCAACCTATCGCAACGCCTCCGTGGTGACCAGACTCAGCACCTAAACCCGGGAATACGCATAGGTTTTCCCGAGCGCTGTTGCGAATTTTACACGCTCGCACCGCAAGGATCAGTGCGCCCGCTCCTCCAGGCCGTAGTCGCGCATCTTGCGGTAAAGCGTAGAACGGCCGATTTTGAGACGCTTGGCGACCTCGGTCATATGTCCCCGGTAGCGCCCGAGCGCCAACCGGATCATGTCGGCCTCCATGGCTTCCAGTGTGCGGATTTCGCCCTTCTCGTCGACGGCCGGGATGCCGAGCGAGCCGGACCGGCCGCCGGTGCCCGCCCCGACTTCAACGGTCCGCGGAATGGTCGCTTCGGCGCCGAGCAGCGCTGGCCCCGTGTAGGCCTGCCGGCCGTGGACCGAGGCTGGCGCATCGGGGATTTCGGCATGGAAGCCGTCCACATGCGCCGCAATCTGCGGAAACTCGTCGACGGTCAGCTCGGCCCTGTCGGCCAGCACGACGGCTCGGAAAACGGCATTTTCGAGTTGCCGGACGTTGCCGGGCCAGGAGTAGTTCGTCAGCAGCTCGATGGCGTCCTCGCGGATGCCGGAGATGCGCTTGCCTTCCTCGGCCGTGAAGCGGGCCATGAAGTGCCGCGCCAGCTCCGGCACGTCCTCGATGCGCTCGCGCAGCGGCGGCACCCAGATCGGGAACACATTGAGGCGGTAATACAAGTCCTCGCGGAAGCGCCCTTCCTTCACGAGTTGGATCATGTCGCGGTTGGTCGCCGAGATCAGGCGGAAGTTGACCTTGACCGGCTTCTTGGAGCCCACCGGATCGATCTCGCCTTCCTGCAGCGCACGCAGCAGCTTCACTTGGGCGTCCAACGGCAGCTCGCCGGCCTCGTCGAGGAACAGCGTACCGCCGTCGGCTTCCTGGAACTTGCCGACGCGCCTGTCGACTGCACCGGTAAAGGCTCCTCTCTCGTGGCCGAACAGAATGCTCTCGACGAGATTTTCAGGGATGGCACCGCAGTTGACCGTCACGAACGGCTTGCCGGCCCGCTCGCTCTCGCCCTGGATGGCGCGCGCGATCAGTTCCTTGCCGACGCCGGACTCGCCTTCAATAAGCACCGGGATATGAGAGGCGGCCGCGCGGCGGCCGAGCGCGATCACACGCTGCATGGCCTCTCCCCGCAGCACGAGATGCGCGAACGTCAGCGTACCTTCGACCGTTTTCTTGATGCGCGTGATCTCTCCGGCCAGGGCTTCGATCTTGAGCGCGCTTTTGATCGACACGTCGAGCCGCTCGGGGCTCGCCGGCTTCATGACGAAGTCCACGGCGCCTGCCCGCATGGCGTTGATCGCCGCTTCGATGGAGCCGTGGGCGGTCTGCACGATGACGGGCGGCATCCCGGGCTTTGAGGCAACACGGTCCAGCACGGCCATGCCGTCGGCGCCGGGCATCACGAGATCGAGAAGAACGAGTGCGATCGAGCCCTGTTCCGGCCCTTCGAGAATATGCAGGGCCTGTTCCCCGCCTTGCGCCATCTTGGTCTCGTAGCCAAGGCGCTTTATTGTTTCTTCAAGGATACGGCGCTGGGCAGGATCGTCATCGACAATGAGAACGCGTTTGGACATTGGGACAGAACTCACGCAACGGATGCATTTTGCAGTTGTGGATCCCGGGTGCTCCAAGATCGAACACGCGGCCACACTCGGCTCACTTACGACCGCCACCCTGCCTGAGATCGGTAAATGGATCGTTTCGGAACGATCTGAGCTGGCGCTTTTTTAGCGTCTGGCGCATTGGAGAGGGGCATGCTTTGTCCCTCCCTTGAACACCCGGCAACCCAAGCGGGCGCGAGAAGGTTGCATTGCGACAGGAGACGATCATGACCGCAGAGACCAAGCGATCGCCGCGCGCGGTCAGAAGCGCTGCCGGGCCTGGTGCTGCCCCGGCTCTCGGCGCCATGCCGGAATGGGACCTCTCGGACCTCTATGCCGATCCCAAGTCGCCGAAGGTGGGGGCTGATCTGGAGGAAGCGCGCAAACGCGCCAAGAGCCTCAAGGATCGCTACCAGGGTAAGATCGCCGGCCTCGGGCGAGACGGAGAGGCGCTGGCCCAGGCCTTGGCTGACTACGAAAGCCTGAGCGACCTGATCGGCCGCCTCGGCTCCTACGCGGGACTGCTGTATGCCGCCGACACCGCCGATCCCGATCGCGCCAAATTCTATGGCGACATCCAGGAGCGGATCACCGTCATCTCGTCGGATCTGTTGTTCTTCGAGCTGGAGCTCAACAAGATCGAGGATGCCGACCTGGCGGCGGCGCTGCAGGTTACGCCGCTGGCCAAATACAAGCCGTGGATCGACGATCTGCGCAAGGAGAAGCCCTATCAGCTCGACGAGACGTTGGAGAAGCTGTTCCTCGAAAAGGCGATGACGTCGCGATCGGCCTTCGACCGCCTCTTCAACGAAACCATGACCGGTCTGCGCTTCGAGGTTCCCGGCGAGCCGGCACCATTGCCGCTGGAGACGACGCTCAACTTCCTCGTCAATCCCGACCGCTCGCGCCGCGAAGCTGGTGGCAGGGCCCTGGCCAAGGTCTTCAAGGACAACGTCCGGCTCTTCACGCTCATCACCAATACGCTCGCCAAGGATAAGGAAATCTCGGATCGCTGGCGCGGCTTCAAGGACGTCGCCGACAGCCGGCATCTGGCCAACCGCGTCGAAGCCCCCGTCGTCGATGCGCTCGTCGCGTCGGTCCGGCACGCCTATCCCAGGCTGTCGCATCGCTACTACAAGCTGAAGGCCAAATGGCTGGGCCTCGAGCGCCTTGAATATTGGGATCGCAATGCGCCGCTGCCCGAACGTCCAGAGCGTGTCATTCCGTGGGCCGATGCGGAGAAGCTGGTCCTGAACGCCTACGCTGGCTTCGCGCCCGAGATGGCCGATATCGCGGGCAAGTTCTTCCGCGGCGGTTGGATCGATGCGCCGGTTCGCGAAGGCAAGTCGCCGGGCGCCTTCTCTCACCCGACCGTGCCGTCGGCACACCCCTACATTCTCATGAACTACCAGGGCAAGGCGCGGGATGTGATGACACTCGCCCATGAGCTCGGGCACGGCGTGCACCAGGTGCTGGCCGCGCCGCAGGGACCGCTGCTGGCATCGACGCCGCTGACGCTGGCGGAGACGGCGTCTGTCTTCGGCGAGATGCTGACCTTCAAGGCGCTTCTGGCGGAGGCCAAGGAACCGCGCGAGCGCAAGGCAATGATCGCCGGCAAGGTCGAGGACATGATCAACACGGTCGTGCGCCAGATCGCCTTCTACACGTTCGAGCGCAAGGTGCATGAGGAGAGGCGCAAGGGCGAGCTGACCTCGGAGCAGCTCAACGCTTTCTGGATGGAAGTGCAGCGCGAGAGTCTGGGCGATGCCGTGCGGCTGGATCCGGATTACGATTGCTTCTGGACCTATATCCCCCACTTCATCCACTCGCCGTTCTATGTTTACGCGTATGCCTTCGGCGATTGCCTCGTGAACTCGCTCTACGGCCTCTACCAGAACGCCCATCCGGGCTTCGTCGACAAGTACTTCACCATGCTGAAGGCCGGCGGCTCCAAGCATCACTCCGAGCTGCTGAAGCCATTCGGCCTCGATGCATCGGCGCCGCAGTTCTGGAGCATGGGCCTCAAGGTGGTCGAGCAGATGATCGACGAGCTGGAGCGCATGGATCGGGCCGGAACCGTCACAACCCCGTAGCCCAGTTGCCATTAAGCTTCACGTCTCCTGGCGGCTTGAATTCCGAGGTGCGTATCCCAAATGTTCCGCCTTTCCGGCGACAGCCGATAAGCGTATAAGCCGCCCCCACTCGCTGCCTCGGGCAGCGAACGGGGGCTGTGAGGAGCCGGATGGCCCAATCCTCTGCCGCGACACGCGGCGCAGAAACTGACCCAGATGCCCACCCCGGCAAAATCTGGGCGCTTGCGCTTGCCTCGCTCGGCGTTGCTTACGGCGATATCGGAACCAGCCCTCTGTATGCGCTGCGTGAGGCAGTGCAGTATTCCATGAAGAGTGGCCTGTCGGCGCGCTATGCCGTGATCGGCATCCTGTCGCTGGTGCTGTGGTCGCTCTTTCTGATCGTCACGCTCAAGTACATCATCATCCTGTTGCGGGCCGACAACCGCGGCGAGGGCGGGACGTTCGCACTGATGGCGCTGGGCCAATCTGCCAGCAAGCGCGCCGCACCCTTGCTCTCCGTTCTCGGCGTCATCGGCGCATCGTTCTTTTACGGCGATGCGATGCTGACGCCGGCGATTTCTGTGTTGTCCGCCATCGAAGGCATCGAGCTGGTGACGCCGGTTCTCCAACCCGTTGTGGTGCCCGTCGCGCTGGTCGTCCTCATCGGGTTGTTCACCCTGCAATCGCACGGGACTGCCAAGGTTGGTGTCTTCTTCGGCCCCATCACGCTGGTGTTGTTCGCCGCCCTTGCGATCGGCGGCCTCAGCCACATCGTCGATGATCCCCGCGTGTTCTGGGCGTTCAACCCGTACAATGCCGTCGAGTTTCTGGCGCAGAACGGCTTGATCGGCTTTACGATCCTGGGCCTCGTTTTCCTCGCCGTTACGGGCGCCGAGTCGCTCTACGCCGACCTCGGTCATTTCGGCCACAAGCCTCTGCAGTTCGCGTGGGGGACGGTCGTGTTGCCCGCTCTGGTGCTGAACTATTTGGGGCAAGGTGCGCTGGTTCTGTCTCATCCCCATGCGATGGATAACCCGTTCTTTCTGCTGTATCCGAAATGGGCGTTGCTGCCGATGGTGTGCCTGGCAACGCTGGCAACCGTGGTCGCGAGCCAAGCCGTTATCACCGGCGCCTTCTCGGTGACGCGGCAGGCCATGCAGCTCGGGCTCCTGCCGCGCTTTTCCATTCAGCATACGTCGGAGAGCGTGGAGGGGCAGATCTATTTGCCACGCGTCAACCACCTTCTCCTCGCTGGCGTCATCGTCATGGTGATCGTCTTCCGCACTTCCAGCAATCTGGCGGCCGCCTATGGCGTATCGGTGTCCGGTACGATGGTTATCAGCTCGGCCATGGCGTTCTTCGTGATCTGGCGCGCTTGGAAATGGCCGCTGTGGAAGACGCTTTTGCTGATCGTCCCGCTGTTGGCGATCGAACTGGCGTTCTTCAGCGCCAACATGCTGAAGATTTTTGAAGGCGGATGGGTGCCGCTGCTGGTGGGCAGCCTGCTGGCCCTCATTATGTACACATGGGTCCGCGGTTCCAGCGTGTTGATGCGCGCCACGCGCAAGAACGAGGCGGAACTCGACTGGCTCTTGCGCAAGCTGGAGGCGAAGCCCCCGCACCGTGTGCCCGGCACGGCCGTATTCCTGACAGGCGATCCGACGCACGCACCGACATCGCTCATGCACAATCTCAAGCACAACCGCGTGCTGCACGAGCGCAATATCATCCTATCGATCAAGACGGTCGACATGCCGCGCGTTCCCAGGCACGAGCGTGTGACGACCGAGAAACTGGGCGACGACTTTACCCTGGTGATCGCGCGCTACGGCTTCATGGAAACGCCGAGCGTGCCGAAGATCTTCGACCACTGCCGCCGCAAGGACCTCAACGTGGATTTTTCCGCCACATCCTTTTTCCTGTCCCGCCGGTCGCTGAAGAAGACGATGAAGTCGGAGATGCCCCGCTGGCAGGAGCGGCTGTTCATCTGGCTCGCCCGCAAGTCGGAGGACGCCACCGAATACTTCCAGATCCCGACGGACCGGGTCGTGGAGGTCGGTACCCAGGTGGCTGTCTGACCCCCGATAGCGGCCGTTTGACCGTGCTGCTGGACGAAGCCTTCCCCCGTGCCGATATTGCAGGGAGCGAGGAGATCCTTCCCACATGAGCGACGACGAGCAGAACCGGTTCTCGGCCCGTGCCGCGCGCTATGTGCGCGTCGGCACGAATGTCGGAGCCGTCGCCGCGCGCCTCGCCGGCAGCCGCTTGCTCGGCCTTGATGTCGATCGCTCCAAGAATGCCGCCGATCTTGCTGCGGCGCTGGGTGGCTTGAAGGGCCCCATCATGAAGGCGGCCCAGCTTCTCTCGACCATTCCCGAGGCGTTGCCCGCCGAATACGCGCAGCAGCTCGCCCAACTCCAATCCCAGGCGCCGCCCATGGGGCCGGCGTTCGTGCGCCGCCGCATGCAGGCGGAACTCGGGCCTGACTGGCGCGCCCGGTTCCAGGACTTCGAGAACGAGTCCGCCGCCTCCGCATCGCTCGGGCAGGTGCATCGCGCCACCGCGCACGACGGGCGCAAGCTCGCCGTCAAGCTGCAGTATCCTGACATGCAGTCGGCCGTGGAGGCCGACGTCAATCAGCTCAAGATGGTGTTTGCCATCCACGCTCGCATGGACCCCGCCGTGGAGACCGGCGAGATCCTGCAGGAGATCTCGGCGCGGCTGCGCGAGGAGCTGGACTATGAGCTGGAAGCGCGGCACATGGCACTCTATGCCGCCATCTTTTGCGATGATCCGCTGATCCGCGTGCCGGAGGTCGTGCCCGGGCTGTCGACCAAGCGTCTGCTGTCGATGACCTGGTCGGAGGGGCGCCGGTTGCTCGAGTACAAGCAGGCGCCGATCGAGGATCGCAACCAGATCGCCCGCGCCATGTTCCGCGCCTGGTGGTTCCCGTTCAGCCACTACGGCGTCATCCACGGCGACCCGCATCTCGGCAACTACAACGTTTTCGAAGCTGACGGACGCCCCGCCGGCATCAACCTGCTCGACTACGGCTGCATGCGCACATTCGCCCCCAAGTTCGTCGCCGGCGTCATCGATCTCTATCGCGGCCTGCTGACGGGTGAGCAGGCGCTCATCGTCAACGCCTACGAGACCTGGGGCTTCCGCGGACTCTCCAAGGAGCTGATCGACGTGCTCAACATCTGGGCCCGCTTCATCTACGGCCCGCTGCTCGACGATCGCGTCCGCTCCATCGCGGAAGGCACGACGCCTGGCGAGTACGGCCGCCGGGAGGCCTTCACCGTGCACAAGGCCCTCAAGGAGAAGGGGCCTGTGAAGGTGCCGCGCGAGTTCGTTTTCATGGATCGCGCGGCCATCGGCCTCGGCGGCGTCTTCCTGCACCTCGACGCCCGGATCAACTACTACCGCATCTTCAACGACACCATCGAAGGCTTCGACCTCGCCGAAGTGGCCGATCGCCAGCGCACCATCTTCACCGCCACTGGCGTGCCGCTCCCGGTGTAGAAGCTTATGACGGAATCCCCGGCGGTCCGAGGATCTCGATCTTGTGCCGCGCGGCCATGTCCGTCATGCAATCGGGCGTGGGCTGCTCCACCGCCGCCGGAGGAAGCGTGCGCGTTTTGGCCGGCACAGAGAGCGCACGTACGAATTGATCGAAGCCTGCGGGCTGCGCGACGACAACGTAACGCGCGGTCGGCGAGGTCACCGTGAAGGTGTGCGGACGATTGCGCGGCGCGAACGCGAAAGCGCCCGGTCCGCACATGATCGTCTGTCCATCCACCCAGAACAGCAATTCGCCTTCGAGGACGTAGAACCACTCGTCCTCGTTGCGATGCACGTGCAGCGGAGGGCCGTTTCCCTGTGGCGCCAGAATTTCAAAGACGGCGCAACGGCCGCCGGTCGCCTCGCCGTCGGCCTTGATGGTGGCGAGGCTGTTGCCGAACCACAGCGCCTCGCCTTCACCCTGCGCCAAAGCCAAGGCTGCCAATGCTCGGCTCAAGTCTGGCGCCATCCCGCTCAACCCACCGGCTTCGTCTTGGCAAACTCCGGCACGGCCTTGTCGAAGGTGTCGAGCCAGGCCACGAGCTTCGGATGCTTGGCGCGCCATTTGCCCTCGTGGCGGAAATCGAGATAGCCCAGCGCGCACGCCAGCGTCAGATGCCCGTAGTCCGGCGACTTGCCCCAGGCCGGCGGCGTCTTCTCGAGCATGTCGAGGGAGCGGTCGATCTTCGACTGCTGGCGGTCGATCCACGACTGCACCTGCATCTCGGCAGAGCGGAAGCGCCGCTCGTAGACCAGCAGCAATGCCGCATCGAGAATGCCGTCGCCGAGCGATCCGAGCGTCAGCGTCCTGAACCGCTCTGCCCCGCTTTTGGGAAACAGCACCGGCTCCGGCGCCAGCGTATCGAGGTATTCGCATATCACGGGACTATCATACAGCACGTCGCCGCCATCGGTAGTAAGTGTCGGGATCTTGCCCAGCGGGTTCTGGCCGAACAGCATGTCGTCGCCGGCATTCGTGTCGGTCGGGCGTTGCTCGATCTTGCTCAGCACGCCTTTCATCGCTGCTGCGATCTTGACCTTGCGGACGAACGGTGACGACGGCGACGACAGCAATTTCATGTTGGCGCTCCTGAGGGATCTCGGTGAGGCTTGCCTGCCTTTTTGCCACTCGATCGTGCACGAGGGCGCGTCGGCCGGCAACGTAAAAGGGCGTCTCACGTCGCCTTGGGAAGCGCTTTGAAGTCGGCAGTCTTGCCGTAAAAGCGGCTGGCAAGGGCCGAGACCGACCCGGCGGGGCCGGTCGTGTAGAAGAGCGATGCGGCCGGGCGCGTCTGCGTCGCACGGCCGAACACGGGATGGCGCACGAGATAGGCCGCAAGGCTGCGCGCGGTGATGTCAGGCTGCGATAGGATCTCGACGCCCGGCGGCAGGTGGGCGGCAAACAGATCGGCGATCAGAGGATAGTGCGTGCAGCCGAGGATGACGGCATCCGGAGCCACACCGTTGAGCCGGCGCATGAGGAGCGCCGCGTAACGGCGGACGGCGCGTGCCACGATTGCAGCTGGTGCCGCGCTTTCGATCAGCTCGACGAGGATTGGGCAGGCCTGCTGGACCACCGTGATCTCGGGCGCGCGCTTGCCGATCTCCTGCAGGTAGGCGCCGCTCGTCACCGTGTGCCGCGTGGCGAAGATGGCGACCGTGCGTTTTCTGCCGCCGCGCTGGCCTGTGCGGATGTCCGCCATCCACGGCATGCCGGTGATGGCCTCCACCATCGGCACCAGCACGCCGAGCACGCGTCGGTTGGGATATCGGTCCGGCAGCCAGGTCTGTTGCAGGCGGCGTAACCCTGTAGCCGCCGCCGTATTGCAGGCCAGAACCACGAGCGGGCAGCCCAGGTGGAACAGACGCTCAATCGCATCGAGCGTGAGCGCGTAGATCTCGTCGGGCGCGCGGTTGCCGTAAGGCGCATGGCCGTGGTCGCCGAGATAGACGAATTGCTGCCGCGGCAGATGGTGTTCCAGCGCCTGCAACACCGTCAGCCCGCCATGGCCTGAATCGAAGACTCCGATCATGCCGCGTTGCCTTCACCCAGGATCTGTACCCGTCGCGTTGCTCGCAGTCTCATAGGATTCGCCCGCCGCGAGCCAGGCCTCTTCCGCTGCCTCCAGCTCTTTGGCGCGTTGGCCGCGTTCGAGCGACAGTTGCTGTGCCTTCTGCGGGTCGCGCGTATAGAGATCGGTATCGGCCAGCACCTTGTCGATCTTGGCGATGCTTTCGGACAGCTTGGCGACGGCCTGCTCTGCCGCCTGTAGCGCCTTCTTGAGCGGCGCAATCTCGGCGCGCCGCTGCGCTGCATCGCGCCTCGCTTCCGCGCGTCCCGCCTTCTGCTCCGGAGTCGCGCCATTCCCGCCGCGCTGGCGCTCGCCCCGCTGCGCCAGCAGTTCTGCCCGATAGCTGTCGAGATCGCCGTCGTAGGGCTGGACCGTACCGTTGCCGACGATCCATAGCCGCTCGGCGCTCGCCTCGATGAGATGGCGGTCGTGGCTGATGAGGATGACCGCGCCGTTGTAGTCGTTGAGCGCGTGGATCAGCGCCTCGCGCGCGTCGATATCCAGATGGTTCGTCGGCTCGTCGAGGATCAACAGATGCGGGTGGTGAAAGGCGGTCAATGCCAGCAGTAGCCGGGCCTTCTCGCCACCCGACAGGTTGCCCGCCTTGGTGTCGGCCTTGTCCGCGCCGAAGCCGCACGAGCCGAGCCGCGTGCGCTTCTGCGCCTCCGTCGCATCCGGCATCAGCGCAGCGAAATGATCGTAGGGCGACTTCAGCGGATTGAGCTCGTCGAGCTGGTGCTGCGCGAAGTATCCCACCTGCACCCGGTTGATGCCGAACACCTGTCCCGAAAGTGGCGGCAAACGCCCCGAGATCAGCTTGGCGAACGTGCTCTTGCCGTTGCCGTTCTGGCCGAGCAGCGCGATGCGGTCGTCCTGGTCGATGCGCAGGTCGAGCCGCGAGAGCACGGGCAGGTCCGCCGCGTATCCCACCGCAGCATCCTCCAGCCGGAGCAGGGGGCTCGCCAGCATCTTGGCCGGCTGCGGAAAGCTGAGCGGCGCACCACGCTCCTCCACCTGCGAGGCGATCGGCTGCATGCGCGCCAGCGCCTTGATGCGGCTCTGTGCCTGCTTGGCCTTGCTGGCCTTGGCCCGGAAGCGCTCGACAAACGCCTCGATATGGCGCCGTGCGTCATCCTGCTTCTTCTTGAGTTTTAGCTCGAGCCGCTGCTTCTCGCGCCGCGCTTCCTCGAAGTCGTCGTAGCCGCCGGTGTAGAGCGTGAGCTTGCCGCGCTCCAGATGCAAAATCGCCGTCACCGCGCGATTGAGCAGGTCGCGGTCGTGGCTGACGATGATGATGGTGTGCGGATAGACCCTGAGATAGCTCTCCAGCCACAGCGTGCCTTCGAGGTCGAGGTAGTTCGTCGGCTCGTCGAGCAGCAGCACGTCCGGCTCGAGGAACAGCACCGAAGCCAGTGCCACCCGCATGCGCCATCCACCGGAGAACGCGCGGCAGGCGCGCTGTTGCGCCGCTTCGTCGAAGCCCAGGCCTGCCAGGATCTGGGCTGCGCGCGACGGTGCGCTGTGCGCATCGATGTCCGTCAAACGCATCTGGATGTCGGCGATGCGGGCCGGATCGGCCGCCTGTTCCGCCTCCGCCAGCAGCGAGGCCCGCTCCACATCCGTGCTCAACACCCAATCGATCAGGCTGACGTCACCACCCGGCGCCTCCTGCGCCACATGCCCGACGCGGGCATTGCGGGATGTCGTGATGGTGCCGTCGTCGGGCGCCAGCTCGCCCGTGATGAGCTTCAGCAGCGTGGTCTTGCCCGCACCGTTGCGCCCGACCAATCCCACCTTGTGGCCCGCCGGGATGCCCGCCGTCGCCGCTTCCAGGATCGGCTTGCCTTCGATGCGAAATGTGAGGTCGTTGATGTGCAGCATGGCGAGCGGAGATAGCCGTTCGGGTGTGTCTCGTCGGGGTCGGAGCTGGATGCTTGCCGCGCGCCTCTAGCCAGCCACCACCGGCTTGAGGGCTTCGACCAGCAGGCGGAGCTGCATGTCCTCGTCCTTGAGGGCAAGCTGGGCGGCGAACCAATCCTGCACCATCTGGCACACCTTCTGCGGCGTCGCGCGCGACAGCGCCCGGGGGTCGGAGAAAAGCGCCAAATCGGCCGGGTTCCAGCCGCGCTGAGCCAGCTGGCCGGCCAGCGCGTCATAGTCTTCGCGCCGCGGCGGCGTTTGCGCACGCGGTGCCTTGCGGCCCTCTGCTATCGCCTCGAACACGGCCACGACTTGCGCCTGAAGGCTGGCGGTGTGCTCGGACGAGCGCATCAGCTCCACGACTCCCGCGTGCGTCTCGCCCTGAGAGATGAAGCTGTAGCAGGCATCGATGCTGGACGCGGCAAGACGGTTGAGGTTGCCGAGAAACGCCGTGGCGACGGACCGCAGCCGCGGCGAGCTCGCCGACAACGCTTCGGCGACGTGTTTGCGCCGCAATGCGATCATGGCGTCCGCGAGATGTTTCGCGATGGCCTTCTCGTCTTTCTGCTCGCTGGCGAGACGCGCCGTCTCGCGGATCTGCTCCGCGTACCAGTCCGGAAATTCCACTTTGAGCAAACGCCAGAGCGACGTCTTCTGAAAGTTCGTGTCCACCTCCTGCGCCGACGAGCCGGCCACCAGGAGCACGGACTGGCCGGGGGTCCCTTTCGGTGCTGGTGATGCGTTCGCGGCGGTGCTGGTCGCAGCGCCCGTCGCGCCGGAGCCCGATACATCGGTAAGGCCGAAGTCGGCCAGAAGCGAAGACAGGCGGCCGGTCTGGTGCAGTGCCAGGGCCATGCCGGCAAGAACCGTCACCAGCAGCAGAAACACGACCAGCGTGCCATAGGAGCGGCGTTTTCGAGCCGGCGCCGCGCGCGCGGATCGCTGCTCTGCTGGCCGCGCATCTGCCCGGCGCTGGGGCGATGCTGTCGGCTGGCCACGCGGGCCGCCGCTGGCTGGTTGTCCGGCAGTCGTCGCCCGCCCGGCTGGCCTTGCCGCCGTCTGGGCTGGACTTGTCGCGCGTTCCGCCTCGGGCTTTGCCTGCGCCATGGCGCGTTGGCCGTCGGCCGGTCCGGTCCGGGCCGGCGTTGCCGGGTTGGATGCCGGTTGTGCGGCCGCACGGCCGGTCGGAAACACCGATGACGCCGGGCGCCAGTCGGTAAAGCCTTGCCGCCATAGGAGATCGTTCGGCCGCATATGACCGAGCTCGACGAACTTCTTCAGTTCGACGTCATTCAGCGGGCCGAATTGCTGGTCGTCCCGCGCAAGATACCACTCGATCGGTTGTTCGCTGTCGGACATGCTTGCCCGCAAGTTCCCTGCTGTCCGGCCCCTGAGTCCAGGTCTCCGTTCCCAATTTACCACAGATTGTGCGCCCGCGGACCAGTGCCTGCGCGCCACCCACGCCTGTTATTAGATTCCCCAAGCGAGGCAATCCCGTGGCCGGCCTCAAATCTAGCCCGGCGTCTTGAACTGCTCATCGACCGGCACGCGATAGGCATTCGCCAGCCGGTTCGTCATGTTGGCAAGCCCGACCACCGCGTAAAGCTCGTTGATCTGCTCCTCGGTCGCACCCTTGGCGCGGGCTGCGGCGGTATGGCTCGCCATGCAGTAGTCGCAGTTGTTCGTGACGGACACCGCCACGTAGATTAGCTCCTTCGTCAGCGGGTCGAGATGCCCCGGCCCCATAATGCTCTTCAAGCTTTCCCATGTGTGCTTGAGCATCCTGGGCTCATTGGCCAAGTACTTCCAGAAATTGTTGACCTGTTTCACCTTGCGCGTCTGCTTGATGTCCTCGAACACCTCGCGCACGGCATCATTGGCCTTTTTCGGATCGATCGGCTTCATGCGAACTGTCCTCTCTTGAAGCGGGCTGGGGCCGCAGCTATAACCCGCGCAACTTTCGCAGCAAATCCCGACATTCAAGGAGCCCGCCGTATGGCCGTCGAGCGCACGTTCTCCATCATCAAGCCCGATGCCACCCGGCGCAACCTGACCGGCGCCATCAACGCCGTCATCGAGAAGGCCGGCCTGCGCATCGTCGGGCAGAAGCGCGTGCGCTGGACCCGTGCCCAGGCCGAGGAGTTCTACGCCGAGCACAAGGGCCGCCCCTTCTACGACGATCTGTGCACCTTCATGACCTCCGCGCCCATCGTCCTGCAGGTTCTCGAGGGCGAGGATGCGATCAAGAAATATCGCGAGGTCATGGGCGCGACGGACCCAAAGGAAGCGGCCGAAGGCACCGTCCGCAAGCTCTTTGCCGTCTCTAAAGGCGAGAACTCGACCCACGGGTCCGACAGCCCCGCAAGTGCCGCCCGCGAGATCGCCCTTAACTTCAAGCCCCAGGAAATCGTCGGCTGAACGGTTCGCTTAACCAGCATTGAACCGTTGCCCCGCCTCCAGCGACTGACGCTGTGTCAGCATCAGCGGAGACGGGTTATGCACATACTTTCAGCGCTCGGCGCTGCGATCGGGGTTGCACTCTTCTTTTTGTGGCGCATGCAGCAGGCATCCAACGCCGTGCGCGATGTGGCGAGCGCGGCCGGCGAAGTCCAAGGGCTTTTCCGCCGCTGGTCGTGGCGGCGCCGGGCCAACATCAATCCGCTCGACATGGTCGACGATCCGCGCGAGGCGGCAACGGCCATGATGGTGGTCGTGGCCCAAACCGACGGCGCACTCACCGGCAAGGAGCGCGGCATGATCATGGCGCTGGTTTCGGAGCACTTCGGCGCCACGTCGCGCCAGGCCGAGGAGCTTCTGGCCCGCGGCCGCTGGCTCGTTCAACACAGCGTCGACGCCAGTGAGGTGTTCCGTCGCCTGGCTCCGTCGATCCGCAAGTCCTGCAGCCCCGGCGAGCGTGACGATCTCATCGCCATGCTCAAGGCCGTCGCCACCGCCGAAGGCCCACTCGACGCCCCCCTCCAAAACGACATCGCCAACCTGCGCCTGCATCTGAAGGAATAGAAAGCCGCGCCACATCCACAGATGTCATCCTCGGACTTGGGCCGAGGATCCAAGGTTCAACCAGTCCGAGCAAACGTGATTTGCGGAGCCATGCCCCTAGCCGCCTATCGAATTCGCGGAGCGATGGATCCTCGCGACGAGCGCGAGGATGACAACCGCAGTTGTGGCTCGATCAGCACCAAGCCCCTCGCGGCCCATCTGACCCGAGGCTTTGCGTCACTGCACTGCCCCCGCAGGGGCGGAACGGCGAGGGCCGTACCGTTATAATTTGGGGATG
>CADEFX010000086.1 GCA_902826715.1 uncultured Hyphomicrobiales bacterium | reverse complement strand
CAGACGATCCACTTACCCAAGCGGAATATCTGTCCGAACAAACGGGACCACCTCACTTTTCGTGAAATGCGAGATCAGCTTTGCACGACAACCGGTGTTCTTTGTTTTAGCAAGGATTGGGAAAACCCATTACTTTGGTCTCACTACGCAGACAAACATAAAGGCATGTGCCTGGGTCTCCGGATCCCCGACGAGCTACTTCAGCATGTGAGATACACATCGGAACGCATCAAAGTAGACGACACTTTCGCTTTCAATTCAGAGTTCGAAAAACTGGATTCGATCAAGAACCTACTTCTCACAAAGTTTGATGGTTGGCGATATGAGGATGAGTGTCGGTTGTTCTTGCGTTTGCATCAAGCAGACCGAACTTCCGGTCACTATTTCCACAGTTTCGATGCGGCATTCGCTTTGCAAGAGGTGATCGTCGGCCCCGCCTGCATGATACGGCCGGAGACGTTACTGGACGCATTGGGCAACGATTGGAATGTTCGAGTCATCAAGGCTAGGACTGCATTCAAGTCATTTTGCATCGTGGAGGATAAGCGGGGCTTCAGAGCATTTTCATCAGCCCGTCCCTCAACCGCCGCCTAATACCCCGGCACTCAGGCCCGCGTCGGGCCTGCACTGCCCGATCGCACGGTCGACCGCAGCTCCCCCCGCTCGCAGCGGCGCAGAGCAAGCGCATGATCCGACTCGCTAAATCTCTGGTGCGGACGGAGGGACTCGAACCCTCACGACGTCGCCGTCTCAGGATTTTAAGTCCTGTGTGTCTACCGGTTCCACCACGTCCGCAAGTCCGGGCACGTTATGGGGCGAACGGGCCGGCAAGGCAACGCGAGAGCTAGCCGAATATGGCGGACAAACGATGGGCGGGCACATTCCTGACGCAGGTTTTTCATCAACCCGCCGACAATCTGCCGTTTTTTGTGCGCGGCGCAGCAAACATCTGCGCCAGCAGCCAAAAAACGATGGGCCCGCGCATTGACACCCTTCGGGCGATGAGCGACGAATTCGACAGAGGATTTTCTCTCTCTGACGCTTTCGGTGGCGCATGCGTGGGGACGCGGCGCGGCCAGCTCACCGCGGATGTTCATCAACGCGTGGCGCAGCAGGAGGGGGACGGCTCCTCAAGATGCGGAATGGATGCAGGCTTCGTCGTGTGGCGTCAGGGGAGCTCACCGCATGTTTACCAAGAAATTGTCCAATACGAGTGGCGACGACAGCGATATTTCCGCGACGGCGCAGATCACGCCGCCGACGCCCAGGCCACGCCCATCCAACAGTGGCAAGATTGATACCGGCGACGGGGTCATCCTCATCGGCAAGGGCACACGCGTGATCGGCGAGATCAGCGACTGCACGACAGTCGAGATTCAGGGCGTGGTGGAAGGCAAGCTGCTCGCCAGTTCGGTAGTCATTCGCGAAGGCGGCGGCTTCAAGGGCAGCCTGCAGGTGGATCAGGCCGAGATCCACGGCGTGATGGAAGGCAACGCGGTCGTCAACGATCTGCTCGACATCCGCTCGACGGGCACGGTGGCTGCCGATCTGGCCTATGGGCGGCTATCGGTCGAGGCGGGCGGGCAGATGACGGGCAACATCCTCGCGCGCATTTCCATCGAGAGCAGCAATTCACCGAAGTCGGGATCGACCGAGATCGCGACAACGAATGGGAACGGCCGCCACTCGAGCAACGGGTGGGCGTGATCAGCGCGCGGCATCGTGCGCTGCGGTCAGAAGTTCACCGTGCGGCACGACGCGCTGCATCGACCGCGACGGTCAGCAGAAGGTACAACACCAGCGCATTGAGCAGATGCCACAGAAAGTGCGAGCCGAGCGCGCGGCCCTCCACACTGAGTACGCTGCATTGATCGAGATCGATCGTGCGCATAACCATTGAGATCAGCAGCACACCAGCAGCCAAGAGCAAACGGCCCGCAGCCGGATGGGACCGGCGGTGGAGCAGGACTGCGACGGCAAACAGGGCGGCGAGCGCAGGCGCGTAGCCGAGGGTACCGTTGAGGCAGGCCGGCCCACCCGGTGCGCCCGATACGGCGGACGGGCAGAACGCCATCGATCCAGCAAACCCGGCGAGCAGCGAGGCAACACCGAGGATCACCTTGGGCATGACCCAGCCGGCCAGGCATCGCAGCGCGAATATCAGATAGAGCAAAATGAACGCACCGATGGGCAGCACGTCGGCCAGT
The DNA here is from genome assembly GCA_902826715.1 of uncultured Hyphomicrobiales bacterium. Lineage (GTDB taxonomy): Bacteria > Pseudomonadota > Alphaproteobacteria > Rhizobiales > Hyphomicrobiaceae > CADEFX01. The sequence goes on along the minus strand of CADEFX010000086.1, from coordinate 16,262 downwards.
TGCGCCCAGCGCGTCGCCATGACGTGAAACAGGAAGCTGCCGGCACCGATCAGCGCCACGAGCACGATCATGGGATGGATGAGGCGGACGGTCAGGCTGTCGTATGCCGCGGTGCCCGGAGGCAGCCGCGCCATGCGCGCCGCCGCAAGCGCAGCGACGACGAGAAATGCTGCGTTGCTGAAGGCGTTGACGGGCTCGGCCCAAAAGCCGGAGTCGAAGCCGCGCTCGCAGTAGCGAAAAACGTGTTCGGTCCAATGCATGCGCAATCACAATTTGTGAGAGAAACGGGTCTATGGTGCCTGGAGAATAACTTCATTATCTAACGCTACGCGAACGAGGCCAGCAGCGTCTGCGATTCATTGAGGCGGTGAACATGCTCAAAGCGGCAAGCGTGATCTTTCTGGCTTCGGTAGCGGCGATGCTGCCTGCGGCCGTGCAGGCGCAACGCGAGCGGGACACTGGAAGCAGCGTGACGACATGCAGCCGCTACGGCAAAGGCTGCATCTCGGCGCCGACGCGGCGCGGCCGCATGGAGCGCGAGGTCCGCTTGCCGGGCGGCACGTGGATCGGCTGCAAGATGGATTGCCGCGAAACGCTGCGCGAAGAAGCCATCGATTTCTTCGAGACGCTGCGCGAGCGTTCGGGGGACCAGCGGCGCTGACGAACGAGTGAGCCGCTGCCCCTCACCCTAACCCTCTCCCCGTCAGAACGGGGAGAGCGGAAAGTGGGTTCGCGCGGCGCTCCAACGTCATTGTCCCCTCTCCCCATTTCTTCAATGGGGAGAGGGTTAGGGTGAGGGGCGAGTTCTTGCTCAGAATTGCCGCTACTCTTCTCCCCGTACGGACGGGGAGAAGTGGGATTACGCGCGCTTGTCGGGATCGACGACGCGGAGGTGCAGCTCCTTGAGCTGTTTGGGGGTGACCTCGCTCGGCGCGCCCATGAGCAGATCGACGGCCTGCTGGTTCATGGGGAACAGCGTGACCTCGCGCAAATTCTTGGCGCCGACGAGCAGCATGACGATGCGGTCGATGCCGGCCGCCATGCCGCCATGCGGCGGCGCGCCGTACTGGAACGCGCGATACATGCCGCCGAAGCGCGCCTGCACCTCTTCGGGCGTCACGCCGGTGTTGCCGAACGCCTTGATCATGGCGTCAGGCAAGTGGTTGCGGATGCTGCCTGAGGCCAGCTCGTAGCCGTTGCAGACGAGGTCGTACTGATAGGCCTTGAGGCCGAGGATCTCGTCCTTGCTCTTGGCGGCCTCGAGCGCGGCGAGACCGCCCTGCGGCATGGAGAACGGGTTGTGCGAGAAGTCGATCTTCTTCTCGTCCTCGTTCCACTCGTACATCGGAAAATCGACGATCCAGGCCAGCGCGAAGCTGTTCTCGTCGATGAGCTTCAATTCCTGCCCGACCTTGTCGCGCGCGAGGCCAGCGAACTTGTAGAATTTTTCTGGGTCGCCGGCGGTGAAGAAGACGGCGTCGCCGACCTTCAACCCCAATTGATCGCGGATGGCGGTGGCGCGCTCCGATCCGATGTTCTTGGCAACGGGGCCGGCACCACCTTCCTCTCCCTCGCGCCAGAACACATAGCCCAGGCCAGGCTGGCCTTCGCCCTGCGCCCAAGAGTTCATGCGGTCGCAGAAGGCGCGGCTGCCGCCGCCGGGTGCAGGGATAGCCCAGACGCGAACCTTGGGATCCTTCGCGATCATGCCGGCGAAGACTTTGAAGCCGGAATCGCGAAAGTGCTCCGTCACGTCCTGCATCACCAGCGGGTTGCGCAAATCGGGCTTGTCGCTGCCGTATTTGGAGATGGCCTCGGCGAAGGGAATGCGCGGGAAGCTCGGCGTTACACTTTTGCTGTTCGAAAATTCCTCGAACACGCCGCGCAGGACGGGCTCCATGGTGGAGAACACGTCGGCCTGCTCGACGAAGCTCATCTCGACGTCGAGCTGATAGAACTCGCCGGGCAGGCGGTCGGCGCGGGGGTCCTCGTCGCGAAAGCAGGGCGCGATCTGGAAATAGCGGTCGAAGCCCGACATCATGAGCAGCTGCTTGTACTGCTGCGGCGCCTGCGGCAGGGCGTAAAATTTGCCGGCATAGAGGCGCGAGGGCACGAGAAAGTCGCGCGCGCCTTCGGGGCTCGAAGCGGTCAGAATGGGCGTCGAGAACTCGAAGAAGCCGGCCTCGGTCATGCGGCGGCGGATGGAGGCGACGATGGCCAGCCGTTGCATGATGTTGGCGTGCAGAGTTTCGCGGCGCAGATCGAGGAAGCGGTACTGGAGACGCAGGTCTTCGGGATAGTCGGGTTCGCCGAAGACCGGGACCGGCAGCTCCTTTGCCGCCGACAGCACCTCGATCTCCGTGGCGAAAATCTCGACCTCGCCCGTCGGCAGATCCGGGTTAACGGTGCCAGCGGGACGGTCGCGCACCTTGCCGTCGACGCGGATGACCCATTCGGAGCGAACGGTCTCGGCCATCTTGAAGGCGGCGCTCTCCGGGTCGGCCACGATCTGGGTCAGGCCGTAGTGGTCGCGCAGGTCGATGAACAGCAGCCCGCCATGGTCGCGGACGCGGTGGACCCAACCCGAAAGGCGCGCGATGCGATCCACGTCATCCTTGCGCAAGGCCCCGCAGGTATGGCTGCGATAGCGGTGCAAAGTCTGGTCGGCCATGGCCGCTGATCCTGTCGCTTCGGTGACGTTGATGGGGGCGGAAAAGCGCACCTGACTGGAGGTTTGTCAAGGCGGCTATGCCGGGGTAAACGAGGCCTGCCACTGCCGCTTCCGACGCCTCCCCAGCTCATTTCCAATGTGCCAGGGATAAGACTGACAATTCCACCACGGTGAGGTATACCCGGCGCCGATGAAATTGATTTCTACCACGTCCGAGCTGTCCGAAGCCTGCGCCGCCCTCGCCCGACACGCCTACGTTACGGTCGATACCGAGTTCATGCGCGAGACAACCTTCTGGCCAAAGCTGTGCCTCATTCAGTTGGCCGGCCCCGATGAGGCTTTGGCTGTCGATCCGTTAGCCGAGGGCATCGATCTCGCCCCTTTCTATGCACTGATGGCGAACGAGCGCGTGGTCAAGGTGTTCCACGCCGCGCGGCAGGACATCGAGATCGTGCACGTGCAGGCGGGCATCATTCCGCTTCCGATCTTCGATACGCAGGTCGCCGCCATGGTCTGCGGCTTCGGCGACTCGATCAGCTACGTGAATCTTGTGAAGCGCGTCACCGGCAAGGAGCTGGATAAAACCTCGCGCTTTACCGACTGGGCGCGGCGGCCGCTGTCGCAAAAGCAGCTCCAGTATGCCGTGGGTGACGTGACGCATCTACGGGACATCTACGAGCACCTGAAGACCGACCTCGCCAAGACGGGGCGGGCGCACTGGCTCGGAGAGGAAATGGCGACGCTCACCGATCCGAAGACGTACGTCACGCATCCGGAGGATGCGTGGAAGCGCCTCAAGCTCAAAGTCCGCAACCGGAAAGGCCTGGCCGTGCTGATGGAGCTGGCGGCTTGGCGCGAGCGTCAAGCACAGGCACAGAACGTGCCGCGCAGCCGCGTCCTGCGGGACGAAGCGCTCTATGACATCGCCAATCACGCGCCCACCGATGTGGCAAAGCTCAGCGAGCTAAGAACGCTGTCAGAGGGGTTCTCACGCTCTGCGCGGGCGCGTGAGATCGTCGATATCGTGAAGCTCGGCCTTGCGCGCGATCCTAGTTCCGTGCCGCCGCTGCATAGCGGTACGCCCAATCAGGGCGATGCGGGAGCGACCATCGATCTGCTGCGCGTGCTGCTGAAGGCTGCAGCGCAGCGCCACGGCGTAGCACCGCGCCTGATTGCCGACAGTGAAGATCTGGAGCGCATTGCGCTCGAGAACGAACCTGACGTCCCGGCGATGAGCGGCTGGCGCCGCGAGCTGTTCGGCGAGAACGCGTTGCGATTAAAGCGGGGCGAATTGGCACTGATGATGAGCAACGGCGAGGTGGCCGTGCTGCCGGCGATCACGCCCGCCACCTGAGCGCCTATTCACTGAAGACGACGATCGGTGTCACCTCGTGCGGATGCACGGTGTTTGGCTCCTTCGCCTGAACCACGCTGACAACCGCGAGGAGAAGCGCAGCGCTCAAAAGGCCTGCGGTGAGTACCATTTTCATAACCATCTTCCTGTTTGCCTCGGATCCCGGTGCAACGCGTCACGGGCGCCCCGATGTGTCTGTCGTGAGCGTGAGATAGGAGGTTCAAAGGCAAACGGTTAGGTGGCGTCACAAGCTCGTGACACAGTGTGACATGCAGCGAGACGATGGGTGGTCAGGTTGGCCGACCGGGATCGTAACGATGTTTCTGGCGCCATTCTGAAAGGAAATAAGCCAATGAATCGTCTATGGTTTCCGGCAAGACGATGCGCACCGTGACAAGCTGGTCGCCATGGCTCCCCGAGCCGAGATTGCGCACGCCCTTGCCTTTCATGCGGAACACGCGTCCAGAGCTGGTCGCCTTGGGAATCTGCAAGGCAACACGGCCGGAGACCGTGGGAACCTCGATCTTGGCGCCTAAGGCAGCCTCGTCGAGCGTGATCGGCACCTCCAGCAGAATATCATCACCTTGGCGGCGGAAGTGGGAATGCGACCGGATGCGGATTTCGACCAGCGCATCACCCTGCTCGCCGCCGCGCAGTCCAGGCAAACCTTTGCCCTTGAGACGAAGCACCTGCCCGTCGGCAACACCTTCGGGCACGGTCAGATCGAGCGTGCCGCCTTCAGGCAGGGTCACACGCTTCCTCGCGCCGGCGACGGCCTCGACGAAATCGACCTCCAGCGTGTAGCGCAAGTCCTGGCCGCGCAGGCTGAAGCCGGCGCCGGGACCGCGGGGGCCACGCGCTCCAAAAAGGTCGGAGAACATATCGCCGATACCAAAGTCGCCCTCTGAAAAAGTGCCGCCACCCGGCCCAGCGCCGGCCCCGGCGCGTGCCGAATATCTGCGCTCGAAGCCTCGAACCGGCGCGCCGGCGGCGTCGATCTCGCCTCGATCGTATTTCTTGCGCTTTTCGGGCGTGCCGACAATCTCGTAAGCGTCGGAGACTTGCCTGAATCGCTCGGCCGCCGACTTGTCCGGATTCATGTCCGGATGCAATTCCTTGGCAAGCTTGCGAAACGTTCGCCGGATGTCGTCCTCCGACGCCGTCTTGTCGAGCCCCAGGACCTTGTATGGGTCTTCCGCCATGTTTTCGTATGTCCCTGCCCGCGCCTCAGGCTGTAACACCCGATTAGGGCAGACTAGAGCCTATTTTCCGATGCGAACCTCGGGCTCGCATTCCAAGAGATGAGCCAGCACCTCGAACCTGCGCCGTAAGCGCTCGCCATCAAGAGCCTGATGCTGACGGGGTATGGTCAAGGTCAGCGTCTTGCCCTCAAAACTCAAAGGCGCATCGACAATAATGCCGGGCCGGCCTATGGACAGCATATGCGCGGCGCGGATCGCCGCACCGAGAATGCGCGCACGCCGCAATGTGCGTTTCGACACGACAGCTTTCAACCTCTGCGAGAGCTCATCGCGGCCGTCGGCGTCACCCCCACCGGGCCCGATGTGCCGGAAATAGACCGTGAGCGCGAGAAAGATCCGGCCTTCGTGGTCGATACCGCCGAGACCGGCATGAGCGATGACGTTCAGGCTCTGCTCGCCGCGATAATCCGGATGGGCGCGCCAGCCGATGTCCGACAAGAGGCAGGCCGCATGACGAAGGCGCCGCTCCTCGTCGGTCTCCTTGGGACCCGGGGAAACGAACAGCCGATCGGTCCATGCACAAAGCTCGACTGCATGCTCAAGCGAGCGGGAATGCAGCCGGGCGTGGCTTTCAGCGAACGCGAGCAGCGGATCCTTGCGGCGCTCGGCCTCCGACAGCAGGCTGAACAGCAAGCCTTCGCGAATGCCGAAGACGGAGAAAACGACCTCCTTCGGCTTCATCCGGCGTAACAGGCGCTCAAGGACGAGCGCGCCGTAAGGAAGCACCTCTCGCCGCGGGCGAGGAACGTCGCCGGCGCCGGCAATGTCTGTTATGCGCCGTGCCTTGCGCACCTGCTCGCAGAAGTCGATCGCCTCACGCGTGCTGATCTTGTAGCCTTGCATGACGCGGAGCGGATAGGCGGTGTGATCCATGTGCAGACGAGCCAGCGCGCGCCAAGTGCCGCCGACAGCGTAAAACGACCGGCCGGACCCGTTATCGAGCCAGGCAAGCCGGCCGATCTGCTCGTCGGATATCTGCTGTGCCCGCTCGAGACGCTGCTGGGCGGTGTCTATCAGGCGCAGGCCGCCGAGCGGCAGAGTGGCTGCATCGCGCGAACGATTGTCGCTGATGTCGATGAGCTCGAGGCTGCCACCGCCGAGATCGCCGGCGATGCCATCGGCCTCCCGAAAGCCCATCCGGATACCCATTGCCGCGAGCTCGGCTTCCCGCTCGCCCGTCAGCACCTGGATATCGGTCCCGGCAATGCGCGTAGCACGCGACACGAAATCGCGGCCATCGGTGGCTTCGCGAACCGCAGCGGTCGCGATCGCGCGAACATTCTTGACGCCGAGGACACGATTGATGGCGTGGAAGCGGGAGAGCGCGCCGAGTGCGCGTTCCACGCTCTCGCTGCCGAGCTTGCCGGTGGAGGCGACGGAGCGGCCGAGACCGCACAACACTTTTTCGTTAAATAACGGTGTTGGACTGCGCACGGCGCCTTCGTAGACGACCAAGCGCACGGAGTTCGAGCCGATGTCGATGACGGCCAGCGGCTCAAGCTCGGTAAAGCGCGAACGCTCCAGCCCGCTCGCTGGTTCGTCATAATGGTCGAAGGCGCTCACGAGCGCTGAACCTCGCCTTTTTCATCCATGCGAAAACGCGGCGGGAAGCTTTCCTTGAGCGATTGCCCGCGGCCCGACAGGCTCGGGTTCGTCATGAAGTAGCGATGGGCGTTGAATTCCGGCTCGCCGGCAACCGGGCTGATGTGCGTACTGACCCCGTCGCTGCCCAGCGACCAGCTCTGCTGATTGTCCTTCAGATTGGCGACCATGATCTGATCCAGAATCTGCTCCTGCACAGTGGGATTGGTGATCGGCGCCATGACCTCTACCCGCCGGTCCAGGTTGCGGGGCATCATGTCGGCGGAGCTGATATACACCAGGGCCTTGGGATGCGGGAGTCCGTGTCCACCGCCAAAACAATAGACCCTTCCGTGCTCAAGGAAGCGGCCAATGATGCTTTTGACGCGAATGCTCTCGGAAAGTCCGGGAACACCCGGGCGCAAGCAGCACACACCCCTGACGATTAGCTCGATCTCAACGCCCGCGGCACTTGCATCATAGAGCCCTTCGATGATCTGTCCGTCGACCAGCGAGTTCATCTTCATCCAGATTTCCGCGGGACGGCCTGCCTTCGCGTGCGCAATCTCCTGACGGATGTGCTCGAGGATGCGGTTGCGGATACCGTGCGGGCTGGCGGCCATCAGCTCCAGCTCGGCCGGCTGAGCATACCCCGTGACGAAATTGAAAATGCGCGTGACATCCCGGCCCATGGTGGGGTTGGCCGTGAAGAAAGACAAATCCGTGTAAATGCGGGCCGTCTGCGGGTGATAGTTGCCGGTGCCGATGTGGCAATAGGTGGCGAGCTCGGTTCCTTCCTTGCGCACGATCAGGCCGAGCTTGGCGTGCGTCTTGAGCTCGATGAAACCATATACGACGTGAACACCCGCGCTCTCGAGATCGCGCGCCCAGCGTATGTTGGCCGCTTCGTCGAAGCGCGCCTTGAGCTCCACGACTGCCGTCACGGATTTTCCCTGCTCGGCGGCCTCCTTCAAGGCGCGGATGATCGGGCTGTCTTTGGAAGTTCGGTACAACGTCCATTTGATAGCCAGGACATCAGGATCGGCGCCCGCCTGGCGCAGGAACTGCACCACCACGTCGAAGGACTCGTAAGGGTGATGGACGACAATATCCTTCGACTTGATGGCAGCGAAACAGTCTCCATTGTATTCGCGGATGCGCTCGGGAAAGCGTGTGTTGAAGGGCTTGAAGACAAGATCGGGACGCTCTGAAACGATCAACTGCGACGTATCGGCAAGCCCAAGCAGGCCTTCCTGCAGATAGACGTCGTCCCCACCGACGCGCAATTGCTCGACCACGAAGCTGCGCAGCTCGGCCGGCATCGGACCATCGATCTCCAAGCGGATGACCGAACCGCGCCTCCGCCGCTTCAGCGCGGTTTCGAATGATCGCACCAGATCTTCGGCCTCCTCCTCGATCTCGATGTCGCTGTCGCGCAGGACACGAAAAGCGCCCTGGCGGGTTGCCTGGTAGCCGGGAAACAAACGAGACACGAAATGACCGATAAGGGATTCCACCCGCATGAAGCGGACGGGTGCGACCGACTTGTCGGATGCGCCATCGGCGGGCGGGAGACGGATGAAGCGCTCGAGCTGACCCGGTACGGGCATCAGCGCATGCATGGTCGATTTCTCGATCTCATGCACAAGTTCGAGGCCGATGGTAAAGCCGCGGTTGGGCACGAACGGAAACGGATGCGCCGGATCGACGGCGATTGGCGTCAGGATGGGGAAAATGTGCGAGATGAAGTGCGCCTCGAGCCACGTCTGCTCGGACTTGGTCAGACTGCCAGGCTCGACGATAGAGATGCCGACAGCCTCCATCTCCGACTTGAGCACGGACCAGACAGCCTGCTGATCGCGCGAAAGGCTCGCGACCATGCGATTGATGGCGCTGAGCTGCTGCTCAGGCGTAAGGCCATCCTGACTGACGCCCTGGACCTTCGCCACCACCTGTCCATGAAGACCGGCGACGCGGACCATGTAGAACTCGTCGAGGTTGGAAGCAGAGATCGAGAGGAAGCGGAGGCGTTCGAGCAACGGGTGACGGGTGTTTTGGGCTTCCTCCAGCACACGGCGGTTGAACTGAAGCCAGGACAATTCCCGATTGAAGAAGCGCTTGGGATCGCTGGGCGCGACCACATCAGGCGTCTTGGCCTTGCTGCGGGTCCGCCCCTTGATCGAACTCATTCCGGTCTCCCTTGCTGCATCCATGCACGTCGGCGTTGGGCCGATGCGCGACGGGCATAATGTGGCATGCGCCTATGTCACAAACACCCGGCGGAACCCGGATCATCGGCCGGCTTCCGCGCGCAGAGCCGCCATGGCTTCCGCGGCGAGCGACCGGGTAACCCTGCGCTGCAAAGCCAGGGCCCGGCGATCGATTTCCGCCACGATGCCACCGGCAGCGGCCATGGACCGGTCCATGTGCAGAGCAACATGCTCAATCACGTGCGGTTCCACCATAAGTTGCCGATCGGTGAACAACTTGACCAGGACGGCTTTCAAGAGGGTTTCGTCGGGCGCCTCAATGGCGACCATCGGCAAAGCCCGCAGACGGGACCGGAGGTCGGGAAGCGACGTCTGCAATTCCCCGGAGGGGCGGGCGGACGTCAGTAGCAGCGAATAGCCGTGCTCCCGGGCAAGATTGAGGAGGTGGAACAGCATCGGCTCGTTGGCGATGCCGCTATCGATATCCTCGATCACCAGGGCACGGGCGTCGCGCAACATGCCCACCGCAGCGTCGTCGATGTCGGCCGCGGCCAGGACACCGGCGCCGGACTTCAAACGCCACACATGCGCAAGATGGGTCTTGCCGGACCCCGGCGGGCCAACCACAAGCGAACTCGCGAGCGGCCAGTCCGGCCAGCGATCGACGAGTGCCACGGCGGCTCTGTTCGCGGCGCTGACGAGATAGTCCTCCGCGCCGAAAGCCGGACGATGCGGAAGATCGAGCACGAATTGCCGAGGCTCGTCCCGCGCCTCGCTGTCGCGCGCGGTTCTAGGTTGGCCCACGTCCGGCGCCTCCGTACACGGAGCTTTCGAGGTAGAGCTCGAGCGCGAAGCGGACCAGCACGCCGATTGCGGCGGCAACCGGAACAGCAACGAGGACACCGACAAAGCCGAACAAATAGCTGAATACGAACAGCGAGAAGATCAGCCAGACGGGATGCAGCCCAACCTTCTCACCGACGATCTTGGGACTGAGTACGGCGGAATCGACCGCCATTCCGGCGATGTAGATGCCGAGCACCGTGAGCAGCAGCGGGACGTTCGGCCAGCCCTGCGTGACGGCGACGGCGCCCGCGGTGAGAACACCGAGAGCCCAGCCGACGAAGGGGACAAATGCCAGCAGACCGGTCCCAAGCCCAATCAACAAACCATAACGTACACCCGCGATCGACAACGCAATCGCATAGTAGATCGCAAGAATCAGACAGATCGTGCCTTGCCCGCGGATGAACGCGGAGACGGCTCCATTGACGTCTTGGGCAAGGCGCCTGACCGTGTGCACGTGTTCGCGCGGAAGCCAGCCATCAACTTTTTCCAGCATGGGGTGCCAGTCGATCAGCAAGTAGAACACCACGACCGGCGTGATCAGCAGGAGCGACAGGAAATTGATGATCGCCAGCCCTTGATTCCAGAGGGAACCGAGGATAACGCCAACCGCTCCCGACCAATTTTCCGCCAGCTCGTTAAAGGCCCGCTCAAGGCCGGGCCGTACCATCGGGAAACGATCGCCGAGCCACGATGCCACCCACAGCTCGAACGCTTGCTTCATGCGATCAAGATCGGCGGGCAGGTTGTCGGTCAGCTGTCTCAGCTGATTGGCGATGAACGGAACGAGCAGGATCATGGCAACTGCAAAAACGAGCGCCACAATGACGACGATCAGAATGGCGGAGGCGACGCGCCCCAGTCCGAACCGCTCAAGAGCATCCGCGAGGGGATTGAGGAAATATGCTAACACCATGCCAGCCACGAACGGCAGGAGGATATCTTTCAGCAGGGCGACGAGCAGAAAGAAGGCAACCGCAACGAAGAGCCAGAACAGCACCTGCCTCTGCACGCTCATTGTGCTCTCCATCCCCCGTTCGCGGGTCCCATCCGCGAGAATACTCTAGTGTGATCGAGAAATTCGCCGGCATTTGCCGCCGATCCTGAAGCGAATTTCTCGATCTGAATCACACTAGCAAGATTATGAATCTAGTGTCCCTCTTGTTCCCGAAGTTCGCTCCCGGACCCAGCATCGAGATCAGGCGAACTTCGGAATCGGGACACTAGACTTTCGTACCATCCGAGGCGCTTGGCTCGTAGCCCGCCATGTGACGTAGCCACGTCTTCAGGTAGATGGCCAGGGAGAGAACGGTCAGCGTCCCCGTGATCCACACCAGCGTGGTACGGATGGCGTCGATCTGAAGAGAAAAGCCCTCGGCCGCGAGCACTGTGGCCGCAAGCACGATCTGTGCGACCGTATTGGCCTTGCTGATGGTCAGGGGCTTCATCTGAAGCGGTTGGCCGAACACGCCTGAGATGAGAACCGCGGCGACAATCAGAATGTCGCGAGAGACGACCGCGACGACGAGCCACAGCGGGAGGGCTTTGGACACGCCAAGCGCAATGTAGAGACTGACGATGAGAAGCTTATCGGCCAGCGGATCGAGATAGGCGCCGAGCCCCGTTTCCAGGCCGAAGCGTTTGGCCAGGAAGCCGTCGATAGCGTCGCTCAGGCCAGCGACGATCACCAGGTAGAACGCGGCCTGCGACTGGCCCGTTACAAGCAGCCAGAAAATGATCGGAACGAGAATAACCCGGCCGAGGGTGATGATATTGGGAAGGCTCACAGAAGATCCGACTGAAGGGCGAACGGCGAGCCGATGCCTAAAGCGCGATCCGAAGCGATCCTGCTCTAGTGGCGCCGTACACCAGCGCCAACCCTGCCATTCACAGTTGGTAACGGACGCTCCACCCTCCGGAGCGTTGTTTGCACCCCAATCTAGCCGCCAGAGGCCGGCTGCGTCGAGGATTACCGGCGGCTCAACACCCACCCGCCGCCGGCGCTGCGCAGCGCCAGTCCATGCTCGGTCAGGGCATCGGCGAGGCGCTCGGGTCCCCCCGGATACCTAAGGGCCACCCTGGCGCCCCGGGCGGAAAGCCCTTCGACCTCGAGGTCGGCCACATCCGGAGTTTGGGCCAGCTGACGGCTGATGACCTGCCATTCGCCCATGCCGGTAAACTCGACCGAAATCCTGACCGGATCGCCTCCACCACCACTGCCCGCGGTCATGGCGCCACCGGTGGGGCCGCCGCTATTGTAGCCGCCTCCATCGCGCGCGTTTGTGAACTTCCAACGGCCCTCGATGATGGCCAGCGAGATGACAGCAGCAAGTTCGGCCGTATAGGCGAGATCCGTGCCGTCCAGGCGATAGTTGCGCACCAGCTTGAACGGGCCAGCCGCATCCTGTCCCGCCAACGTGACGCGCACGCGGCGGTTGCCGGGATCGGGCTCGAGCAGCGCGAGAACGATGGTGCTGGCCTGATAGTCGTTGGCGAAAGCACGCGTGGCGGCGAAATCGCCTCCCGCCACCGCATTGATAACCTCGGAGCGCACGTCGCTCTTAGCCGGTTTCAAGTTGACCGGGGTGATGGTGTTGGCGAGATCGAGCGCCTTCCAGGCGTACAGCCAGGCATCGGAACCTCGCGCCTCGGAAAAGGGCTCCTGCGCGCCTGCCCCGGCGGCAGGAGCGCGATAGACGGGCACGAGCGCCGCCGGCTCAGCCTGGCGGTCGACATAGGGAATGCCAGCCTGATCCAGTACACGGCGCACGCCGTCGGGCTGAAAGGAGAAGTCGTAGCTGGCGATATATTCGGTGGAGGAATTGCGCTCGGAGCGCACGGCAAAACCGTCGATCAGATCAGCCGCGCGCGTGTCGCGAACGGTATCGAGGCGGCGGTAGGCCGTCACTGGGACGAGGCGCTTGAGCAGGGAGCGGAAGGCGGCCTGCTGGCCATCGGCGATGGCGCGGTCCTTGGCCGTCACGGCGTCGGCCGCGCGTGCCTCGACGGGGTAGTTGCCGATAGTGAAAATCCTGTCCTGGGAGGCTGCGGCACCGGCCGGAGCCGGGAGGGCAAGCATGAGGGCGAGCACTGGGCACACGCGCCGAGGCCACCGTTTAAGCCAGATGCCGTCCAGAGTTGGTCGCAAGGTTCCCCCGCTAGTGTCCCGATTCCGAAGTTCGCCTGATCTCGATGCTAGGTCCGGGAGCGAACTTCGGATTCCAAAGGGACACTAGAATCATAAACTTGCTAGTGTGATTCAGATCGAGAAATTCGCTCAGAGGCGGCTGCTTGATACGGCGAATTTCTCGATCATCACACTAGCGCCGGTCGCTGGCTTCGAGCCGCCGCTCGACGAACATCGAATAGCGCGACATGCCGAAGCAGAAAATCCAGAACACCATGCCGGCAAAGACGTAGCCGGTCATCGCCGTCGACGGCGAGAACCACTTCGCATCGGTCTGGTTCTGCTGGATGATGCCGAGCAGGTCAAAGATGCCGATAATGAGGACCAGGCTCGTGTCCTTGAACAGGCCGATGAAGCTGTTGACGATACCCGGGATCACGAGCTTCAACGCCTGCGGCAGGATGATCAAACCCATTTTTTGCGCGTAGTTGAGGCCCAGCGCGTCGGCAGCTTCGAACTGCCCGCGCGGCATGGCCTGCAGGCCGCCACGGATCACTTCGGCCAGATAGGCGGCCGAGAAGAATGACACCAGGATCAGAACGCGCAGCAGCTTGTCGATGGTCCAGCCAGCCGGGAGGAACAGCGGCAGCATCACGGAAGCCATGAAAAGCACCGTGATCAGCGGCACGCCGCGCACAAACTCAATGAAGCCCACCGAAACCCAGCGCACGATCGGCATCTTCGAGCGTCGACCGAGCGCCAGCAGTATGCCGAGCGGAAAGGCTCCCGCGATGCCGGAGCTTGCCACCACCAGCGTAATGAGGAGACCGCCCCACAGGTCGGTCGGCACGTACGGCAGGCCGAACATGCCTCCGATCAGGAGTATGAAGGCGATCACTGGAAAGATGAAGATCACGTAGATCGCGTTCCAGAGCTTGCCCGGCACGCGAGGAATCATCAGGGGGACAAGGCCCGCGATGGCGAGCACGTAGGTAAGATCGACGCGCCAGCGGTCGGGCACCGGATAGCGGCCGTACATGAACTGCGAGAACTTCGCGGTGATGAAGGGCCAGCACGCGCCGGCGCCTTCCCACGTGCAGGCGCTTCCGTCGAGGCCATCCCATGTGGCGTTGAAGATCGCCCAGGAGGCAAGCCCGGTTATGACCTTGTAGGCGATCCACACGCCGACCAACGTCAGGATCGTATTGGTCGGCGTGGAGAACAGGTTCTGGCGCGCCCAGCCGATCATGCCGGTCTCGGTGACGGGCGGACGCATGGTGTCTTCGGCGATGGCCATGGGGCGCTCCTATCTCTCGACCAGCGCCATGCGCGTGTTGAACCAATTCATGAACGCCGACGTGAGCAGGCTCAATGTGAGGAACACGCACATCGTGAGGAGAATAACCTCCACGGCCTGACCTGTTTGATTGAGGACCGTGCCGGTGAACACGCTGACGAAGTCGGGATAGCCGATGGCAACGGCAAGCGACGAGTTCTTGGTCAGATTGAGAAACTGGCTGGTGAGCGGCGGAATGATTATGCGCGCGGCCTGCGGAATGACGACGAGGCGCAGCATCTGACCATTCGTGAGGCCGATAGCGCGGGCAGCTTCCTTCTGGCCCTTCGAAACGCCCATGATGCCGGCGCGGACGATCTCGGCGATGAAGCTGGCGGTATAGATCGACAGCCCCAGCAGCAGTGCCATGAACTCGGGCTGAACAACCATGCCACCCTGGAAATTGAAGCCCTTCAGCTCGGGGTAGTCGAACGTCAGCGGCATGCCCGAAAGGAGATAGACAACGAGAGGCAGTCCAAGGACCAGTCCGAGGGACGCCCACAGGATTGGAAATTGCTCGCCGGTTGCCATCTGGCGGCGGCGCGCCCAGACGTAGATGGCGATCGAACCTATGAGGCCCAGGAGTAAAGCGAGCGCCACTGCGCCAAAGCCGTCCTGCGGTACGGGCGCGGGCAGATACAGCCCGCGCACGTTGAGAGACGCGCCGGCGGGCAATGCCAAACTCTGGCGCGGCCCGGGAAGGTTTTTCAAGACCGCGAAGTACCAGAACATGAGCTGCAACAGCAGCGGCAGATTGCGGATCACCTCGACATAGACGGTCGCAAGCTTGGCGACGACCCAGTTGGACGACAGGCGGGCGATGCCGATGATGAACCCGATGATCGTCGCAAGCACGATACCCAGCGCCGCGACGACCAGGGTGTTGATCAAGCCGACCCAGAAGGCATGTCCGTAGGTTGATGTGTTGGAATAGGCGATCAGCGTCTGCGAGATATCGAAGCCGGAGGTGCGATCCCAAAAGCCAAATCCGGAGGCGATGTTCTGGCGGCGCAGGTTGTCGGCGACGTTGTTGACGATCTCCCACACGGAGATGCCAAGCAGGACGATCAGGATGACCTGGTAGATGACCTGCCGGACCTCGGGGCGATAGAGGAAGCTCGCCTTCGCGGCCTGCGCCGAGCCGTTGACAGTTGTAACCGCCATCGTACGTCCCCGATCGTCAGCGCAACATCTACCCCGATGAGCAAGAGCGCCGGCTTTTCAGCCGGCGCTCGATGTTTCTCAGCGGATCGGCGGAGCGTACTGCAGCCCGCCTTTGCTCCACAGATTGTTCTGACCACGGTCGATCTTGATGCGAGATCCGGCCCCGACGTTGCGGTCGAAGATCTCACCATAATTACCGACCGCCTTCACGATCTGGTAGGCCCAGTCGTTGTTGAGGCCAATGCCTTTGCCGAACTCGCCTTCCTTGCCGAGGATGCGCAAGATGTCGGGGTTCTTGGAGTTGAGCATCTCATCGACGTTCTTTTGCGTGATGCCCGCTTCCTCCGCGTTGAGCAGCGCGAAGTGCACCCACCTGACGATGGTGAACCATTGGCTGTCCCCCTGGCGCACGGACGGCCCGAGCGGCTCCTTCGAGATGATGTCGGGCAGCACTATGTGATCGTCCGGCTTCTGCATCTGCAGGCGTTGCGCGAAGAGTCCTGACTGGTCGGTCGTGTAAACGTCACAGCGGCCTGCCTGGTAGGCCTGCAGAACCTCGTCGGCCTTCTCGAACACCACCGGCTTGTACTGGATGTTGTTGGTGCGGAAGAAGTCAGCGAGGTTGAGCTCTGTGGTCGTGCCCGTCTGCACGCACACTGTGGCGCCGTTCAACTCCTTGCCGGCCTTCACGCCGAGCGACTTCTGCACCAT
>CADEFX010000085.1 GCA_902826715.1 uncultured Hyphomicrobiales bacterium | reverse complement strand
GAGCCGGTCAACGATGCCTTCGTCGGCTGGCGCTGGCGCAAGGTGCACCGGGAGGCTTGGAAGAATCCGTCGATGTCGATCATGAAGTTCCGCCTCGCCCGGGCCGAGGCGGCGGGCGTCACATACGAAGAGTACATGCTGGAATTGCTGGACACCGGGCGCCACCTCCAGGCGGACGACGTGCTGCGTCGCAATAAGCCAGGCTCTACAACCTAAATCCTTACATTCAGTAACGAATTGTTCACGCCATCGCGCCCGGCGATCAACCATCGTCACGCATGCGTGAGGCACCCTTTCGGCAGCGCAGCAATGTGCCATATGAGGCTCATCGGGCCGGCAACGGCTCAAAAAAAACGATGATCAACCCGCTCTCGATATCGAGGGATTTTAGGAGCACTGCCATGAAAACTCTTGTCACAGCCTCTGTTCTTGCTTTTGGCCTGTTCACGGCTTCGGCCCAGGCCGCTCCCCGCGATGTTTTCACTCAGATCAACGAAACGGCCCCGCTTCAGGGTACCTTCGAGGATCTGAACAAGATCGCGCCCCGTTCTGTCTTCACGGACTTGAACGAGACGGCTCCCCGCTCGGGCAACTACTTCACCGACCTGAACGAGACGGCTCCGCGGTCTGGCGTGTTCGGTGATCTGCAGGACACGGCGCCGCGTTCGCAGTAATCACGCGCGGCTAAGCAGCTGCGCATGAATTGCGTCGAAGGCCTCGGGAAGCCTCAGCTTCCCGGGGCCTTAGCCTTTTGTGCAGTCCGCGCGCGTGCGCAAAAAGGCGGCAAATCGCTCTTGTCGCGATTGAAACGCACGCGCCCAAACCCTACAGTTGGGTCATGCTCCCGACGGGGCTTGGTTCCCGTCCACGGATCTCGGAGATGGAACCCGGATGGCCGATTCGGCGGTAATTGCCGCTCCTGCAACCGACATGATCGACCCGTTCGGCCGGCACGTGACTTACCTGCGCGTCTCCGTCACCGACCGGTGCGATTTTCGCTGTGTTTACTGCATGTCGGAGCACATGACGTTTCTTCCCAAGCGCGATCTGCTTTCGCTGGAGGAACTGGATCGCGTCTGCTCGGCCTTCGTTACGCGCGGCGTCAGGAAGCTGCGCATTACCGGCGGCGAGCCCCTGGTGCGCAAGAACATCCTTTGGCTGTTCCGCGCCCTCTCGCGCCATCTCGACGCCGGCACCCTCGATGAGCTGACCCTCACCACCAACGGCAGCCAGCTCGCCAAATACGCGCAAGAACTAAAGGCCTGCGGCGTCGAGCGCATAAATCTGTCCCTCGATACGCTGCGTCCCGATCGCTTCAAGGCCATCACTCGCTGGGGTGATTTCGGCGGCGTCATGGGGGGACTCGAGGCCGCCGAGAAGGCAGGCCTCAAGGTCAAGCTCAACTCCGTGGCGCTGAAGGGCGTCAACGAGGACGAGCTCGAGGAGCTGGTTCGCTTTGCCCATGGCCGCGGCCACGACATAACCTTCATCGAGACGATGCCGCTCGGCGACATCGACGGCGACCGCACCGACCAGTATCTGCCGCTCTCCATCGTCCGCGCGCGTCTCATGGACCGCCTAACGCTGGACGATATTCCCTACCGCACCGGCGGCCCCGCGCGTTACGTCGAGGCCAGGGAGACCGGCGGCCGCATCGGCTTCATAACGCCGATGACCCACAATTTCTGCGAAAGCTGCAACCGCGTGCGCCTTACGTGCACCGGCACGCTCTACATGTGCCTCGGCCAGGAGGATGCGGCGGACCTGCGGGCGCCGTTGCGCGCAAGCGGCGACGACGCGCGACTGCACGACGCCATAACCGAGGCCATTTCTCGCAAGCCGAAGGGCCACGACTTCATCATCGACCGGCGCACCAAGCGCCCGGCCGTCCAGCGCCACATGAGCGTCACCGGCGGCTGACCAAGAACAGACGGACCTGAGGGGTCCGAAGCGGGGAGACGGGGGTGGGCGAGCGCGCGAGCGGGGACCTGCGCGCTGCGGAGCACGCAGATGCGGCGCGCATAGCTGCGGGCAATCTCACCGGCATCATCGCTTTGACGGTCGCGATGGCCTCCTTCGCCTGCGGTGACACCTTGATGAAGCTCGCCGCCGGCCCACTGCCCACAAGCGAGCTTCTGTTCCTTCGCGGCATGTGCGTCACCACCGTCTCGGTGGTGGCCGCTCTTTGGCTCGGCGCTTTCACGGAAATCAGGGCAGCCATGAGCGCTGCGATGGCTCTGCGCGCCGGTGGCGACGTCGGCGGCGGCTGGTTCTTCCAGAGCGGACTGGCGCGCATGGCCTACCCCGACCTGATGGCCATCACCCAGCTCAACCCGCTGACCATTACGGCCGCATCCGCCCTCTTTCTCGGCGACAAGGTCGGCTGGCGCCGCTGGACGGCGACCTGCGTCGGCCTGCTCGGCGTCCTCGTCATCATCCGGCCTGGCTCCAACACCTTCAATTGGTGGGCGCTGGCTGGCATCGCCTCGGTGCTCGCCGCTACTGTGCGCGACCTTGCCACCCGCCGTGTCGATCATCGCGTGCCGCCAATTCTCATCATGACGCTGTCGGCCGCTGCGGTCACTGTCGCGAGCCTCGTGGCATCGTTGTTCGTCGAGTGGCAGATGCCGTCCGCTCTCCTCATGGCCAAGCTCGGCGCCGCGTCGATGTTTTCTCTCACGGGCCAGCTCTGCGTCATCATCGCCATGCGCTCGGGCGAAGTGTCGGCCGTCGCGCCGTTCCGCTACACCATCATCCTGTTTGCCATCGTCTCCGGCATCGTCATCTTCGATCATTTTCCTGACGCGCCGACGCTCGCCGGCATCGTCATTGTCGCCGCTGCGGGCCTCTACACCTTCTTCCGCGAGCAGAAGCTGCGGCGCCTTGCCATGTCGCAGGCGGCAGATCGGCAGCGCCATGGCGCTTGACGACACCGCGACAGCTCCTGCGCCCTCCCAGTCATCCGCCGCTCGCCCGCGCAACACTCAGCTCGGCATCCTCGCCGTGATCGGAGCCGGCATGGCCATGATGTCGACCGATGCCTGCCTGCGCATTGCCATCCCCGAGATCGGCCTCGGCGAAGCAATCATGGGCCGCGGTGTCCTCACCTGCCTGATCTTGTCGCTGATCGCGATTACCCAAGGCGTGCGCTGGCGCCATCCCGGCATGTGGTCGCCCGCCTTGGGCCTGCGCATCGCAGGCGAGGTCGGTGCCGGCATGATGTTCAACGCCGCGCTTCAATACATGCCGATCGCCAACGCCACCGCCATCCTGCAGTTCATTCCGCTCGTCACGACTGTCGCCGCCGCCTGGCTCTTCGCCGAGCGCGTCGGCTGGCAACGCTGGCTTGCAGCCTTCGCCGGCCTCGTCGGCGTCCTCCTCATCCTGAAGCCTGGCACGGCCGGCTTCGCGTGGTGGTCTCTGTGGGCGGTGGCCGCAATGCTCTGCATGTCGATGCGCGACCTCGCCACCAGCCGTATCGATCCGACGACGCCGACGCTGCCCATCGGTGCGGTCTCGGCCGGCTTCGCCGGCCTCTCCTCGCTTATCCTGCTGCCGCTTGGCCCCTGGCCCGCGCCGTCGCTCCACGCCGCGGGCATGGTGCTCGCCGCTGCCGTCCTCATGTCGGCTGGCTTCGTCTGCCTCGTCGTCGCCATGCGCAACGCCGAGATGTCGGCGCTCGCGCCGTTCCGTTACTTCACGATTCTCTGGGCCATTATCCTCGGCCTCGTTGTCTGGGGCGAGGTTCCTGATGCGCTGGCCATCCTTGGCATCCTCGTCGTCGTCGGCGCCGGCCTCGTATCCTTCATACGTGAGCGCCGTCTTGCCCGGCGCGGGCGCGCCTTATGACCGACAATCTGCGCGGCATTGCGGCGATCCTTGCTTCCGCCTCGGGCTTCGTCATCAACGACGCCATCGTCAAGCTCGTCACCGAGGAGTTGCCCACCGGCGAGATCATCGTCGTGCGCGGGCTGATGGCCACTCTCTTGATCGGCGTTGTCGCCTGGTGGCGCGGAGCCATGCGGCCCGTGCGCGTGCTCCTGCAGACCTCGATCATGATCCGCATCTTCGCCGCGTCGCTCGCTTCGCTCTTCATCGTCGCGGCATTGCGCTATATTCCGCTGGCCACCTCGACGGCGATCCTTCAGGTCACGCCGCTCGCCGTCACGGCAGGATCCGCTTTGCTGCTCGGCGCCGCTGTCGGCTGGCGCCGCTGGACGGCCTCGCTTGCCGGCCTCGCCGGCGTGCTGCTCATCATCCGGCCGGGCGCGGAAGGCATCAACGCGCACGTCTGGATAGCGCTGGCCGCGCTGCTCTTCACCTCGATACGCGATCTCACCACGCGCTTCATTGATCCATCCGTCCCTTCGCTTTACGTTGCCTTCGCCTCCTCCGTGCTCATCATGCTTGGCGGCTTGCCTCTCCTGCCCGTGGAGACATGGGTTGTGCCGTCGCCCAAAGCTCTAATCTTGCTGGCGCTCGCATCAACGGCCGTTTTCTTCGGCTACTATCTCGGCATCGTTGCCATGCGCATCGGCGAGATTGCCGTCGTCGCGCCCTTCCGCTACTCGACCATCCTGCTAGCCCTGCTGCTCGGCTACCTGTTGTGGGGCTTCGTTCCCGATACCATCTCGCTGACGGGCATCGCCATCGTCATTGGCTCCGGTCTTTATCTTCTCCGCCGCGAGCGCGCCGTCCTCGTACGCCGGCGCTCACCCGCGTAATCATCGCGCTTTGCTTAAGAGGATTTTCCTCCCCAGAAGGGGACAAGCATGGACACGCGCTCGCGGTAACGCCTGTACTCGTCGCCGAAGTGCTCGATCAGATCCCGCTCCTCGAGCACGATGCCGACGAGGATGTAGGCGGTCGTGACCAGCGCGAAGAGCAGATGGCCTGCGGTCATGACCGGCGTGACCCAGAACGCGATGATGAATCCCAGATAGAGCGGATGGCGCACCAGCTTGTAGAGCAGCGGCGTCTTGAACTTTGTGTCACCACCGCCATCGCGCCCCAAGAGATTTAGTATCACCTGACGCACGCCGAACAGCTCGAAGTGGTTGATCAGGAACGTGCTGAGAAACACGATGACCCATCCAATCAGTGATAGCCCGAGCAGCGCTGCCGCCAGCGTCGGCTCGCTGACCTGCCAGACGATCGCAGGGATCGGCCGCCACTGCCAGAAGACCAGGATCAGCGCGAGGCTCGACAGAAACACATAGGTGCTGCGTTCGATCGCGGCGGGGATGATTTGCGTCCACCAGCGTTTGAAGGGCTTCCGGGCCATGACGCTGTGCTGAACGGCGAAGATCGAAAGGAGGAGCACGTTGATGACGATCGCCACGCCGGCAGACGCTACCTCTCCGGTATCGATCGTCTTCGGTACGAAAATCCCGGCGACGAAGCCGATGGCGTAGAGAATTGTGCCGAAAAACACGAGGTAGGCCGCCACGCCGTAGGCCAGGGCGAGAATACGTCCCATAATATGTCTCCTTTCCATGTCAGCCAGCGCAAGCGCCTCAGGTGGCGCTTCGCAGGCGATCGGGAGATAGGGGTTGACGACCCATCAATCCAATTGAATGATTTGATCCCTTCGATGAAGAAAATCGATCATGAGAAGCCCCAATCTGGATCAGCTCGGTTCGTTCCAGAGATCGTGACTGGCCTGGCGAATCTCATGCACAATTGGAGGTCCGCCGCGTGACGCCGAATCGCATGAAGGAAAAAATCCAACGCGGCGAGCCGGCGCTCGGCGCCTCCATCATGTTCCCGTCGCCGCAGCTCGTGGAGATGCTGGGTTATGCCGGCTTCGACTGGGTGCTGATCGACTGCGAGCACGGCTCCATCGGTCCGGCCGACGTGGAGGTCATGTCCATGGCCGCCGACGCTGCCGGCGTGACGCCCATTGGCCGACCGCGTAGCAACGCCACGGCCGACATCCAGTCTCTCATGGATCGCGGCGTGCAGGGCGTGCAGATCCCGCACGTCAACACGGCGGATGATGCCCGCCGCGCGGTCGCTGCCGTCAAGTTCGGCCCAGGTGCCGGGCGTGGGCTGGCCGCTGGCACGCGCCCCGACAAGTGGGGTCTCGGCGCCAAGATGGCCGACTTCACCGTGGCCGCGAACGCGCAATCGTTAGTTTGCGTGCAGATCGAGCACCAGGAGGCCGTGAAAAACATCAAGGACATCCTGACCGTCGAGGGTATCGACGTCTTCTTCATCGGTCCGTCCGACCTGTCGCAGTCCATGGGCTTTCCCGGCAATGCCAAGGCTCCGCCCGTCGCCAAGGCCATCCACGAGACGATGGCCGCCATCCGCGCGGCCGGCAAAGTCCCGGGCTTCCCCGCGACGGCTGACAACGTCGCCGACGTCGTCGCCCAGGGCTGCCGCTACATCTACACCCACGTCCCGCGCCTCATCGCCGCCGGCGCCAGTCAATTCCTCAAGCCCGCGCGCGGGTGACCCGCGTCAACTGATCGGTGGCTTGTGCTCCAGCAAGATACGCCCGCGCTCCTGGATCGCTCCGCGAATGCTCTCGGCCATTCGCTGCAGCAGCCAGGGCAGGTGTACCTCGACCCGCACATGGTCCTCGGCCACATCCATCGATCCTGTCGCGACCTGGCCGAGCGCGCTGATCTGGAACTCCAGCTTGTCCTCGCTCCACGCTTCCTGCTCCACCTTCAGGATCGGCAGGGCAGCCGCCACCCCCGTGAACCCGGGCCGGAGCCGGCGCAGAGCTTCTTCCTTCCCCAGCGAGTGCGAGATCGAAACGATCAAAGGGGCTGCCATGGCTTCTTCTCCCGGCATGTACTGCGCCGAACAGAGCGCGGACATGGAGTGCGCTGCGATCTAAGATATCAACAGATGTCCTATCGCAGCCTATGGGTGACTAACAGATGGTGCGCGAGCCTCCAATGTCAGAGAACGGCTCAGGCCTGCCGCTGAAGGACTACGATCAGGTCCGTTCTAAGTTGCAGGCGCGTGACGAGATTGCCTTTCTCGACGTACGCGAAGAGGCACCTCATGCCGAGGGACATC
Source organism: uncultured Hyphomicrobiales bacterium (assembly GCA_902826715.1). Classification (GTDB taxonomy): domain Bacteria; phylum Pseudomonadota; class Alphaproteobacteria; order Rhizobiales; family Hyphomicrobiaceae; genus CADEFX01. The sequence goes on along the minus strand of CADEFX010000085.1, from coordinate 11,586 downwards.
CGCTTTTCGCCGCGAACGTTCCGCTGTCGCGCCTGGAACTGCTTGCCTATGTAAAGCTGCCTCGACGGGATGTCCCCATTGTTACCATAGACTCAGGCGAGGGCGTTGCGGAACTCGCCGCGCAGCGCCTGCACGCTATGGGCTATGTGGACGTGTCGGTATTCAAGGGCGGCATCGAAGGATGGAAGGCCGCAGGCGGCGAGCTGTTCATCGACGTGAATGTGCCGAGCAAGGCCTTCGGTGAATTGCTGGAGTCGGTCTGCCACACGCCGTCTCTGGCAGCCGAGGAGGTCAAGGCGCTCATCGACTCGGAGGAAGACTGCATCGTCGTCGATGCCCGGCGCTTCGATGAATATCAGACGATGACGATACCGGGCAGCATCAGCGTGCCGGGCGCCGAGCTCGCGCTCCGCGTTCCGGAAATGGCGACCAATGCCGATACGAAAGTCATTGTGCATTGCGCCGGGCGCACGCGCAGTCTCGTGGGGACGCAGACACTCATCAATTTCGGCCTGCCGAACAAAGTCTGGGCCTTGCGTAACGGGACGATCGGCTGGACCCTTGCCCGGCAAGAGCTCGTTCTCGGTCAGTCGCGAAAGTATCCGGAAAGCTCTGGGGTAGCCGCCACCGCGGAGTCGACTCGAAAAGCGCGCAGCGTTGCGGACCGCGCGGGTGTAAGGCGCGCGACGCGCGACAATGTCCGCCGATGGTCAACCCAGAACGGCCGCACCACCTACTTTTTCGATGTGCGCAGTCCGGAGGAGTATGCGCGGGGCCATGTGCCCGGATTTCTCTCGATCCCCGGCGGTCAGCTGGTGCAGGAGCTGGAGATGTATGCGACCGTCCGGGGTGCGCGCATCGTCCTATGTGATGCCGAAGGCGTTCGAGCCAATATGACTGCGTCGTGGCTCGCGCAAATGGCCTGGGATGTTTTCGTGACCGATGACTTCGATACGGCGGACTTCGCGGAAACGGGCATCCCAAAAGCTGAAGTTCCAGTCGCCCCTCTCAGCAAAGGCATCAACCCCGCCACGCTGGCGACGTGGCTCGCCACCGATGGCGACACCGTCTTGGTCGATGTCGCCCGACATGCGGTCTTCTGCAAAGGTCACATCCCCGGTGCATGGTTTCTCATCCGGTCGCTGCTGCCGCACTCGGTGCCCAATCTGCCCGCGGCGAGCCGCTACGTGGTGGCCTGTCCGGATGGCACGCTTGCGCAGTTTGTCGCGCCTGAGCTAGCCGAAAGGGTGGGGGCAGACGTCTACGTGCTGGAAGGTGGCACCGGCGCGTGGACGGCCGCGGGGCACCAGCTCGAGACCGGCGAGACGCGGCTGGCGTCGCCTCCGATCGATCGCTATCGCCGTCCCTACGAAGGGACGGATGTTCCGGATTCCGCCAAGCAAGCCTATCTGGACTGGGAATTCGGGCTCATCGCGCAATTGGAGCGTGACGGCACTCATCACTTCAGGCCCATGGTCTTGTCGCGCTGACGCCATTGCTCCGTCACGGCGGTCGCAAGGATGCGCTCGATTGCTAACGGTATGCTCTGTTAGTCTCCCTCTCCTAGACACGCCCCGCCTTCCCGGAACGAAAGACAATCAAGAGAAACCGCAATGACCATTTCGCAGACGATTGCGCAACAACGATCCGCGGGCAAAGCCGCGGACTTCGACGCCATCATCATCGGCGGCGGCATCTCCGGCATGTTCATGCTCTACCGCTTGCGCGAGCTTGGGATGACCGCGCGCGTGTTCGAGACCGGCACCGACATAGGCGGCACCTGGTACTGGAACCGCTACCCCGGCGCGCGCTTCGATTCGGAAAGCTGGACCTATGGCTACTCCTTCTCGAAGGAGCTGATGCAGGAATGGGATTGGAAGGAGCATTTCTCCCCGCAGCCCGACACGCTGGAATACCTGAACCACGTCGCCGACAAGTTCGACCTGCGGCGCGATATGCAGTTCCGCTCCACGGTCAAGTCAGCTCATTGGGATGAGGCCACGACGACTTGGACGGTCGCCCTCGAAAGCGGCGAGCAGGCCCGCTCGCGCTTTCTGATCACTGCCGTCGGCATTCTCTCGGCCTACACTCTGCCCGCCATCGAGGGCCGCGATAGTTTCCGGGGCCCGACCTATCATCCCGCACGATGGCCCCACACACCCGTGGATTTCACGGGCAAGCGTGTCGGCGTCATCGGCACCGGCGCCACCGCCATCCAGGCGATCCCCGAGATTGCCAAGCAGGCCAAGCAAGTCACAGTCTTTCAGCGACGGCCGAATTGGGCGGCTCCGCTACACAATGCCAAGATTAGCAAGGCGGAGATGGAGGAGATCAAGTCCCGCTATGACGAGATCTACGCTCACTGCCGCCAGACATCGTCATGGTTCATTCATCAGACCGATCCGCGCAAGGCCCTGGACGTGTCGCCTGAGGAGCGCGAGGCGTTCTGGGAGAAGCTTTATGCGGAACCCGGCTTCGGCATCTGGATCGGCAACTTCAGCGACGTGCTGTCGGACGAGCGGGCCAACGCGCTGATGAGCGAGTTCGTCGCCAGGAAGATCCGCCAGCGCGTCAAAGATCCCGCCGTCGCCGAAAAGTTGATCCCGAAGGACCACGGCTTCGGCACGCGGCGCGTGCCGCTGGAGAGCGGCTACTTCGAAGCCTATAATCGCGACAATGTCCATCTGGTGGATGTCATCAACGATGAAACCATCGAGCGCATCACACCTAACGGCGTCAAGACGACCAGGAAGGAGCACGAGTTTGATATTCTCGTCACAGCCACCGGCTTCGACGGCGTGACGGGCGCCTTCGATCGCATCGATCTTCGCGGCCCCGGCGGTACAAGCCTCAAGGACATTTGGAAGGCCGGGCAGCCACGAACCTACCTCGGCATGCTCGCAGATGGCTTTCCCAACATGCTCATGGTGCTCGGCCCGCACACGGCCCGCGGCAACATCCCTCACGCCATCGAGCACTGCGTGAATTTTCATGCCGGCCTGCTGAGCTTCATGAAAGACAAAAATTATACGCGCGTCGAGACCCGTCCCGAGCAGGTGGCAGAGTGGACGGAGGCGGTTATCAAGGCCTCTGAGGGCCTGCTCGCATCGGAGATCGATTCCTGGCAGACCGGCGTGAACCGCAACGTCGAGGGTAGGCTTGAGCGCCGCGTGCTCGGCTACAACGGCAACGGCGCGCACTTCCGCAAAAGGACCGACGACACGGCGCGAGGCGGCTATCGCGAGCTTCGTTTCCGGTGATCGGGCGCGGGCGCTATGCGTCACCCAAACCCTCTCCCCGCGCCCGTATCTCGGACGAGGAGAGATCAAGGCGGAAGCGGTGCTCCGGGATCTCCACGAAGAGATCGGCATAGCGTTGCGGCACCTGAATGTCGCTCAGCGCGCGCAGGCACCCGGCGCCGTCGCTGCGCACGGCCACCAGAAAACTTCCGCCGGAATTGCCGATCTCTTCCAGCGCGCGATGCATGCGGTCTTCATCGCCGCCGTAGTATTTCCGGGCGACGACGCGCTCGGCCGTGTCCGCCCCGATGACAAACGTCACCTTTGGAAACAAGCGCGACTTCTCCAGGAACGTGGGCGCTCGCGTCAGCTCGACCGCCGACTTCCAGGCGAACTGCGCAAGCCGGCGTCTTACCGTCTCTCCCTCAAGCGGCGGCTTGTCGACATTGGTGACAGAGATTTCGAACGCCAACGGCTGCTGCTTCACATCCTCCGCGATCCGCGCCAGCAACTCATGCCCGGGGTGGACAGGGTTGAAGGATCCTGGCATCAGCACAAGGGGCGTCGGTGCCGCCACCGTCAATTGGCCATCGGGCTGGGCAGTGAGACGCGCGATGCTGCCCGCCAGGAGCTGATCGATGCTATCTCCGCCCGTGAAGACCGCCTCCGCAAAATGCTCATCCGTGTCCAGCAGGCTGCGCGGCGATGGCGCGGCTACGCCGCACGCCCGGGCCAGCCACAGGATGATGGCGCGCGCTACGAGATCCTCTTCAGCGGCGCGGTCACGGCGGCCCTTGGCCATCACACCTGTGCAGTGGGCGATGCCGGCCGCGTTGGCGTATGCGATGTGAAACCGGTGCTCGCCCTTGCGTGGACGATCGCTGACGAGCGCTGCCGTCGCGCCGAGGCCGACCAGATCGGAGCCGGCAGGCGCCAGCCGCGCCGCGCGCGTTCGCACGCTCAGCGCCATGGCGATGGCCGTGTCGGCACTGCATGACTGTGTCGGCGCAAAGCCGAGAAACGTGGCAAGAGCCGTCTCATCGTAGGGGATCTGCGCCTCGATCAGCAGCCGGGAGCCCCCTGGGACACGCAGCAACTCGCCGACCGCACCACTGCCGCCGCCCGTAATCGCCAGCGCCGCCTTGCGGCCCGACCCGTGCAAAGCCGAAATCAGATTTTGCCACGAAATGTCCGAAGGGCTCATGTCTCGGTACGACGCTTGAGAAATGCTGTTGCGATGGTGAAAGACGCCTCGCCCGGTGTCAACTTGGCGCCGGCCGACCGGTCAAAGCCTTGGCGTGATGACTACGCCTCGCTGATGCGCGCAATGTAGCGCCCCACCGACTCGGCAACCACGCGTTTGCCGTCGCGGTCGATCTGGCCTCGGCCCGAAAACGAGCCATAGACGGCGTCGTACTGAAACGGCTCCAGGATCTCGGCCATGCGCTGCACCTTCGCCGCGGAGAGCGGGATCAGGTTCGGATAGGACCACATGAAGCTGACGTGCCGGCTCGGCACCACCTGCAGGATGTCGCCCGACAGCAGCACCCCGCGGCCTTGCCAATCCGCCCAGTGCAGCACCGTGCCGCCTTCGAAGTGCCCTCCCAGCCGGACCAGCGTCACACCCGGTGCAATGGACTTGGTATTTCCGTCCCAAAGCTGTACGGCGGGGTCCGGCCGCATGACCCAATCGCGGTCTGCCGCGTGCAGGTAGATCGGCACGCCGCCGAGCGCGCGGCTCCACTCCACCATTGTCGTGTAGTAGTGCGGATGGGAAATCGCGATTGCGCTCACACCGCCCAGCCCCTTGATGATGTCGATGGTGGCGTCGTCGATCAGTGCGATGCACTCCCACAGCACGTTGCCGCCTGGCGTGTGCGCCAGGAAGGCGCGCTGTCCGATACCGAACGCCGGTGTGGTCTCGATGGTCGTCAGCCCATCAACGAGGCGTCGGAATTTGTTGTTGTGCCCGCTCCGAAGCTTCTCCAGCGTGGTCCAGGATTGTCCCGACGCCGGAACGTACTGCCGTTCGTCTACGCAGACCGGACAAGCTTCGGGCACAACGACAGACTCGCGATACTGTGTGCCACAGGTCGAGCAGATGAAAGCAGGCATGATGGCCCCTCGGAGAATGACACTTCGTGCATTGCACAGTCCGGCAGCAACTCGGTCTCAATGATAATCCATGAGCGCATCAACAAAAAATACATACAAGACGTTTTGGTATAAGCTGAAGTTATGAAGCTAGAAGCGCAATTGCGTGCGTTTGCTGCGTTCGCCCGGCGGAGATCGTTCTCGGCCGCTGCGGCCGAGCTGCGTATCAGCCAGCCGGCAATCTCCAAGCACGTTTCCGATCTGGAGCACGCCTTGAGGATTAAGCTTGTCGAGCGGGCGCGGCGAGACGGTGCGCTCACGAATGCGGGCGACTTCATCGCCAACCACGTCTTGCGCGCGGAAGCACTGCTCGTACAGGCCGAGCGCGGAATCTCCGAGTTCCGCGAGAGCGGCACAGGTTCAGTGTCTGTCGTAGCATCGTCCCTGACAGGCGTCCATCTGCTGCCCGAGATCATCGCCGAATTTCAACAATCTCATCCGGGAGTGCGCGTCGCTTTGCAGGTGGCGACTGCCGTCCATGCGACCGAACAGCTTCGATCGCATCGCGCCGAACTCGGATTTGTGGCTGGCGCCGTCGGCGCGCCCGAAATCGAGATGGAGCCCTTGCTGGAATATGAGGTTGTTGTCGCCGGCAAATCGCAGCTGGCTCCGCGGCGGGCCTCGCGGGAGGTCTTGGAGAAGCTGACCTGGGTCTTGCGCGAGGAGGGGACAGCGACCCGTATCTCGGCGGATGCGGAATTGGCGCGCCTCGGCATCGTTCCCCGGCGCAGGCTTGAGCTGCCGTCGAATGAGGCGCTCGTGCATGCGCTCAAGAAGGGCTATGGCATTGGCGCAATCAGCCGATATGTCATCGCCGAGGATTTGCGTGCGGGGTCGTTGGCAGTCGTTGGCGTGCGGGGGTGGAATGTGCGCAATGTCGTCTCGGTGCTTCGCGTTCGGGATGCCAAACTGACCCCGTCTGCCGATCGCTTCCAGACGTTCGTGCGCGCTCGCATCAACGCGATCCCCAAGCGGTAAAGGCCTTGTTTGACCCCATCCGGTAAGCCGGCCATGCTGGCGGGCGAGCCAACGGGAGCAGGCACGTCCATGATCGCAGCCATCAGCATGATGCGGCGCCGGGAGGACATCAGCCGCGACCAGTTCCGCCGGCACTGGCTCAATCCCCACGGCGTCATGACGGCAGAGTTGCCGGGCGTCCGCTATTACATCCAGAGCCATTGCCTCGATGCTCCGGGGACGAACGCGCTGGCCAAGGAGGTCGCCATCGACGGATTTCCCGAACTCTGGTTCGACAGCATCGAGGCGCGGCGGATCGCCTACACGTCGCCGCGCATTGCCGAATGCAACATCGATTCCGAGCATTTCGTTGGCGCCGTGTCGCGTCTCGTCACCGAGCCCGATGTGATTGTCGATCGGCCTGCCGTCGATGCCGCCAAGGTGATTCTCATCGCCATTGGTGCGCTTGACCCCGGCTGGTCGGATCGCCTCAATGCGCGCGTGATGCCTCTGGAGGGCCTCGTCGGCTATGTCCGGCACACGCTGCTTGAGCAAGCGGCGGCGCCGGCAAGCAGGATCCCCGAGCTTGAAGTCAAGATCGGCGGCATTGCCGAGGTGAGCTTCGAGAGCGAGGCCACGCTTCTGCAACACGACAGCAATCTTGCCGGCTCAGGCCCGGATGCGGTACGCACCGCCACCTACCGCGTCCGCGACTACAAGCTGGTCTGATGTCTCACCTGTGACGCGCAGCGAGCGCGGCATCTTCAAGCCGGATCTTGTAGCTCAGAACCGCCACCCAGATTGCGGTCATGATGAGGGCAAGCGCAACAGCCCGGAACGCACATGGTAGCAGCAGCGTCTCGGCCACAGTGATGGCGTAGTTGGGGTGCCTCACGAAACGATAGGCGCCGGACGACACTACCGGAGCATCGTCGATGGTAATGATGCGGTGCGTCCAATACGGCCCGAGCGTCGCGATCACCCAATAGCGCACGATCTGCAAAGTGAGATATAGCCAGATCAATGGCCAGATCGGCTGCGCGTACGCCGGGATGAGAAAGAAAAGCCCCGCGATCCAGCTCAAATGGGCAACCGCCACCACCGGATAGTAACCCGCACCTTCCTCCCGCGCGCCTCGCGCAACAAGCGCCCTGGTGTTGCGTGCCGAATGAATCTCCTCAGCGCCGCGCTGGATCAGGATCAGCAATGCCGCCATTTGCGGTAGCCCGAGGGCGACGTCCACGGATCAGAGGTCCAGCAGGGCAAAGGACACGGAGAAGCCCGGTCCGAATGCGATCAGCAAATGCAGTCCGGACGCCTCCGCCGACAGCGTGCGCTGGAGCACGAACAGTGCCGTTGGGGATGACATATTGCCGTATTCCGCAAGGACGTCCCAGGCGTGGTGAAATGCTTCTTGAGGCAAGGCCAAGGCCGTTTGCGCGGCCTCCAGCACCTTGCGCCCGCCCGGATGCATCACGACACCGGCGAGGTCGCCCAACGCCAACCCATGACTGGCGAGAAAATGATCCACGGCCGGCCGCAGCTCCTCGCGTGCGCACCGCGGGATATCGGGGCTGAGGACGACTCCGAAACCGTCATCCTCGATGGACCAGCCCATCATGTGTTCGCTTCGCCGCCACATGTGTTCACCGGACGCAACGAGACGGCGCGGAGGGTCGCCGTCGGACGTGCGATGCAGCAGCAGCGCCGCCGCGCCATCGCCGAACAGCGCCGTCGAGATGAAGTTCTTGATGGTGTGATCGGTGTTGCGGCAATTGATGGTGCAGAGCTCGACGACGAGGAGCAGCACGACGCCTCGCGGCAATGAGCGCGCCATCCGCGCGGCGCGCGCAAGGCCGCTCACGCCGCCGGCGCAGCCAAGGCCGAAAATGGGTAGCCGCTCAATGGTGGCGGGGAGGCCCGGGCGATTGGCCAGGATGGCGTCCAGGCTGGGGACGGCCAATCCCGTGGTGGACACCGTCACAATGGCTTCGATTTCACTGGTATCGATGCCTGACCGGGCGATGCAGTCCCGGCTCGCGCGTTCCAGGAGGTCGGCCGCAGCCTCCTGGAAAACGCGATTGCGGGCCTCCCAGCCGTGCGACTCGAAGTGCCATTCCAGGGGTACGCAGGAATAGCGCGTCTTAATGCCGGTATTGAGAAAAAGGGCTTCGTGACTGCGCAGCCCGGGCGCGATGGACAGAACGATATCGCGCGTTGCCTGCTGATCGATGCAATGTTCCGGCACCGCCGACGCGAGCGCTGTGATTGCAATGTCAGGCCCGGAGCGAACGCAAAGACCGAAGTCGCGCATCAGGGTTTGGATCCCACTATCAACGTGCGACCCCAGCTAACCGATTCAAGATGGCAAAAACGAGGGACGCCGATCTAGTCGACGCGCGTATCGTCGATGAGCCCGAAACCAAGCACCGCAATCGCGACCATGGCCGCCACAACGACGTAGACCCTTGTCGGCGTAGAAGGAGGCATGCGGCCTTCTTTTTGCGCCAGGAGGTTGATGCGGCATCCGTCCACGCCAATCATCGTCCGTTCCCCGCGCGGAGCTGCAAGGCCTACTAGCTCAACACAGCCCGGACTTCGGCGCGGATTCTGTCGATGGGAAACGGCTTTGCCAGCAGCCGCGCGCCCTTGTCATGGAGATCGCGCGCGCGATCGAGCACGTCGGCCACCCCTGACATCATCAGCAGCTTGATGCCCGGCTGCACATCGGACGCCTTGCCGGCGAGTGTGATGCCATCAAGGCCCGGCATGTGTACGTCCGTCACCAGCACGTCGAACGGACCGTCCGACTTCAGCCGCTCCAGCGCCTCATTGCCGTCCACTGTCGGCACCACCGTGTGTCCGTCCATCTCGAGCGCGCGGCGCACGAAGTCGAGGGAGCCTTGATCGTCATCGGCGAGAAGAATTCGTGCCATGGAAGCCCCCGCGGTCGCGCTCGGTTCAGGACTTTGGCTCCATCGGCGCGAGGTGCCCCACGAACGGGAGTTCCCGATAGCGATGCGCGAGGTCCATGCCGTAGCCTAGCACGAAAGCGGGCGGGCATTCGAAGGCAATGTAATCCGCCTCGATATCGACTGCGCGGCGCATGCGCTTGTTGAGCAGCACGCACGTTACTACCCGGCGGGCCCCGCGTGCGGCAATCAGGTCGCGGGCGAAGGCCAGCGTCCGCCCTGTATCCAGGATATCGTCCACGAGCAGAATGTCGCGGCCCGCCACCTCAAGGTCCAGGTCGCGCAGGATACGCACGCTGCCGGTGGACGTCGTGTCGTGCCGGTAGCTGGACAGGGATAGGAAATCGACCTCCGGCTCCAGACCGGTCCGGTGCAGCGCGCGCAAGAGATCGGCCGAGAACACGAAACTGCCCGTCAGCACCGAGACGACCAGCGGGCGCTCAAGGCCTGCGCCGGCTATATCCTTGGCCAGGGCATCGATGCGGGCCGCGATCACTTCAGCCGAAAAGATGACCTCGATCCGGCTGGTCGTCCGGTCAGGTTGGTTCATGGGTGTCGAGCTGCCGTGTTCCCAAATCGGTCCTCGTGATATCAGATCGTGGCCGGATTGGCGAAGTGATGGTAGACGACTGCACCCCGGCGTCTGGTCCGGGCGGCCTTGCGTTTCCCACCGCCGCCACATTCATCGGCGATTGATCAGGGCCTGCCATCTCGCATAAATGTGGTGCGCGGCGGTCGGGCTCTAGAGCAGGATCGTTTCGGTGGAACTCGTTTGTCCGCACCCCGGGTGCCTCGGCCGAAACGTGAATCCCGCTCTAAGTCATAAGTTTAGAGTGCGATTCACGCGTCGCGGCGAAGTGGCGCTACGCGCCGGCGCATGGAGCCGGACGTACGTCCATGCGAAACGATCGCGCTCTAGGCCACGGCTGATGGGGTTTAGGTGATCAGGCTGCAGAACGTAGGGCTGAAGTATGGCCGGGGAGCCGAGGTGCTCCACGACGTCAACTTCCATTTGCGTCCCGGGTCATTTCATTTTCTCACCGGCCCCTCGGGCGCCGGCAAGTCGTCGTTGCTGCGCATGATCTTCATGTCGTTGCAGCCCACGCGCGGCAACCTGCAGCTTTTCGGCCAGGACGTCAGCCGCATCAGTGCATCGCGGCGTGCCCAGCTCCGTCGCCGCATCGGCATCGTGTTTCAGGATTTTCGCCTGCTCGATCACCTGACGACATGGCAGAACGTGGCCCTGCCGCTACGCGTAGTCGGCAAGCGCATCACGGACTACCGGGAGGATGTCACAGACCTGCTGCAATGGGTCGGCCTCGGCGAGCGCATCAATCACTTTCCCTCCGTGCTCTCGGGCGGCGAGAAACAGCGCGCGGCCATCGCCCGCGCGGTAATAGGCAAGCCCGAGCTGCTGTTGGCCGACGAGCCGACCGGTAACGTCGATCCGCAGATGGCGCGCCGCCTGCTGCGTCTCTTCATTGAGCTGAACCGCCTTGGTACCTCGGTCGTCATCGCCACTCACGACCATCAGCTGATGCGTCAGTACAAGGCGCCCCGGCTCGAGCTGCAGGACGGTCATGTCCGGACCGTATGACCGGCCGCAGGGCGGGCGTGGACAGGCCGCTCACGACGATCCCCGGTCTCGCTTTCTCGACGACGACTATACTGGTCCGTCGACCGTGACGGCGCGCACCCAGGCGCCGCGTCAGGTCGTCGACCTCGACGCCGGAGACGAGATCGGCGGCGAGCGCCGCAGCGTCACCGCCGAGGAAGCGTTGGCGCATACGCCCATCGTTCCGGCGGGCTCCGTCACTGGCAAGTCGCTCACGCTCGTCATCACCATTATGTGCTTCCTGGCCTGCCTCACTGCCGGCGCCGTCTACATGATCAACCAGTCCGCCACCGCCTGGCTCAAGGATGTGGCGAGCGAGGTTACAGTCCAGGTCGAGCCGCGCGAGCGCGGCGACAACGACAAGTTTGCCAAGGACGTGGCGGCATTTCTGGTCGCCCAGCCCGGCGTCCGCAGCGTCAAGGCGCTCAGCATCGAGGAGTCGACCGCTCTCGTCGAGCCATGGCTCGGGCAGTCCGATGCCCTCAAATCGCTCCCAGTTCCGCGCCTGATCGCCGTCGAGCTCGACCGTTCCGCGCCTCCCGATTTCAGCAGCCTGCGCGATCGTCTCTCGGCAGAGTTCAAGGGGGCGACGCTCGACGATCACCGGCAGTGGCAGCAGCAGATTCGCACGGTGACGCGCTCGTTTGCG